>JBAWZG010000014.1:0-34872 GCA_037143155.1 Bacteroidia bacterium
ATTTCAGGAGATTACATCGCTTGGTATCACCGGATTAATTAATGGTTTGAGAATTAACATTGGATCCAGATATTTTGTTTCAGGAGAAAAAACAACGGATGAAAACCTGAAAACAGAAGTCTGGGTTTACCTTCAGGATTCGATAGTGGGATGTTTTCAGCTCGAAAATGAATACCGTTCCGGCTTAAAAAGTCTAATTCAAAAACTGGAAAGAACACACGAAATCCATCTTTTAACCGGCGATAATGACGCGGAAAAGTCCAGACTAACCGAATATTTTAGTGTGGCAGAAAATCTTCATTTCAACCAAACACCAACCGACAAGTTAAACTACATTAGGAAATTACAAAAGAATGGACGGAAAGTTTTAATGATCGGCGATGGACTGAACGATGCCGGTGCACTGAACGAAAGTAATGTAGGCATTGTGATTGCCGATAATGTATTCAATTTTTCACCGGCCTGCGATGCCATTCTTCAATCGAATCAATTTGGAAAATTGCACCGGTTTATTGGCTTCACTCATCAAAGCATGAACATTGTAAAATCTGGTTTCCTAATCTCGTTTCTATACAACCTCGTCGGCTTGTCGTTTGCAGTTCAGGGAAATCTCACACCAATAGTAGCGGCCATATTGATGCCAATTAGTTCAGTTTCGGTAGTTGTGTTTGCCAGTTTTTCTGTAAATTTAGCCGCTAAAAGACACCTTTATTAAGGAAAATATAATTAAAAATAAACATAAAATACTAACAGCAAATAAGTTAAATAAATATGTCTGTAGTGTTCATTCTGGTATTTGTAGCCATTATTATGGCAGGAGCATTTTTAATTGCCTTTGTCTGGGCAGTGAAGAGCGGGCAATATGATGATACTTACACCCCTTCGGTTAGAATATTGTTTGATGATCCGGAAATTAAGGAATCAGAAAATAGCCAAAAAATAACTAAGGAAAAAGGAAACCAGGAAAAACAGGAGGCCATTTCTGTTTGAAGTTTGCTGATCACAGCATCTGACTTTGAACTTGAAACTTTGGACTTGAAACTTGAATAATAAGAAAAACTAAATACAACTCTATGGAATTACAAAAGTTTTCGTACGACAACCGCATGACCCGGAACTTTGCGATTGCAACCATTGTATGGGGCGTTGTCGGCCTGGCAGCAGGATTGCTGATTGCACTTCAGATTTTCATTCCTTCCATGAATTTCGGACTTGAGTTTACCACTTTCGGTCGTACCCGTCCGGTTCACACCAATGCTGTCATTTTTGCCTTCGTCGGAAATGCGATTTTTACAGCAGTGTATTATTCACTTCAGCGATTGTTAAAAACCAGGATGTACAGCGATTTGCTCGGTAAAATCCATTTCTGGGGTTGGCAGGCAATCATAGTTGCAGCTGCAGTGACCCTAATGATGGGATTTACTGTAGGCAAGGAATATGCCGAGCTGGAATGGCCGATCGACATTGCGATTACCTTGGTTTGGGTTGTTTTTGGCTGGAATATGTTCGGTACCATATTAACCCGCCGAACCAGTCACATTTATGTTTCCATCTGGTTTTACATTGCAACCTGGGTAACCATCGCAGTTTTGCACATTGTAAATTCGCTGGCTGTGCCGGTAAGTTTATTTAAAAGCTATACCTTGTATGCAGGAGTTCAGGATGCTTTGGTGCAATGGTGGTATGGTCACAATGCAGTTGCATTCTTCCTTACGACTCCATTTCTCGGATTAATGTACTATTTCGTTCCTAAAGTTTCCGGACGTCCGGTTTATTCATACAAACTCTCCATTGTTCACTTTTGGTCACTCATTTTTCTATATATCTGGGCTGGTCCTCACCATTTATTATACAGTTCTTTGCCCGATTGGCTTCAGGCGTTGGGAACGACTTTTTCCGTCATGCTGATTGCTCCGAGTTGGGGTGGTATGATCAACGGTTTGCTTACCTTGCGTGGTGCATGGGATAAAGTGCGGAGAGATCCAATCCTGAAGATGTTTGTGGTTGGAATTACTGCTTACGGAATGTCTACCTTCGAGGGGCCGATGCTGTCGTTTAAAACGGTGAATGCTATCAGTCACTTTACCGACTGGACTATCGGTCATGTTCACATTGGAGCCTTGGGCTGGAATGGGATGTTAACCTTCGGGATGATTTACTGGCTGATTCCAAGACTTTATAACACGAAACTTTATTCCACGAAACTGGCGAACATACATTTCTGGATAGCCACGCTGGCCATTGTTTTTTACGCCGTTCCTTTATACATCGGCGGAATCACCCAGGCATTGATGTGGAAACAATTTACTCCGGATGGCTTCCTGATGTATCCGAATTTCCTGGAAACGGTTGCGCAGCTAATCCCGATGTATATGATCAGGGCATTTGGCGGATTTCTATATTTAAGCGGATTCTTAATTCTGGTTTACAACATCGTAAAAACGATAAAAGCCGGTTCGTTTGTTGCTGAAGAAGAAGTTGAAGCTTCGGCATTGGAAGTTTTACCGACAGGAAAAACAGAATCAGAAAGCGGACATCGGTTCCTTGAACGCAAACCAATCCGGTTCCTTATTATTGCAGCAATTGTTATACTGATTGGAGGTATCGTCGAAATTATCCCGACATACCTGATCAAATCGAATATTGCCACCATTCCGAGCGTAAAACCATACACGCCGCTCGAATTACAGGGACGCGATATTTATGTGAAGGAAGGTTGTTATAACTGTCATTCGCAAATGGTGAGGCCATTGCGGTCTGAAACCGAACGCTATGGTGAATATTCAAAGGCCGGCGAATCAGTTTATGACCATCCGTTCCAGTTCGGATCAAAACGTACCGGTCCGGATCTGGCGCGTGAAGGGGTGAAAACCGGCAAAATGTACAAACCAAATTCGTGGCATTACAACCATTTCATCGATCCTCAGAAAATGAATCAGGCTTCGATTATGCCTAAATATCCATGGCTGGCTCAGAAGGAAATCGATATCGAGTCGACGCCCGGAAAAATACATGCGATGAAAATACTGGGAGTACCCTATCCTGACAATTATGAAATGAAAGCTAACGATGACCTGAAGGCTCAGGCTGACAGCATTGCAAAAGATCTGTCAACTGCAGGCATTAAAACGGAAGGCAACAGGGAAATCATTGCACTAATCGCATATATTCAGCGACTTGGAGTGGATATTTCCAATAACCCAGTAACAAAGTAAGCTATGATATCAGATTCATTCCGCAGTATATTCCACGTTGAAATATATGCCCTAATCGGTTTTCTGATCTTCTTTACCTTTTTCATTCTGGTTACCATTCATACCTTCCGGATGAAAAATGAAGATGTTGCCGAAATAAGTAATTTGCCGCTCGATGATCCGGAGCCGGAGCAAATTAAAAATTAAGAACCTTCAATCAATAAAATGGAAAAGATTGAACTAAAATTCAAATAATACTTAAATAGCAAAATAAGGAATTATGAATACCACTGAAGATAAACCAATCAAAGAACAAGACAATATTCATCAGGAAATTGATGAAGTAACCCAAATTAAATATTTTGGCGGCCACGAGTACGACGGTATTAAAGAACTCGACAATCCGCTTCCACCTTGGTTAAAATATATTTTTTACGTTACCATCATCATTTCAATCTCATACATGATTTTGCTTGTGGTCTTTAAAGACGACAGTATTATTCAGAAGAAAGAATATTCAAGAGAAATGTTGGCTGCAAGGGCAAAGACTGAAGTTGACACCAGGGAAGAAGAAGCAAAGGCTGCTACTGCAGCACCTTTGACACAAGATCAAATCAAGACTGCTGGCAAGGTGGTTTTCGATAAAATCTGTTTTGTCTGTCACGGAAAATTTGGTGAAGGTTTGGTAGGTCCAAACTTCGCGGATGATTATTGGATTCATGGAGGAAGACCTGAAGATTTGCTGAAAGTTATTAACGAAGGGGTGATTGACAAAGGTATGCTATCCTATAAAAGTCAGCTCAGTCCAACACAAATCAATGAAGTCATCACCTACATTCTGAGCCTGCAGGGAACTAATCCGCCCAATCCGAAAGCTCCTCAGGGAGTGAAATTTGTAAAATAAAACCTATGCAAAATCCTGAAACTTATCAGGAATCAACATTTAGAGACCGCCCTGCAACTTTTGGAAAAGACGGTAAACGTGTTTGGATTTTTCCCAAATTACCGAAAGGTAAATTGTATAACTATCGACGTATCATCGCTTGGTCGCTCCTTGTTTTCGTTTATTTGGCCCCCTGGTTGAAACTCAGAGGCGAACCTCTGATTTTTCTGAATTTTCTGGAACGCAAATTTGTATTGTTTGGAAATACATTTTATCCTCAGGATTTTCATTTATTAGTTTTGGCAATCATCGCTTTCGTGGTTTTCATTGTACTTTTCACGGTTATATACGGAAGAATATTCTGTGGCTGGGTTTGCCCGCAAACAGTTTTTCTGGAGTTTCTGTACCGTCCTATCGAGCATTTGATAGACGGTAATTCGGAACAGCAGCAAAAACTGGCCGAACAGGAATTGGATGCAATTAAAGTTTTAAAACGAATTCTTAAACATGGCATCTACCTCTTCATTTCATTTTTTACCATTTTAACTTTTATCTCGTATGTAATAGGAACCTCAAAACTGAGCGAAATCATTAACGGCTGGCCAATCCAGCGATTCGGTATGCTAATGGTTGTAATGACATTTACCGGAGCGCATTATTTTATTTTTTCTTGGTTTCGCGAGCAGGTTTGCACCATCGTGTGTCCTTATGGACGCTTACAAGGCGTTATGCTCGATGTAAACACCATTCAGGTCGCCTATGATTACAAACGCGGAGAACCACGCGGCAAAGGAGAACGAGGTATAAAAGGCGATTGTATTAATTGCTATAGTTGTGTTGATGTTTGCCCTACCGGAATTGACATTCGTAATGGAACGCAACTGGAATGCATTAATTGTACCGGATGCATCGATGCCTGTAATGCAGTGATGAAGCGAGTTAAAAAACCTTCAGGATTGATTCGTTTTGCATCAGAAAAAGCGATTTCGGAAGGCGAAAAAATAAAATTCAATGCGCGCGTTATTGCCTACTCATTGGTTTTATTGGCACTGCTTACAGTTATCACCTATTTATTTACGGTGCGCGGAGATGTGGAAACTGAAATCGACCGTTCACCAGGTACTATGTTCCAGGAATATGGTCCTGATCGGTACAGTAATTTGTATAATTTGGAAATGGTGAACAAAACCAATTCGGAAGTCGAAATTGAATTAAGATTGCTCACGCCTGAAGGTGAAATCATCATGATGGGCGATCCGTTAAAAGCTGAAAAAGGTGAAGTTACCAAACGTGATTTACTGATTGTCCTGAAGAAGGAAAATGTTAAAACATCGAATATCCATGTGGAGATTGGCGTTTTTGAAAAAGGGAAACAGATCGATAAGATTTTGTCCACTTTTGTTGGTCCAAATTCGTTGGATAAATGAAGCCCCACCTAAATCCTCCCCTAAAGGGAGGACTTAAAAATTGCTTAGTCATGATTTCAAAAATATATTGGATAAAAAACAAACCGTTATCGTTTTAAAATCTCCCTCCTTTGGAGGGGTTAGGGGAGGCTTTCTTATGAAATTCAATTGGGGAACCGGTATTGTTTTAGCATTGGTAATCATGGTTTCAGGAATGTTGTATTTGGTTTCTATAGCGATACGGCAAAACGATGATCTGGTCGAAAACGACTATTATCAGAAATCGGAAAAATACCAGCAACACATCGATGAAGTGCGCAACAGTGATGCTTTGAAAGTCAAAATCAAGTTTGAACTTTCCGAAGAATCGTTGAAACTAATTTTCCCAAAACTGGCAGATAGTCAGGAATATCAGGGCGAAATTCATTTTTACAGTCCGGTGGAGGAAAAAAGAGATATGACATTGAAAATCAAACTGGATAACATTTTCAACCAGGTGATCAATTTGAAAAGCCTGCAAAAAGGTAGATATCAGATGAAAATTGATTGGAAGGCAGGAAAAATCGCCTATTATCAGGAAGAAGCAATTGTAGTTGGAAAGTAAAAAAGTATAGACTCAGAGCCATGCCTAACTACAAATAATATTTTGAATTAATGGATTTAATTACACCTCTTACAATCGGACTAATCGGCAGTTTTCACTGCATTGGAATGTGCGGCCCAATTGTAGTTGCTCTTCCGCTCAAAAAACACAATCTGGGATCCAAGATTTCAGGAGCCATTTTGTATAATTCGGGACGTGTTTTAACTTACAGCTCATTAGGATTACTTTTTGGTATGCTTGGTAGGGGAATTCATCTGGCTGGATTTCAGCAATGGACATCCATTCTGCTTGGTGCAGCAATGATTACAAGCGTTTTGTTTCCATTCGTGTTCAGGGAAAAAATTACCATTGCGGGTTTATTCAGCGGATTTGCTGCCCGGCTGATTCTCAAACTGAAAAAATTATTTACTGACCGGTCCTATTTTTCACTCTTTATGATTGGTCTGCTTAATGGATTACTGCCTTGTGGCTTGGTTTATGTGGCTATTGCCGGTGCTATAAACAGCGGAACAGTAGTTTCCGGGGCACTTTTCATGATGTTGTTCGGGATTGGTACCGTCCCGTTGCTTTTAACAGCCACGCTTGCCAGCAATGCAATCGGTCAGCGAATCCGGAGCAAAATGCAACGGATTGTTCCCTATTTCGTATTCTTCCTTGGTGTCCTTTTTATACTTCGCGGAATGTCGCTGGGGATTCCTTTTGTCAGTCCTACATTAGAAAAGCTTGCACCTAAAGAAGTGATGATTGAAAAAGGAAGTTGCTGCAAATAGAAAAATGATTTTGAAAACTAAGTCCTTCAGGAATGGTTAACCAAAAATAATTGTAAATTGAGCGCAAATTTCGAATGCTAAAGCTAACAAGTTCTGATTAGTATTTTACGGATGGAATTTGATTAGTTATAATTCCAAAACTTATTCGGAGCAAATCGGGTGATTTTTAGGATTTATCCTTGAAAATTTCTTTTGAAATGAACTCATAGACAAAAAAAGACAGGAAAATTTAGCATTGCATAAACAATCAGTGTGTTTTAGGGTTTCTTAGGGAATAACAATTCTTACAAGAAAACGAAAAATAAGTAAGAAAGATGGTCGTTTTGCCTGGATCAATTTGCCGGTTTTACGAGCATATTAACAGATGATTTGAAAACCAAAAGTCAAGATGAGTCAAAGTCAGAATACAGGTATGCTCGAAAATTTCCATTCACCGAATGAATCTTCACCTTCGACTGGTTCGATTTTTCGTTTCTTTCCCGTGAAATCCTTTCCTTTGTTGATCTGTATTTTACTTTTATCCGGAATAAATCTTTTTGGACAAAAAGTCTTTGATGACAAAACAAAAGATCCTGAAATTGGCATTGTAGAGCACTTAGATGAAAATCTTCCAAAAGATATTTACCTGATTGATGAAAATAATCAGCGGGTTTGCCTTACCGACTTGATCGACAAACCAACCATTATCAATTGGGTTTACTTCCGTTGCCCCGGAATTTGCAGTCCGCTCATGGAAGGACTTGCAAATGTGATGGACCAATCTGATTTGGTTCCCGGAGTTGATTACCAGGTTTTAACGATCAGTTTTGATCCAAGGGAAACCATTGACCTTGGCCTCTTGAAAAAGGCCAATTACCTAAAACTGGTCAATAAAAAAGAAACCATTGCAAAAGGATGGAAGTTTTTTGTTTCCGACACTGTAAGTATTGAAAAAGGAACGAATGCCACAGGTTTTAAATATAAAAGAACAGGTAAAGATTACGCACATGCCGCAGCAATAACTGTTGTCAGCCCGAAAGGGAAAATCACGCGTTATCTGACCGGAATTTATTTTTTGCCATTCGATTTCAAAATGGCAATTATTGAGTCGTCCAAAGGTCTGTCATCCCCAACCATCAGTAAAATTATGCAGTATTGTTTTGCATATGATCCGGTTGGAAAGGCCTATGTACTAAACGTTACCAAGATTTCAGGAACCTTAATTCTATTTGTGGCCGTCCTGTTTTTCCTAATACTTATTTTCAAACCAAAAAGAAAAGAAATAAATAAATAGTTTTGATTTATGCAAACAGCTACTCAAATTCCACACGATGTAAACTACCTCGATTATAAGGGGAAGTACAAGGGTATATTCGCCTGGATTTTTTCAACTGACCACAAACGCATCGCGCTTCTCTACATGTACTCAATTATGACGATGTTTGCTGTGGGTGTGATTCTCGGTCTTGGTATGAAACTTGAATTAATTGCTCCGGGACGAACCATCATGGGACCGCAGACCTATAATTCGTTTTTTACTGTTCATGGCGTAATCATGATTTTCATGGTGGTGATACCGGGGCTTCCCGCTGTATTTGGCAACTTTATGCTTCCCATTATGATTGGAGCAAAAGACGTTGCATTTCCAAAGGTTAACCTCTTGTCGTGGTACTTTTATGTGGCAGGTGCTATACTCGTTATAGCTTCGGTTCTTTTTGGAAACGGAACGCCTGATACCGGATGGACCTTTTACGCACCATATAGTTTTAAAACTGGCACCAACTTATTGCCTGCCATATTTGGTGCATTTATTTTAGGTTTTTCGTCCATCCTAACCGGACTGAACTTTATTGTAACTATTCACCGGATGCGTGCTCCGGGCATGACCTGGTTTAAAATGCCACTGTTCCCATGGTCGCTCTATGGAACTGCATGGATTCAGCTTCTGGCAACACCCGTCGTTGGAATCACTTTGGTCCTTGTAGCACTTGAACGAATTTTTGGTATCGGAGTTTTTGATCCGGCATTGGGTGGCGACCCTGTTTTGTACCAGCATTTATTCTGGATTTATTCGCACCCTGCCGTTTATGTGATGATACTTCCGGCCATGGGTGCCATTTCTGAAATTATCCCGACCTTCTCTCAAAAACATATTTTTGGCTACAAAGCTATCATAGCATCCACGCTTGCTATTGCTTTTGTAGGTTATTTCGTATGGGGACATCATATGTTTACCTCCGGAATGAGCGGAACAGCACAATATACCTTTTCTGTCCTAACTTTTTTGGTTGCTATTCCAAGTGCGATAAAAGTCTTCAACTGGATTTCGACGATGCACAAAGGTTCCATTAATCCGGATATACCTTTCCTTTGGGCAGTAACTTTCATTTTTGTTTTCATGATCGGAGGTTTCTCCGGATTGGTTCTTGGAGCATTGGCAACCAATGTCTATGTGCATGATACTGCTTTTGTTGTGGCGCATTTTCATTTTATTGTTTTTGGCGGTGTTGGGTTTGCTTTTTTTGGTGCCATTCATTATTGGTTCCCAAAAATGTTTGGTCGCATGTACAATAAAGTATGGGCTAAGTTGGGCTGGGCCTTTTTTACTATCGGATTCCTTACCTTGTATTCACCGATGTTCTATCTTGGAATGATGGGAATGCCTCGTCGTTATTACGATTATCTTCCTGAATTCCATGCTGCCAATATACTGTCCACGATGGGTTCATGGGTAATGACTTTTGGTTTACTGATCATCGTTATCAACCTCTTCCGTTCGGCTAAACTTGGGCCAAATGCCGATATTAATCCATGGAATGGAAAAACGCTGGAATGGACTGTACCTTCTCCTCCTCCGGTTGAAAATTTTGACGAAATACCGGTTTACGGTGAAAAGGACGGACCTTACGAATATTAATCAACGGACACTATTTTATGGAACATGTAACACAACATTCAGATCCGCATTACGATCAGGAAGCATCCAAGTTGGGAATGTGGCTTTTTATATTCACTGAACTGCTCCTGTTTGGCGGCTTGTTCATTGTTTATTCCATTTACCGGTTTTTAAATCCGGAAGCTTTTCAGTTAGCCGGAAATGAATTGAATCCTGTTATTGGAGCAATTAATACCATCATTTTGCTGGTAAGCAGTATGACGATTGCCATGTCGACTTCGGCGCTTCAGAAGAAGAACAAGGGCTTAACCATTCTTTTGCTTGAAATCACCATTATGCTGGCATTGGTGTTCCTGATCAACAAATATTTTGAATGGGGAGTCAAATTTGATCATGGAATCTGGCCCGGATCTCAACATTTGATTAACGACATGAGTAAAGGCGAAATTCTTTTCTTCGGACTTTATTTTGTCATGACCGGCCTGCATGCCTTACACATTATTATCGGAATGATCATCATTATTGTGGCATTAAAGAGAGTCCAGAAAGGAACGGTTCATGCCGATCGCCCGTCATTACTTGAAAATGCAGGACTGTACTGGCATTTGGTTGATTTGATCTGGATATTCCTGTTCCCACTGTTCTATTTAATACACTAAGAAAAGCTATTCAAGATGGAAAAAGAAAAACATCATATTGTACCCTACAAAGTATATGTCTATATTCTGTTGGCACTGATCACACTGACTTTTGGATCGATCGGGATTGTACACCTTAACCTTGGCGGATACTCCGTATTAGGCGCATTAATCTTTTCGACAATAAAATCGATTCTTGTATTGTCTATTTTCATGCATCTTAAATTTGATCAGCCATTTCTCCGGATCATGGTTGGATTTGTAGCCCTGGTTTTCTCTGCGGTTATTTTCATTACATTTTTAGATTATTATTTCAGATAAAAGCTATGTATATCTTATCCAATACAGTTAATGCGTCCAATTTTGTTAACGGGGTCGACAAAGCCTTTTTCATTATCATGGGAATTTCCTTTGTTTTTCTTATTGGGCTGACTTTTACCATGTTGTATTTTATTTACAAATACAATAACAAGAAAAATCCTGTCGCAACTCAAATTAAAGGAAGTACTAATCTCGAAATTATATGGACGGTAATTCCTACTATTCTGGTGATGGTAATGTTCTATTATGGCTGGGCCGGATGGGCGCCTATGCGGACAGCTCCCAAAGACAGTTTTAACATTACCATTACCGGACGAATGTGGAACTATACCTTTCAGTACGAAAACGGGAAGAACACGGATACACTTTATGTTCCGATGAACAAAGCGGTCAAAATGAAACTGATTTCGCTTGATGTAATTCATGGATTTTATATTCCGGCGTTCAGGATTAAAGAAGATGTGGTACCGGGAAGAGAAAAAATGGCCTGGTTTATTGCTCAGAAGGAAGGACAATTTGAATTATTTTGTTCTGAGTATTGCGGAATGAACCATTCGTATATGTACACTTATGTAAAGGTTTTGCCTCAGGACCAGTTTAATAAATGGTATGTCGACACTGTTAAACATGTTGAATCGATCGTCGAATCTCCCACTGCCACCGGAAAACGCATCATGAAAAATATTGGCTGTTTTGCCTGCCATACTGTAGATGGGAACAAACTGGTTGGACCATCATTCAAAGGAATCTATGGATCGAAGGTTACAGTTATCACAGCTGGAGATGATCGCGAAGTAACAGTTGATGATGAATACATCAAACGTTCTATTTATGAACCCAATGCCGATGTAGTAAAAGGGTTTAATAAAGGATTGATGCAACCTTACAAAGGACAGCTTTCGGAGAATGATATCAAACAAATTACCGAATATCTGAAATCGCTTAAATGACAAAGGCTAATTTATTATCCTGGATAAAAATAATAGCAGAACTGGGCAAAGTACGTATTTCTTTGCCCATTGCTATTTCGGCGCTTACCGGATATGCCTTGAAAACCAATCTATTCGACGGGCAGGCATGGATGCTGATGTTTGGAGTATTTTTGATGTCGTGCAGTTCAGGAACAATCAACCATCTTCAGGAATACAAGACCGATGCCCTGATGCCACGAACTAAAAACCGGCCAATTCCATCAGGAAAAATATCGCCTAAAGGTGCGTTCTGGGTTGCCTTTTCCTTTTTTGCTTATGGAGCATTCATTTTAATCGCCAATTTTCCCATTATTGTATTTCTCACCAGTTTACTGACTTTAATTTCGTATAACTTAATTTATACTCCACTTAAAAAAGTTACAGCTTTTGCTGTTGTTCCGGGTTCTCTGGTTGGTGCTTTGCCACCATACATTGGCTGGTTTGCAGGTGGCGGTGATTGGATGAACGGAGATATTTTCTGGGTCGCCCTTTTCTTTTTTATCGGTCAGATTCCACATTTCTGGTTATTGCTGCTCATGTTTGGCAAGGAATATGAACTGGCCGGTTTTCCAAGCCTTCATTCGGTTTTTAACGACAACCAGATCAAACGATTAAGTTTCACCTGGATACTTGCAACCATTGCCACTGCCATTGTTGTTTCGCTGGAAGTTCTTCAGGGAAGTGTTTTGATGTTCTTTTTGCTGATCTATATTTTTTATGTCCTGTTTTCGCTTACGGCAAGTATGCTCATCAAACATGACATCCAGGCACGCCCAGCCTTTTTTAAACTGAATTTCCTGTATTTGTTTGTGATGATTATCCTGATCGCCGACAGTTTATTTTAAAAGTAATAACCGGATTTTCAATTTCAGAATATCAATTGATGCGATGATTTACCAGATCAGTCCCTGATTCCCAATTCTTCAATAAATCAAGAGCTTCATCCCGGATATGGATATGATTGGCTGAGCCGCTTTTGAGCATTCGACCCGGCAATCTTCCGTGTAACAGTAAGTTTTTTCCATTGTCTTTAATCCCTTTAAGCACATCGAAGGAACTGACATTCATCTTTCTCCCTATCTTTTGAAGAATGGTCAAAGCAGAACCTAATATTGGAAAATCTTTACGAATGAAGAATAACTTTATTTCATCTTCTGCCTCCCAAATTAATTTCTTCAATTCTTTATCAGGCTTGCCCGACATGTTAATAATCCGATCGCTTATATCTTTATCAGCCAACTCCATCAACCAGCCTTCCTCATCATGCAAATACCCTTCTTTCAGAGCTTTCTCATACAATAAGGTACCGGGATAAGGGCAAGGAATAGAAAAGCCTGCGTTCTTCAGCCCAAGTTCTTTGCACATTCTGACATTGATTGCCATCGATTCGGGCCCATCGCTCGGATAACCGAACAGAAACTGAGCCGATGATAAATGAAAGCCACTACTTTTAATCACTTTTACAGCCTGAGCAATAACCTCGGTGGATTGACCTTTTAACATATCTTTGAGAGTCGGTTCATAAAACGACTCAATGCCCACAGCCACACTGCAAAATCCGGCCTCTTTCATTTTCAACATCATCTCCTGATCGACTAAGTTAGCCCTCAATCCATTGCCAACATTTAGAATGTAATTTCTCTTTTCAGAAATAATGGCCTCACAAAATTCCATGACCCAATTCCGGTCTACATTAAATATCTCGTCACCAAATATGAAGTTGATCGTATTATATTTCTTTTCAAGGAATGCCATGTGATCCAGTGTATGTTGAACCGACATGCCAACAACCTTTCGCCCAAAATTCCGGTAACAAAAATTACATCCAAACGGACAACCTCTTTTTGAAAAAATCATGATTGGCCGGTTAGCTTTTGTCCGATCAAGATTTAAAGCTGTAATTCTGGCCTCAGAAACCTTGTTTTTCTTGATTTTGTAAATGTTTGAATTGGCAATATATTTATCCATATCGACAAGATGGTATGCCGGAAATGGGAGTTCTTCCAAATTTGCCATTCTTGGTCGTTCTGCAGTTCTAATCAGATTGCCACTTTTATCCTTATAAATAATGCCAGGAACTTCAGATAAACTCGACTTGTTCAGCAAAGCATGAATCACATCGATGATTACCGGCTCACCTTCTCCAAGAACAGTGACATCAAATTTAGTTCGTTCAGCTACCACAGCAGGAGATCCGGAACATGCAGTTCCCCCGGCAATGATTGGCACTTGCGGATATTCCTTTTTGAAATATTCGGCAAGTAATTTCATGTAATAATAAACCGTAGCCATACCACCAGTACCCATCACGTCAAATGTCCTTCCGGCAAGCTCCACCTTCAATTCCGAAAAAGTGAGGCGCCGCATATTGAGATCGAGTATTTCAACTTTCGCACCTGCCTTTTCCAACACAGAAGCTATTGAAAGCAGTCCAAACGGTGGGTATAATGGTTGCTGGGTAAGTCTGACAGGTGGATAAATCAAAAGCACATTCACTCCGCCAAGCATGCGATCTGATTGATCAAAAAGCTTAAAATCCTTTGCAACATTCAATTTTTTCTCCATCCGAAAAATAGATTTATGAAAACTCAGGTCTCAGGATTGCACCTGATTTTTATGATTTTTCAGATAAAAGTTGATGATAGAAACCAATAATTCGTGCTTTATCGGTTTACTAATATATTCATCGCAACCGGCATCCAGCGCTTTTCTTTTATCTTCCAAAGTTGAATAAGCTGTTTGAACAATCACTTTCACTTCGGGATCAACTGATTTAATCATTCTTGTTGCCTCATATCCAGTCATATCAGGCAAACGAACATCCATCAGTACCAGTTGAATTTTTTGTTTGGAACAGATATCAACTGCTGACCGACCAGATTGAGTATGAATATATGACAAACCAATCTCAGAAAGTATCTCTTTTAAATACTCTGCCGTATATTCGTCATTTTCTACGATCAAAATCAAAGCATTCTGAGATTCAACGAACAATTCCAATGGCCTGACCTCCTTAATCACGACTGGTTTTTCACTCAAACTAAAAGGTAAGGTAAAACAGAAGGTACAACCCTCGTTGATTTCAGATTCAAGCCAGATTTTACCACCCATCAGATCCAGAAAGCCTTGAACAATGGATAGTCCTAATCCTGTTCCGCCATATAACCGTGTGATATCGCTGTTAGCTTTCAGAAAGGGTCTGAAAATCTCTGAATGTTTTTCTTTTTCAATGCCAATGCCAGTATCTGAAACATAAAAATACAATTCCTTACTCCCGTTAAGCGAACACCCGACTTTTATCGTTCCGGCAGAAGTGAATTTAAAAGCATTCCTCACCAGATTCATGAGTATTTGCTTCAATTTTGCCTGATCGACAATCACTTCAAGATGATTTACTTCGGGATCAACTTTTAATTGAAATTCGACTTCAGGTTTATTTTGCCGGATTTGACATTCATTGAAAAGTGTCTCCATTTCAGCAAAAAAAGCACTCAACTTGCAATCTCCGGGATTAGACTGCATCTGACCTGATTCAATACGTGCAATATTCAGAATGTCATTAATGATTTCAAGCAAATCTGCACCTTTCTCTTTAATTATTCCAGCATATTTAATCAATCTCTCCTCATCGTAAAAATACTCCGGCAACAAGTCGGCAAAACCCATGATGGCGTTCATTGGGGTACGAATCTCATGACTCATGTTATGCAAAAAAGCAGTTTTCAACCGATCATTTTCTTCAGCCTTCTCCTTTGAAGCGATCAGTTCATTCTCGAACTTTTTACGCTCTGTAATATCCCGGATAATCCCATGAATCTGGCCGTCTGGCCATGTTTTGACACTTACTTCTGCTGCAAAATAAGAGTGATCTTTACGAACCAAAGTCATTTCAGAAACACCATTTCCAGAATGGATTAATCGATCTTTGGTGGATAGAATTTCATCCTCATAATCTATTAACAATAAATCCTTCAGACTTAGTTTGAGTAATTCATCTTTGGTGTAGCCCAACATTGTGCATCCACATTGATTCATCTCAAGATAGCTACCGAAACTATCCGAAATAAAAATACCGTCGGAAGACAACTCAAACAAAGATTTGAATTTGAGCATACTCTCCTCAGCCAATTTTAACAAAGCTATTTTTTCGGCCTCAAGTTTTTGTATTTCCGGGACTAAATCTCTACTCTGATTCTGCATATTGGTGAAATTTAATATACCCTTAAAATTCAATGTGTAATTTTCGGATACACTAAGTTGAATGAAATGAATAAGTTATACTTTAGATCTGAACTATCGATTCTTCAAGGTTTTACCAGTGTTTCCAGTTTCACAAAATTACTGGTGGAAAAAATACGATAAAAAAATCAAATTAGCGCCTTAAAACAAAAAATTCCAATGGATTGATAAAAAAACACTTTCAATCATTCGATTTCTGACTGATGGTAAAAGAAAGAATTCGGTTTAAACACCTGACAACAGGACTTACCTTCACGATTACCTAACAAAAATATAAACTACAAACAATTAGAAAACAGATTTGAAGAATTGGATTATTTAAACGAAACATTGAACTCAAAACTTAATGTTTAATAGTCTTTATCTTAATATTCAATTAACACCTTTTAGTCGTTTCAGCAATAAATTTGTATTGTAAACAAAGTTCATAAGTTTGTTTGAATAGTTTTTAGGTTTAGATTAGTTAGTTTAGTTTAGTTGGTTTAGTTAGTTTAGGAAAAGGATAGATTTTAGAATCTGTCCTTTTTCCATTTAAAATGACACTTTCCCAATCTAAGCGATCTTATTCAGGTCATTTTTTTACAATCTGAAATTATTCAAGGAATAGTTCCTTTTTTTGTATTAATTTGGTCAGCTGTTATATTTATAAAACAGCGAACCCATTTGTTGGTATCATAAAATGGAACTTCTCTAAACCTTTAACTCATGAAAGTGGACAATAGTAAAAAGTTAGTCATTCTTCATTTAGGACCCGATCCTGAGTTCCAATCCCAAGTTTTCGTTGAAGGTCGTGAGATTCAAATACCAACAACCGACAATATTTTTTCAGTATGTCAATGGGTGTCAGCCAATGGTCTTCCAGACGCAGTAATTTGTGAACAAAAATTACCTGGAGGCGATGGAATTGCATTTCATGATTTTTGGATCGAACAATTCGATCCGAACCATAAGATTCCATTTCTGTTGCTTGATGATAAAAAAGCTCCTGAATTAATTAAAAAAGCTCAGGAGAAAGAAATTGATTCTGTTTACTTCAAACCAGTAACTGTTGAAACTTTAGTTAACCAGATATTAACACTTAAAAAAAATAAAACGCTGACCAATAGTTTGATTAACGGGAAAGCCATTTCTTCATCATGGTACAAAACTCCTGTTATAAAACGAATTTCAGATATCATTACAGCTTTCCTGTTGTTACTGATTGTATCGCCGTTCCTTCTGATTTTTGCCATCGCCATTTTACTCGAATCAAGAGGCAGAATCTATTATGTTTCAAAACGAGTAGGTACCGGGTACAATTTGTTCGATTTCTACCAGTTACGCACCATGTACTCAATGTCAGGCAGACGATTGAAAGAAATTTCACGACTAAACCACGATATCCAGAAAACCTCGGAATTAAATCAAGATAACATCGATGCTGCTGATCCTCGTATTTCTAAAGTCGGGCTTATTCTTCGCAAATTGCATTTGGACGAATTACCTCAACTTTTTAATGTATTGAAAGGTGATCTGTCGATTGTTGGCAACAGGCCTCTGAAAATTCATGATGCCGAACTTTTGACCCCTGAAGACCTGACTCATCGGATGGCAGGACCGGCCGGAGTTATCGGACTTTGGAAACTAAAATCGCAACGGCGTTTAAAACGTATGTCACGTGAAGAACGCAGAGCACTTGACAACAAATACTATAAGATTGCACAAAGGAAATTTTCTGTCTGGAGCGACCTGTGGATTATCGCACGCACTATTCCGATTATGCTTCGAAGAGGGAACAGATAATTGGATTGTCAATAGTCAGTTTTTCAATATCTTATAACTTTGGGGCCTGATCAGGATGACAAAAACACTGAACCTGATGATCATTGATCATTCCGGTTGCCTGCATATGTGCGTAAATGATAGTTGAACCAACAAATTTAAATCCCCGACGTTTAAGATCAGCACTTATCCGATCCGAAAGTTCAGTTTTTGCAGGAAGTTCAGAGATCGCATTCCAGTGATTGATGATTGGTTGATGATCTACATACGACCAGATGTACCGATTGAAACTTCCAAACTCTTCGACTATTTCAATGAAATGTTTCGCATTGCCAATACTGGCTGCAATCTTTAACCTATTCCTGATGATTCCCTGATTAGTCATGAGCTCATCGATCTTCTTCAGATCGAAACCGGCAACTTTCGAAACATCAAAATTTTCGTAAGCTTTCCTGAAGTTTTCACGTTTCCGAAGTATAGTCAGCCAGCTTAATCCGGCTTGCATGCCTTCCAAAATCAGAAACTCAAACAATTTCTGGTCGTCATGCAAAGGTTTTCCCCATTCCTCATCATGATACTTCCACATAATTTCATCTTTTGTAGCCCATTCACATCGCTTTTTCATATCGAACTTCCTCCTAATACTTTAATTTATTGATCTTTACACACTATAATAAATTCAACTCAAAAAATATTTTTATGAGACTTCCTCATCTCTGGTTAATTTTTACAAAAAATAATTAAAAAATTGAAAAGAAAGTCATTTAGGCTAAAATATTATTTTTGCTATGTATAAATTGCGCCAGCATGAAAAAATTGACTTTTTTACTTCTCATTTTTATTTCTAATCTGACTTACAGCCAGTTGAATATCGACCATTATATTGGTGTTGGCGAAACCCTCGTTCAGATTGGTAATTACGTTGGAGCAATTGAAAACTTTAACATTGTCATCCGGTTTAAACCTCACCTGCCAGAGCCATATTATTTCCGGGCAGTTGCAAAACATCAGCTTGAAGATTACCGTGGAGCAATTCAGGATTACAACACGGCAATCAATATAAAACCTTATTATCCCGATGCATTCATGAATCGCGGATTGGCATACCTCCAGCTGAATGAATATACGAAGGCTATTGAAGATTATAACCGCGCTATTGAGCTTGATCCGGGAAACTCAACAATCTACAATAACCGTGGTATTGCCAAAGTATCCATGAAAGATATTGATGGAGCCATCGCCGATTACGACAAAGCATTGGAGCTTAATCCGAAATTCACCAACAGCTTCATCAACCGAAGCAATGCCCGCCTGATGAAAAATGATATTAAAGGGGCAATTAAAGATTTAAATCAGGCCATTATCATCCGGCCTCATTATTCAAGTGCCTACCTGTTAAGAGGGCTGGCACGCTTCGAACTGAACGATTATGCTTCGGCTCTGAGGGACTTTGACCAATGTCTTAAACTTGATCCGAAGAATGCCAATGCCTACAATAACCGGGGTATTGTGAAACAGAAACTGGAGGATTTCAAAGCAGCGATATCGGATTACAATCTGGCCTTACAAATCGATCCAACTTTGGCCAATGCCTATATGAACCGGGGAATTGCAAAGGAAGCGCTGAAATTACCAGGTTCTGAAGCCGATTTTGCCGTGGCAGCCAAGCTTGATCCTAAACTTGCATTTAAACCAAAGGAAGAGGAATATCTCAAGCATCCTTTATCGAATCAAAAGGCTGGCCAAACTGCTCAACCAAATCAGGCGTCAAATCAGAATACAGCTCAGGCTTCTCCAACGCAGCCAACACAATCGGCACAAACAAACCAGCCACCATTAGCCGATAAAAAAAATGCTGATCCGAATTCAGGTTTATCTGACCCAATTCAAAATTCCGAACAGAAAAAGGAAACCAAAGAAGAACGTGACCGAAGAAGATACCGCCTGGCGTTGGCCGATGAACGTGACGTACCATCAGCAAAAGAAGCAATTGCTGACGACGGTCGGATTCAGAATAAAAACATCGTAATTGATTTGCAACCCATTTTTGTGCTTTCATCATACAACAAATTTGGATCAGATTACATTCATTCGCAGTATTACAATCTTGAACTCGAAACGATTAACAACTTAAATAACTACAATCCGGTTATTTCAATCTCGAACCAGCCAGCCAATGATTTGAAGGAAATTTTCAGAAACAACATTTTGTTTTTTAATGAAAAAATTAGAAGTAACAGTAACGAAAGCCTGAATTTTTTAAGCCGGGGAATTTTCTATTTCTTGGATAATGACTATGCCCGATCGTTAAATGATCTAAAAAAATCGATTGACCTGAACGACAAAAATCTGCTGGCTTACTTTGCCCGTGCCAATTGCCAGATGAAAATGACCGATCAGTTTGAACAAATCAGGCAAAATTCGGATGCAATTAAAATACCTTTGAAGAATGACCCAAAGAAAAACAAAGATATAATGGTGGAAACAGTGACCGACTATAATGATATTCTGAACGATTATGCCACCTGCATCAGCCTGAATCCAAATTTCGCCTTTGCCTGGTTTAATCAATCCTATGTAAAATGTAAGCTTCACAATTATGAGGGAGCACTTGCCGACCTGAATAAAGCGATCGATATTGAAAAAGATTTTGCAGAGGCTTATTTTAACCGCGGGTTGACAAAGATTTACCTCGATGATGTTGAGGGTGGCGCTATGGATCTCAGTAAAGCCGGTGAACTTGGAATTCAGGATGCGTACAATATTATCAAGCGGTATTGCAATTAAACGTACTTTCGTAATTGTTTCAAAGCTCAAATACCATGCAATTTGCAAATCAACCATTAGCAGAACGTCTGCGTCCGGCAACCTTAGACGATTACATCGGACAGGAACACCTGGTTGGTGAAGGAGCGGTTTTGCGCATGATGATCGAATCGGGCAAAATATCGTCATTTCTGCTTTGGGGTCCGCCTGGAGTGGGCAAAACTACGCTTGCCAAAATTATTGCAAATACACTGAACAGGCCGTTTTACACATTAAGTGCTGTCAATTCAGGAGTAAAAGATGTTCGTGATGTCATTGATAAATCGCAGCGAAATCAATTTTTCAATCAACCCAATCCAATTCTTTTCATTGATGAGATTCACCGGTTCAGCAAATCACAGCAGGATTCACTTCTTGGCGCTGTTGAGCAGGGAATTGTCACTTTGATTGGCGCCACAACCGAAAACCCTTCGTTCGAAGTCATTTCGCCATTGTTGTCGCGCTGCCAGGTTTATGTACTCAAATCCCTGGCCAAAAAGGATTTACTGAAGATTGTTGAACTGGCATTAACCAAAGATCCGTACCTCAAAACAAAAAGCATCCGGATTGATGAAGATGAAGCTTTGCTGCGCTTTTCCGGAGGAGATGCCCGAAAATTACTCAATGTTCTTGAATTGGTAATCAACTCTGAAGAGAACGATGCGATCACAATTACCAACGATATGGTCATCGACCGGCTTCAGAATAACATGGCTCTATACGATAAAAACGGGGAAATGCATTATGATATCATTTCTGCGTTTATCAAAAGCATGCGGGGTAGCGATCCTGATGCGTCGGTCTATTGGCTGGCACGAATGATTGAAGGAGGCGAAGATGTAAAATTCATTGCCCGGAGAATGTTGATTCTGGCCGCTGAAGACATTGGCTTAGCCAATCCAAATGCCCTTTTGCTGGCTCAGGGAACATTTGATGCGGTTCATAAAATAGGTTATCCCGAAGCCCGGATCATTCTCTCACAATGTGCCATTTACCTTGCGACTTCTGCTAAAAGCAATTCAGCATATGCTGCAATCGAAGATGCACTCGCCTTGGTCAAAGCTACCGGTGATCTTCCGGTTCCTCTGCATATCCGGAATGCACCAACCAAACTGATGAAAGAACTGGGCTATGGTAAGGATTACAAATATGCCCATTCGTTTAAAGATAATTTTGCCGAACAGGATTTTCTTCCTGAAAAAGTAATGAACAGCAGGTTTTACACACCTCAAAACAACCCACTTGAGATAAAAATACTGGAACGCTTAAAAAGTCTGTGGGGAAAACGCTACGATAAATAGATAATGTTATCACAAATCTACAAATGTTCCGGAAGTGGATTTGAACAAAAAGTAATGTTACAAATCGATTAATTTCAGAAGTCTATTCGAAAAAAAAGATTAGTTTCGCATCAACTAAACTTGACCAATGGAACTAATCAGGAATAAACTTCTTCCTTTCAAAACGGTAACTTTGGATGATCTTGACAAAGTAAAACTGATGAACAGGAGTGATTCTAAGTTTTGCATGCATATCACCCAATTACCTCATATTTTGGAAGCATTGTATGCCGATTATTCCATTCTGGAAATTAACGGAAAGTCAATTTTCAATTACGACAACACTTATTTTGACACACCGGATAACCAAATGTATTTATCACATCAAAACGGGAAAAGAAATCGGTTTAAAATACGTGTTCGCAATTATATTGAATCGAATTTGAGTTTTCTTGAAATCAAATTCAAAAACAACAAGGGCCGTACGATCAAGGACAGGATAGAAAAACAAGATTTCATTCCTGAATTTACTTCCAATGAGAATATTTTTCTGAAAAATTCCTGTCCCTACACCGGAAATGAGCTTGAGCCCAAAATCAACAGTTTCTTTAAACGTTTTACACTGGTAAATGACCAATATACCGAACGGGTAACTTTCGATATTTTCCCTGGATTCAGTAACCATGAAAAAACAATAACACTGAATAATCTGGTTATCCTGGAGATAAAACAGGATAAATCAAGCGACACTTCTCGAGTTATTAAAATAATACAGTCTGAAAAAATTTGCAGAAACGGCTTTAGCAAATATTGCATTGGACGCTCAATACTCGAAGACAATATCAAAAAGAATAATTTCAAACCGCTGCTACTTTCATTGAAGAAGCATTATTTCAACTAAACCAAAACATCATGCATGTGTTAAACATTTTATTACAATCAAGCTCTGGGATTGAAGGGTTAAAGCTCTTTGGGATGAAGCTTATTAATATTGAAGATTTCATTTCGCTACTGGTCAGGTTTTCTCTCAACCTCCTGGTAATTATTGTCATTGTTGTTGGGTTATATGCCAAAACAAGCCGACGTAAAGATTTTTATTTCAGTTATATTGCAATCAGCATAGGAATATTTCTGCTTTGTTTTCTGCTTGCAAATGTGAAAATGGAATTGGGTTTTGCATTGGGACTCTTTGCCGTATTCAGTATCATCAGGTATCGCACCGATTCGATACCAATTAAAGAAATGACCTATCTGTTTGTCGTCATTGTAATTTCGGTAATTAACGCTTTAGCGAACAAAAAAATCAGTTATGTCGAGCTTTTTACTACAAACCTGTTAATCGTTGGCGGATTATATTTTCTGGAGAAGATTCTGAACTTGCGTCAGGAACTCACCTACCGGATACTTTATGAAAAAATTGAAAATGTCCAGACCGGGAAAGAAGAAGAATTGCTTGCCGACCTGAAACTTAGAACAGGCATAAACATCAAACGATTTGAGATTGACCGCATTGATTTCTTAAGAGACGTGGCCTATATCAACATTTACTTTGATATCAACGGCAAGAAAAAATCTGAAATGTTATAAGGAAAAAAATACTAATGATTTATATACTATTCCTTATAGCTTTTCCCGAAAAATCTCAGAATATGTAAGCAGCCTGATTCGAACTTGGATCCGTCAAAGAACTGAATAAAAACCTTAAACTGGAATTTAACCCGGAACTAAGATTTCTTTACAATTTTAAAATGGTTTCTACTGCTTCAGAAGAATGAATCAAGGATGACTTTACCAATATTAATGAGCTGAATTGTAGGTATGATTCCTGAAATTGAAAACTACTGAAATATTTGTATAACAAAACCGCAAAAAGTGTAAACAAAATACGCTTATTGCGGTTTACTTATTTAGAATGAACTAACTTCACAAAAAATATATACAAGATGATCCCCAATCTTAGATACGAAAACTCAAATTTTCTTTTATTGGCTGGCCCATGCGTCATTGAGGGAGAACAAATGGCATTTAAGATTGCCGAACAAATTGTTAAAATCTCTGAAAAATTGCAGATACCCTTTATCTTCAAGGGTTCGTACCGGAAAGCCAATCGGTCACGCCTGGATTCATTTTCCGGAATTGGCGATGAAAAAGCATTGAAAATATTACGAAAAATTAGTGAAACCTATAATATTCCAACTGTTACAGATATCCATTCAGCCCAGGAAGCAGCCATGGCTGCTGAATATGTTGATATGCTGCAAATTCCGGCATTCCTATGCCGTCAGACTGACATTCTGATTGCCGCTGCAGAAACCGGAAAAGCTGTAAACATTAAAAAAGGACAGTTCCTATCGGCCGAAGCCATGAAATTTGCGGTAGCAAAAGTTCGCGAAAGTGGCAACAGCAATGTTTTCCTGACCGAACGAGGTTCTACGTTCGGCTATTACGATTTGATTGTAGATTACCGATCCATTCCGGAATTACAGAAAAACAATTGCCCTGTTATCCTGGATATTACTCATTCTCTGCAGCAGCCAAACCAAGCGAACGGAATTACCGGGGGACAACCTCGGTTGATTGAAACAATTGCCCGTGCCGGAATTGCAGTTGGTGTTGATGGTATTTTTATTGAAACACATCCCGACCCGGCCAATGCAAAATCAGATGGTGCCAATATGTTGCAAATTGATTTACTCGAAGGATTATTAACCAGGCTTGTCCAAATCCGACAAGTAGTAAAATCGTTTTAAAATGGAAGACAGGAGAAATTTTGTAATGAAAATTGCTGCAGGGATGGCCCCGAAAGGCTTCATGTCCATTTCAGGGCAAGCAATATCAAACGATGATCAAATAAAAAATCTATTTGTTCATCATGTATTCTTTTGGCTTAAAAAACCAGAAAACAAGGAAGAACGAAACCAATTTGAGAAAGGCATTCAGAGTCTGCGGGCAATTCCTCAAATTCAGTCGAGCCATATCGGAAATCCTGTTGTATCGACCCGTGCAGTGGTTGACGATACATTCACCTATTCTTATATGACTTTCTTCAGGAACAATGAAGATCAAACCATCTATCAGACACATCCGCTGCATCTTCAGTTTATAGAAGACTGCCAGCATCTTTGGGATAAGGTCATTGTTTATGACGCTGCGGGTTAAACAACTCCGGGTTTCAGGTCTAAAGTTTAAAGTTGGTTAACAAGGAGTAGTATTAAGTCATTTATTTTCATTTGGTTCGCATCATTTTTACTATCAATGACTATAGAATGAGAATGAATGACAACTTAATGGCGATTAACAATAGTGCCATACTTTGAACTTTTAACCTTTAGCTTTATACTCGGGTTTAATGAAAGAACAAATAAGCCAATAAAATGGCAGCAACAATACCTGCGAAATCAGCAATTAGCCCGCATTTAAGCGCATAGCGGGTATTTTTTATTCCAACTGAACCAAAATATACGGCCAGAATATAAAAGGTTGTATCAGCCGAACCCTGAATGGTACAGGCTACACGGCCGGCAAACGAATCTGCTCCATACATTTTCATCGTATCGACCATCATTCCACGAGCTCCGCTTCCGCTTAATGGCTTCATCAATGCGGTTGGCAATGCAGGAATAAAATCGGTATTGAAACCCATGTGCTGAAATGCCCAGCTTATTCCTGAAATTATCCACTCCAGGGCACCTGAAGTTCGAAAAACGCCGATGGCTACCAGCATGGCTATCAGGTATGGAATTATTACTATGGCGGTGCCGAAACCATCTTTTGCGCCTTCAATAAAGGCGTCATATACATTCACCTTTTTCCGGAGGGCAAGAAGGATAAAAGTAATGATGACACTGAAAATAATCAGGTTGCTTGCGACACTCGAAATGGCCTGTATCTGTTCTTTTTCCAATCGCGAAAAATACCAGATTATGGAAACAATAAAAGCAGTCAGACCTCCCAAATAAGCCAAAATGGTTTTATCCAGAAGGTTGATTTTCTGATGCCAGGCAACCGAAATCAAACCAGCCAAAGTGGAGAAAAAGGTAGCCAGCAGAATGGGAATAAAAACATCGGAAGGATTGACCGCACCTAATTGCACCCGGTAAACCATGATGCTTATTGGGATTATCGTCAGGCCAGATGCGTTGAGAACCAAAAACATGATTTGGGCATCCGAGGCAGTATCCGGAGTCGCATTGGTTTTCTGCATTTCCTTCATGGCTTTTAAACCCATTGGGGTCGCTGCATTATCAAGATTCAGCATGTTGGCTGCAATATTCATCATGATGGAACCATACGCCGGATGATCCTTTCCAAGCGATGGGAAAAGCTTGTTAAAAAAAGGACCTACCAATTTCGAAAATACTCCTACAACTCCACCTTTCTCTCCAATTTTCATGATACCCATCCACAAAGTGAGAACTCCTGTCAGTCCAATTGAAATCTCAAAACCGGTTTTTGCCATTTCGAAAGTCGAATTCATCATTTCAGAGAAAATAGTCATATCTCCAAAGAATATCAGCTTAATCAGACCAATTACAAAGGCCACCACAAAGAAGAAAATCCAGATATAATTCAGTGCCATGAAGTAATTTGAAAATTTGAAAATTGAAAATTAAGCCATCAATTAAACCATTTAGACATTGAGCCATTTAACTTTCCCGCACTAAATATAGATAAAAAAAAGCGGCTGCTCCATAAATGAAGCAGCCGCCGGTATAAATTAATTTAAACAATTAGTAACCAGGATTTTGTACTAAAACACCAGGTTCTAAATCGAGTTGTCTCTGAGGAACTGGCTGATATTTATCCTTTTCATCGAAAGTAGCCCCTTTCATTACGTTTGGACGAACTCTCAAATCATTGGCAGCAAAAGATTCCAATGTTGCCTTCATATCAACACGCATGCCTTCAGGTAATTTGTCCCAACGACGCAAGTCGAAGAAACGGAAACCTTCCATGGCGAATTCCAGGCGATTCTCCCACTGAACTGCTTTCATAGCAAAATTCTTGTCAGGGAACGAGGCATAAGTACCAATTTTATAATTGGCTGCAGGCTGTGTATCGTCAACATATTGTTTCCATGCTTCAGTATTTTTACCTACAACATTTACTTCAAGCGGTAACTTCGTGATACTAACCTTGCCCATTAAAACTTCTTTTCCGGCACGGGTACGGATCTGATTCACATAGTCAAGTGCCTTTGACAAATCATTTTCATAAGCTGCAATTTCAGCTCTCCATAACAAGATTTGCCCGAAACGCAGATAACGGATGTTGTTGGCACAAATACCAGTCTGCCAACCGGTTGATGTAGACAAGCTGTTTTGTTCTGATTTATAAAAGAAAGTTTTCGTAACCGTATTGTATGGTCCTCCCCAGGTTTGATCACGAATCCAGTCCTGACCACGCATAATGCCCCAACCCATAAAAGGAATTCCACGACGGCT
Organism: Bacteroidia bacterium; assembly: GCA_037143155.1. GTDB lineage: Bacteria > Bacteroidota > Bacteroidia > Bacteroidales > Prolixibacteraceae > Aquipluma. The sequence continues at coordinate 27,192 of JBAWZG010000014.1, forward strand.
GATTGTGAAATCCATACGTGGGTCAAGCAAATCGGTAGTAGGTACAAAATCAGCTGTAGAAGCAACTCCAGCATCATTCTTCAAATCGGTTGTATTGAAGGTGTCGAATAATGGCAAGCCTTTTGCATCGACTTTAAATGCATTGGCCAGGTTCTGAGTTGGTTGGTGAAAACCGCAGCACAAACCCATTTCAGGAGCATAAGGTGCATTTAAACCAATACCAACTTCACCGTTTAATGATTCGTTAATATCATTGACATTACGCTCAATTTCAAAAATTGATTCCACATTGTTATTGGTAGCAATTCGGAAGTTGTCGAAGAATTTGTCTGCGAGGCTAAACTGCCCGCTGGCAATGATTTCATCAAGTAAAGGTTTGGCTGATGCATAATCGAGAACTTGCATGTATGCCCTGGCAGCCAGCGCTTTTGCAGCCCATTTGGTTGCACGTCCCACTTGAGTTTGTTTTGCAGGTAGGTTAGCGGCAGCATATGCCAAATCATCGGTGATGAATTTCAAAACTGCACCAGGTGCATTGTCATTAGAGATTGTATTGGCAACAGTCATCTTATCCTCTGGGATAAGTGGAACTTTGTCACCAAAAACCAACCAAGATTCGAAATAAAACATCCCTCTCAGAAAACGTGCTTCAGCTTTATATTTAGTAGCAGCAGCTTCAGAAAGACCTGTAGTTTTTGCAATTACATTGAGTACAATATTACAACGGTTTACTCCCATTCCAATATTCATGGTCCATTTATCGGCCGGGTAATTGTTGGTCGTTTCAACAGCCCATCGCTCAATTTCATTTACGGTGATCTGGTCAGTTTCATTTGAACCTTTTGCTCCATCGTCGGATGCAACAGAACCATAAGTCCAGTTAGTGATGGATGCACCCCAGCTAACAGTCCATAGAGCAGAGCCTTTTACTATACTGTATGCTCCGGTCAGCAAGGCATCAATGCCTTTCTCGTTGTAAAATACATCTTCGGAAGATGATCCAAGCGGCTTTTTATCCAAAAATGAATCTGAGCATGAAAATGCTATGGCCAATAGAAAAACGGTAGCCATTATTATTGATAGTTTTTTCATATCATTCTTTATTTTTAATTAATACTAATCTCAATCAATTACAGACCAATGCTTAAACCCAAAGTAATCTGACGTGGCGTTGGCCAGGCACCCTGGTCAACTCCCATCATCATACCTGATGAATCAAGTTCCGGATCAAGTCCTTTGTACTTGGTAATCGTGAATAAGTTAGTGGCCTCAACGTAAATGCGCAGGCTTTTCATTTTTATCCTTTCAAGCATATTCGGTGTTAAGGTATAACCTAAACGCAATACCTTCATTCTCAGGAAAGATGCGTCTTCGATGTAGGCAGAAGAAAATTGCTGCGATTCAGAAGTGCCATCGAGCATAGGCAGACGTGCAGATGTATTCGTTGGTGTCCAGGTGTTGTAGAGCGCATCCTTGCTTAAACCACCATCAAACTGTCCGTAGTCGATCCAACGGCTCACATAGTTGACCATGTCGTTGCCTTTGCTTGCATAAAAGAACATATTCAGATCGAAATTGGCATAGCCTAAATCAATATTTAAACCACTCGTGAAATCAGGATGAGGACTTCCAATATAAGCCCGGTCGGCACTGGTGATTATTCCATCTGGCTTACCATCTGGTCCTGAAATATCACGGTATTTATAGTGACCTGGTTTGGTATAGCTACCCCATTTAGGTGCAGCATCAGCTTCGGCCTGAGTCTGGATAATGCCATCAGAAATATAACCGTAGAACATTGGGAATGCCTGTCCAGCCGACGTGCGGGTATATTGTACCTGACGAAGTTGATCGCCTTCAATAGAACCTTTTACATCGCTTGAAAGCGATACCACTTCATTTTTGTAGTGCGACAAGGTCAGATTGATGGCATAGGTCAATTTTCCGCCAACTAAGGTATTATGATACCCCAGGTCAAGATCGAAACCATTATTTTTCATCTTTCCAACATTAATGAAAGGAGGAGTTGCGATACCCATTACCTGAGGTACAGGAAGCTGGTAAAGCATATCTGATGTATTTCTGGTCCAGATATCGAGACCTGCTGTAAGCTTTCTGTCTAACATCGCAGCATTCACTCCGAAATTAATAGTTTCAGTAGACTCCCAGCTTACATTAGGGTTACCTGAAGTTGAAGGTTCAAATCCTGCGATTGCAGAACTTGTTGTTCCACCTAAATTATATGCTGCAGTATAACCATTGGTAGCATAGGTAGAATATTGGTTGTAATTTCCAATACGGTCGTTACCTGTTTTACCCCAACCAGCTTTCAGTTTCAATAAATCCAACCAGCTTTTCGAACCGGCCAAAAAGCTTTCTTTACTTATTTCCCAGCCTCCCGAAACAGCAGGGAATACTCCAAAACGATTGGTAGAACTAAACCGGGAGGATCCATCACGACGCACTGTTGCTTCGACGAAGTATTTGCCCATCAGGTCATAATTGGCACGGCCGAACTGAGAAAATAATGCCCAGGAAGAGCCGTTACCATCGTTGACTTTACCAGACTCACCAGAAGTAAGCTGCATATAATCAGGAGACAATGAAAAATACTGACTACGACCTGCAGTCATCCACTGATATTTGCTCTCAACAGCTTCTGTTCCTACAACAACATTCAGCTTATGAATCTCATTAAATGTTTTATTGAAATTCAAGGTATTCGACCAGTTCCATAAAATATTATAATTTGATGCCACAGCAAGACTTGGTGTTTTATTTGGTTCAGCATCCTGGTAGGTAGGCAAAGTATATGTCTTGTCGTTGTACTGATCCATGTTAAAACCAAACAAAGTTTTAAAAGTTAAGTTTTTCGTGAGGTTAGCTTCAGCAAACATATTGCCGAGTACACGGAATGTTTTTGCGTTATTATCTTTGGATTGAGCAAGCACGGCAACCGGGTTCTGTGCATTTCCTGTACCAGGAGCCTTTGTTCCAGCAAAATTTCCTTGTATATCATATACCGGAACAATCGGTTGCATGCGGTAAGCCATTGAAATAGCTGTTCCTTCACCATTATTACTGAAGTTACCACTTTGATCAATTAATGCCACCTGAAGTGATTCACCAACTTTCAGCCAGTTTGCAAACTTCGTATCGGCATTCACGCGGAAATTGTATCTTTTGAAGCCAGTATTATTCAAGAAACCTTGCTGATCGAGGTAATTACTGGATAAAGAGTAAGTCGATTTTTCGCCACCACCCGAAATGGAAAGGTCGTATTCCTGAATCTTACCTGAACGGTATATTTCGTCATACCAATTGGTGCCCATTTTATTGGCCGCGTAAATTGTACCATCCGGATAACTGTATTTAGAGGCGTCAGTCCCAGGATCTCCTGCCTTAGCACCACCAGGAAGTACAAAATCAGGAATTACCGGATTCACTCCACTGCCATATTGTTTAGAACTTGGAGCTTCGCCCTTGTTCTTTGCCTTCAACCACCAGGCCTGTCCATATTCGGCAGTATTCAACATGTCATATTGATTGGTAGCTTGTGCCAAACCAGTGCGTACGGTAAAGTTAATGCTTGGTTCCTGGTTCGCTTTTCCGTGTTTGGTGGTAATCAAAATTACCCCGTTTGCACCACGGCTACCATAAATAGCAGCAGATGAAGCATCTTTCAAAACAGTAATCGACTCAACGTCATTCGGACTTACCGAATTATTCGGACCAACAGGAACTCCATCAATCACGTACAATGGGTTCGGATCGTTCACTGTACCAATACCGTGAATACGAATGGTAGCGTCAGCACCCGGAGTATTTGAAGCAGTTACGGTAACACCCGCAATCTGACCCTGCATGCGGCTTACCACACTTGGTGCCGGAGAAATCTTCATCTGTTCCTTCGACATAGTCGAAATAGATCCGGTGAGTTCTTCCTTCAAACGGGTACCATAACCAACTACTACAACTTCGTCGACACCGATAAATTCAGGTGCCAAAGTAATTGTAAAATTAGTTTGACTTCCAATAGCCATTTCCTGGCTTTTCATACCAACAAAAGAAATGCTAAGATCTTTTGAAGCAGCTGGAGCTGAAAATGAAAACTTGCCATCCATGTCAGTAACGGTACCGATTGTAGTTCCTTTTACAACTACGGTAACACCAGGAATCGCAACTCCGTCTTCACCAACAACGGTTCCTGACAGTGTTTTTTGTTGCGCAAAAGAGGTAAGAGCTAAAAAGCAGGATAAAAACAGCATCGATGCTATTCGCCAGATACCTTTTAATTTACTTTTTTCCATAAGTTTTTGAATTTAGTTTTTGTTAATTAGATGATTAGAAATAACTTGATTAGTAAAAGTCCTTTATGACTTCCAAATTACTTTGATTAAGAGAATTTACATAGGCATTCTGTTTTTTTGATTTTATGATTATTTCTTTACACACTCAATTCTAAGATTCAACTGACACTGAACACATGTCTACGTGAAATATTAACGAATAAGTCTTCTGAAAAAATAATGAAATTATGATGATTTTGCTGTTTGGAATCGGAATGCAAAAAGATATATCATTTGAATTAACTCAATTTTTAATCTGAATTTTATTCGCATGTCTAATTTTAGTTTCTGATTGTTAATTTTTGATTATTAACTTACCGTAAATATAACAATATTTAAATAGTTAAAATGTGTTAAAGGATATTTTTTTTACTAAATATTTAATAATTAATTAACAGGTTATTAACTAACTACGAAAATATACCTAAATTGGAAATTATATTCCATTGAAAATTGTTAATCAGCCGAACTCAGAAAATCATTTTTTCACCTCTAACAGAAAACAAGAGTTACTTAACTCAAATATGTTCAGTTTTCCATCACAAATATCAAAAAAAAGCAAAAAGGTCATCCCGAAATGAAATTCAGAATAACCTTTTCAACTAAAAGTTAAAAGACATAAAGTTTTACAAACTCATCATTTGTAACTCATATTTATCTTAGTCTTTGTATTCGTCCCAGCTTTTTATCGTCAAATCTTCGATGCCATATTTGCAAAAGGCATAGATAAACGCGCTGGCAACACGCGCATTGGTGATGAGCGGAATGCTGTAATCAATTGAGCTGCGGCGAATGGTATATCCGTTGCTGATTTCACGGGTTGTATGATCTTTTGGAATATTGATTACCAGGTCAATCTTCTTATCCTTGATGTATTCCAGCGTGTTCGGGTGTTTATCGGTTTCGTCGGGCCAATACAAACGAGTGGAATCAACGCCGTTATCAGCCAAAAACTGCTGGGTCCCGCCAGTAGCAAACAAGTTAAACCCGCGTTCAGCAAGCATTTTGGCACTGCTCAGTAACTCAATCTTTGAACGTGCTGGTCCAGAAGAAATCAGAATATTTTTCTTTGGAATGGTATATCCAACTGACAACATCGATTTCAGGATGGCTTCATAAAAGTTTTCTCCGATACAGCCTACTTCTCCTGTAGATGACATATCAACACCAAGAACCGGATCGGCATTCAGCAAACGGGCAAATGAAAACTGAGGAGCTTTTACACCCACATAATCAAGATCAAACAGCGATTTGTCCGGTTTCAGGAAAGGAACATCGAGCATAACCTGGGTGGCAATTTCAATGAGGTTATATTTCATAACCTTGGATACAAAAGGGAAACTGCGTGATGCCCTGAGATTACATTCTATGACTTTGATATCGTTATCTTTTGCAAGTAATTGCATATTGAATGGTCCGGTAATATTCAATTCTTTGGCAATCTGACGGGCAATTTTCTTAATCCGCCGGATGGTTTCAACGTATAATTTCTGAGGTGGAAAAACGATGGTTGCATCGCCCGAATGAACTCCGGCAAACTCGACATGTTCCGAAATGGCATAGGCCACCACTTCACCATTTTTGGCAACCGCATCAATTTCTATTTCTTTGGCCTGCTCAATAAATTCTGAAACCACTACCGGATGTTCCTTTGAAACATTGGCGGCAAGTGTCAGGAAATGCTGCAATTGGTCCCTGTTCGAAACTACGTTCATGGCAGCTCCTGAAAGCACATAGGAAGGACGAATCAAAACCGGGAAACCCACCTCATCAACAAACTTGTAGATATCTTCGATGCTCGTCAATTCCGACCAGCGCGGCTGATCAATACCAAGGTTATCGCATAAAGAACTGAACTTTTTACGGTCTTCGGCACGGTCGATATTCAAGGGAGAAGTTCCCAAAATCGGCACATTCTGCCGGTGTAATTTCATCGCCAGATTGTTCGGAATCTGTCCTCCCATTGAAAGAACCACACCTTTAGGCAATTCAAGATCAACAATGTCCATTACCCGTTCGAATGTCAGTTCGTCAAAATAAAGCCGGTCACAGGTATCGTAATCGGTACTCACAGTTTCCGGATTGTAATTGATCATGATGGAGCGGTAATTCTCTTTGTGAATGGTTGTAATCGCGTTCACGCTGCACCAGTCAAACTCCACCGAACTTCCAATGCGGTATGCTCCTGAACCTAAAACGATCACTGATTTGTCATCGCGTGGAAATTCAACGTCATGTTCGTTACCATTGTATGTCAAATACAAATAATTGGTTTGTGCCGGATATTCGCCAGCCAGTGTATCAATTTGCTTTACTGATGGAAGTATATTTTTGCTTTTGCGCCATTCACGGACGATCAACAAATCGCTGTTTATATTTTTATTGTTAGATTTCAGCACTAAACGAGCCAGCTGAAAATCGGAATATCCTTCTTTTTTTGCCTGAAGAAGTAATGAATCATCCAATGATTGAAGTGAATTGACTTGTTCAAGCTTATTCTTGGTCAAATGAATATTGTGCAGTTTTTGCAGAAACCAGCGGTCAATTTTCGTCTTTTCATAGATTTCGTCAACCGAATATCCTTTGTTAAAAGCTTCGGCAATTGCGAAGATTCGCCGATCAGTTGGATTACTCAATTCTTCATCAATCTGTTCTATCGTGATTTCCTCGTTGTTGGCCACAAAGCCATGCATGCCGATTCCTACCATCCGGATTCCTTTTTGAATGGCTTCTTCGAACGACCGGCCGATCGACATAATTTCGCCTACCGACTTCATCGAACTTCCAAGATTTTTCGATACTCCGGAGAATTTATTTAAATCCCAGCGTGGAATTTTACAAACGATGTAATCGAGTGCAGGCTCGAAAGCAGCTGTGGTAACTTTGGTAACCTGATTCTTTAATTGATGTAATCCGTAGCCCAGACCAAGTTTGGCAGCCACAAAAGCCAGGGGATAACCGGTAGCCTTGGAGGCCAGTGCTGAAGAGCGGGACAAACGGGCATTTACCTCAATCACCCGGTAATCTTCTGAATGCGGATCAAGGGCATATTGAACATTACACTCACCGACAATTCCGATGTGACGGATAATTTTGATAGCCAGTGCCCGCAATTTATGATATTCCGAATTGGAAAGTGTTTGTGAAGGAGCCACAACAATACTTTCACCGGTGTGAATTCCCAGCGGATCGAAATTCTCCATATTACACACTGTGATGCAGTTATCGAACCGGTCGCGAACCACCTCATATTCCACTTCTTTCCAGCCTTTAATCGATTCTTCAACCAAAATCTGTGGTGAGTAGGTAAATGCTTTGGAAGCCAGGGATTC
>JBAWZG010000015.1:0-33272 GCA_037143155.1 Bacteroidia bacterium
TAAGCGAATGTTTGGCCAGTGCACGGTCGTTTTCGAAAGCCTGAACACTGATTTCGCGCGAACCGGAAAGTAATTCCTTGCCTTCGCTGCTCGTTAAACTCCAATTAAACTGGTATTTGCCGGGAAGCCTAAAATCAAGCGGTAAAAGCAACTGACCCTCTTTTCCGTAGATGTTTGCAATCGCATTGTTTTTTGCGCCATCGGGACTGATGCAGATTGCCGCAGCTTTTAAAGGACTGTTTGTGGGTTTCGGATTGGAGATATTAAACTGAATGCGTTCACCATTGAGTAACTTGTTCCAGGCCAGATTTTGCGGCACCATCCGGAGTTCGTCTGATTTGGTCAGGCCAAACCATGAACCGGTGTTTTGTGCATTTCCACGATAGCTCGACCATTGAATGAGCGATTTTTTTGTTGCCGGACTTTCGAAACAATAAGTCTGCCCTGATTCACCGCCGGTGAGGAACAGGTCGAGTTTATCCGGATTTCCGGTAATGCTGCCTATCGAAGGTGTGACATTGATGGAGCGTGATGGAAGCTGATAGTCAAAAATCACATCTCCACTTTGATTCAGAACCAGAAAATGTCCGGTCTGTGTGGAAAGGATATATTCCATTTTGCCGTCGTTGTTGATATCGGCAATTGCTCCGGAGGCGAGGCCACGCCCCTGCATGTCGATTTTCCAGATCACCGTTCCGTTTTCATCGAAACGGTAAACCAAGCCCGTTTGGGTGATGAGAAAAATATCTGTTTGCCCGTTCTGATCAAAATCTCCGACTGAAATGGAAGAAGATACGGGTACGTTGGTTGGATATTGCCAAACCGGTTTTCCCTTAGCATCGAAGCAAAAAATATCGCCTGTACTTGAGGCGGCTACCAGGTAATTTTTTCCATCAGAGGCGCTGAATAGGACCGGTGCCGAAGTTGACCAGGATTCAGAGAACCCTCCGATTTTGTATTTCCAAAGTTCAGCCAGATCGTTGCCTAAAACGGTAATTGTTCCGTCGTTGGTGGCCAATGCGATTTCCAGTTTTCCGTCATCGTTCAGATCGCCAACTGAAGGACTTACCGGTAATCCGCTGATCGATGATTTTCTCAGAACAGCACCGGTCAGGGCATCAAATACCCAAACTGTGCCTTTGGTGTCGGTCTGAATGACTTCGTAGGATCCATTTCCATCGAGGTCAGCAATCACACTGGCAGACCATTCTGATCCGGCATTTAAATCGGCTTGCCAAACCACTTTTCCATTTCCATCGAGGCAATTTAGTTTGCCACTATAGTCGGCCGCATAAATCAATGCTACGTTTCCAGAACGTTTCAGAATTGCCGGATAAGTCATGAACCGGCCCTTGGCTTTCCAGCGCCAGATGCTGTTGCCGGTTTTCCCAACGGCAATCAATTCCTCCTGTGAGCTAATTACAGCTTCATCGGTTCCATTGTTGTCAATATCAGCAACCGTTGCCGAACTTTCGAGAAAGCATTTCTGATTGCTCGAAAATTTCAACTCTAAATTCAGTTTTTGGGCAGAAACAAAATTCTGGAATGCTAAGAATACAATCATTAAAACAATGAATCGTATGCTATACAAATGCTTTATTTCTTTGAAAATAGATCCTTTCGTCTGTTTATTCTTGTGTGGCATCATTTGGTTTGATCGATTAAGTTATATGATATTTATTTTTTGCGATTGTTTATAAGCCCTATCCCCCTGCCTATGGCAGGCAGGCAAACCTTCCCCAAAAAAGGGAAGGGAGTTTCGTAAACAGGAATTTAGAAAATATTAAATTTAAGATCATACTTTTGAATTTGCAGGATGCCAAGTCCCCCGTTTGGGGGATTTAGGGGGCTTTAATTTTTATTTCACTATCTTTTTGGGATCGATTACCACATGTTTGATCGATTCATTTTTTTCTCCTTTTGAATAGGAATAGGAAATATTCAGCAGGCCATCGCTGGTCTGGATCAGGCAGGGATAGGAGAAACTGCCATTATGATCAGGTTCGAATTCAATCTTATCTTTCCATTTCCAAGTCGAACCTTCATCATCGGAAATGAAAATTGATAACTGATAGCGCCCGTCATTGATATCATTGCCGACAAATGCCCACTTCTCATCCTTCAATACACAAATTTCTACGCTGGCCTCGTTCGGAATTTCAGTTTTCTGAGATGCCGACCACGATTCCCCTTTATCGGTCGAAACACTCCGGTGCACCCGGGTTGGCGCATCTCCGCTGTCGCGCATATAAGCGACAATGTCCCCGTTTTTTTTCACGGCAAGCGCAGGCTGTATCGGTCCCCGGCCAACAATCGGAAGACTTGGTCTCCAGGTTGTTCCGTCGTCGTCAGAAATGGCGACCATCGAAAAGTTTAATCCGTCGGAATAAAGTGGAAGCAGAATTCGTCCGCTTTCGAGCATAATCGGATGGATACGGGTCATCCAGCCAATGCTTCTTTTCAAGACATCTTTGCTTGCTTCTTTAATCATATCATCGTATTGCGGAGCATAACCGGCCCATCCTGCCTGGCTTTCGGGCATTTCTTTGAAGCGCTTTTCTACCTCTTTGGAAAAATTATCGTCTGGTTTTAGCAAAATGTTATCCTGCCAGTTCCAGTCCGGAGCTTCATTCCCATTGTAATTTACCGAGGTACGAAACCTTAAAATTGCATCTTCCCATTTGTTTGCCTGAACAGCAATCCAGAATAGGAATAATTTACCATTCCGGTTTAGGAAAAGGACTGGGTTACAATCAGGAATTCCTTTGGTATCGGCCATCAGAAACGTTGGAGTCCAGGACTTTTGTCCTTTTTTTAGCCGCGCACCCATCACCCGGACATCATCGGCATTGCGTTCCCCGCTGCCCTGAAACCATGCAGCCAGCAGATCACCGTTAGGCAGCGAAACGATGCTGCTTCCATGGGTATGCTCACTTTGTCCGGGAAAGATGATTTCTTCGCTGACAATCGCATTTTTTGCATTTCGGCTCTGTGCTCTACCGTTCAGGGCTGCCAGCAAAAAAAGAATTGAAAATATTCGGATAGTTCTCATATTCTGATTTTTTAGTTTATTCATGAAGTTCATAAACGTGAACCTCAAAGGGTTTATAAATGTCGGTAAGTTTTCCATCTTTCAAATCAACGATTCGGTTTTCGGAAATGACCTGCACACTTTTGAAATTTTTCAGGTTCGAAAAAGTAATTTTCACCGGATTTTTATCTGAATTCACGGTGATCAGGAACAGTTTATCATTGACTTTTTTAGTAAGGAATTCAACTCCGGAATCAACCGAATAGCCCAATTCATGGTATTCAGTTTCCAAATCAAATTTTTCATTTTGAGCTGAAATTACATCCTGAAGTCCGGCAAGTTCTTTGGTCACCCGGTTTAAATCGGAAATAAATGGCGAAGGTTGTGGCGTAAAATCAGTTCCCCAATAGACGATTCCGCTTGCACCATGAACGATCGCATCAAAAGCCATGAACCGGCTTTCTTCGTAACTTGGATACTTGATCATCTGCTGGTTCCTTTGAGCCTCGGATTTCAGCATTTCCCATGCAAAACCCTGGAGAACCATAAAAACCGGTTTCTTTGCTTCGGCAACCTTTTTCATTTTGTCGGCATATTCGCCAACCTGACTGATTGAAGTGTTCAGCAGATCTCCCTGTAGTCCATCCGGATGCAAGGCGTAGTCGGGTTTTATGCCCGCCGGAATAACCGGGTAAATGTCACAAGCCAGCACATCGGTTGAGGGATTGTATTTTTGAAGTGTAGAAATCAGATTGACCGGACCGTGATTGGTGATTACCAAATGCTCCGGATCGTTCTGTTTGATTAACTGGTAAGTTTCAAGCAGTGGCTCAGGTTTGATCCGCGGTTCAGCTGAATTCCAGGTAAATGCCGGTTCATCTTCCATTTCCCAGAAAAGCAGCGACGGATGATGCTTGAATTTAGTGACCAATTCAGTGATTCTCTCAATATCTTTCGGATCGTTGTTTTTTACCGAACCGGTTGACAGCCAGGTTCTCAGTCCATTGCTTTGTGCCGAGTCAAGTTGTTGCGGATCGGCATTTACGTGGATGTAATTGTATCCGTTAACCGAAAGTTCTTTAAACGGAGCGACAGTTTTTGGTAAATAGTAAGAACCAATTATGAAGGTGCGCTTTCCATTGATCACAAGCATTCCATCCTGATCGCAACGGATTTTGCTGGTCGGGCTGATCTTTTCGCCAAAGCAAATATTGGTCGAATACAGGGTTAGAAAAAGAAATATCAGAAAAAGAATTTTATTCATCAATTCAGGTCAAAATGGGTTATTCTTCAGGCCAGATGCCATTTAGATACAGTTTAGTTTTTATATTTTTTGGATCGATAACCACGTGTTTTATTAGTTTCCGGTTCCAGGTATATGTAATATGAACTAATCCATCTTTGGTCTGAATAACAGCCGGGTATGAAAATTCCGCTTCCCGTTCAGCTTCATTTTCAAGCAATGCTGCGGCTTCCCAGTTGATTCCATCTTTTGAAACAGCAACTCCCAGTTTATGCCTTCCTTTCGTGATCGGGTTAAAAACAAGCAACTGCATTCCATCCGAAAGTGTAACAGCATCTATTCCTGCATCATTATTTGGCAATTGAGTCTCTACCAATGCCGACCAGCTCTGTCCATTATCTTTCGACCACGATTCATTGATTTTTTTATTCATGCTGCGGCATAGCAACTGCAGGATTCCATCCGGATGAAACAGTATGGTTGGCTGGATAGATTTGAATTTTTTATTGTCAATGCCGATTTTTTGCCAGTTCTTCAAATCCTGATCAGATGTTTCCATGTAAATGTTCCATTTTCGGGACGTCTCAAAACTGGTTGGATAGAGGATTTTACCATCTGACAATCGAACAGGCTTATTCTTGATCGGACCTAAAAGATTATCCGGAATTTTGGTTTCAGCCGACCATGTTTTTCCATTATCTTTTGATGTTTTGAATAAACCCCACCATTCACGCGGATTTGGGCCGACTTTGTAATAAAGCACAATATCGCCGTTATCTTTCCGGAATAAAACCGGATTCCAGCAAGGGAATTGCTTACCATTCTGAAAGCCGTCTGCAACTTTTACCGGTATATTCCATTTTCCGTTTAGGTTCGAAGCGGCATAGATGCAAACATCATGGTTGCCTTCGTCAGTTCCTCCGAACCAGGCAGCCAGCAATCCTTCATTGGTTTCAACGATGGTTGAGGCGTGGCAACTGGGAAAATCTACCTCGTTTGCCTGGTAAATAAATTCAGAAGTGTTTATTGAGTTTGTTCCTTTCAAGGGATTCTTAGCAATTGCACCGGTTGAAAAACTGCCAATCAGGATTAGATAAATGAACTTTTTCATAAGGCAAGAGTTGAGGTGAGAAGTTTGATTTTCAGACAATAACTGAATTCCAATAATACTGAGATTTGTTGCGAATCTGACATCTCAAATTAAAAACAAGTACATTTCAATTCCGACAGTAAATTGGTTTGTAGTATAGTTCTCAAATAAAACTTGCTCAAAAAAATAACTTTCCAAGTTCAGAAATACAAAGACTACTGGATCAAGAAAGGATTCTTTTACTTATGAATTTGCCTGCTCAGTTGATGATTTCAATAAGTTTCCGGATATTTTTTTCAATGATCAGGCGATCTTCTTTGCCATACTGTCGAATTGGCCAGGCCACATATTCATTGCAAATGCCCATGGCGGCCAGTCCACATTTAATTCCTTTAATGTATTTCGAAGAGCTTTTACCAACATTATAAATCAGATCATTGATCAGTATCATTTTATCTCGAAGAACTGCAATCTGATCAAAATCCCGTTCCAATGATGCATTGTATAAATCTACAAAAAGTTTGGGGAACAGGTTTGCCCCACCGGCAACAGCTCCATGTCCACCGTGCAGAATAGTTTCCGGTAAGAATAATTCAGTTCCTGCGATAACAGAGAATTCCGGTGAATCTTTAAACTCCTGAATCAAAGAATACAAATAGTTCATATCTCCTGAACTATCCTTTACACCGATAGCGCCCAATTCTTTTGCTCTCCGGATCGTTCCGACCGACATGTGGATTTTAGTGCAACCCGGCATGTCGTACATCAGGAATGGTAAGGATAATTTGGGAACAATGACTTCCAGGTATTCCCTCATTTCTTCCTGAGAGATGGGTAAATAATACGGAGGTGCTATAACGACGCCATCGAGTCCCATCTCTGCGGAATACTCTGCAATTTCCAGGGATCCTTCCAGTGAAGTGTCTGTAATTCCTACAACAACCGGAATCCGGTGATTTACAAGTTCGCTGGTTCTTTTTATTAGTTCTTTGCGAAGTTCGTAACTTATACTGGTTGCCTCACCTGTAGTTCCAAGCATAAATAAACCGTGAACTCCTCCTGAAATAAGGTGCTCGATCAGGTTCTCCAGGCCTTTAATATCAAGCTCTTTGCTGCTTTTCAACGGAGTTACAACAGGAGGTATTATTCCATTCAATTGTAATGTCATAGTATATGAGGTATATTAAGGTATCGTTTCGGATTTCAGGATTTATAAATTAATTCAACGAATCCGGATTTCTCTTACAAAGTAAAACCAACAAGTTCTTTTTTACTTCTACTATCTTGTTCGGTTTGCATTGTATTTTAACTGTTGTATTAGAATATTCTCTTATATTTGTGGAATGAGGTTAAAAATAAATAGATGGAAATAATTTACGAGAAGATATTTGTTCCCCACAAGCATTCGTTCATTACCCGCAGATTGCTCATGGATGTCAATTCTCACAAGATACACTCCCATGAGAATTTTGAACTGAACTACATTACTGTTGGTTCCGGAAAACGGATTGTTGGGAGCAGTATTTCAAGTTACTCCGAAGGTGACCTCGTACTTTTAGGACCGAATATACCTCATTGCTGGGATGTACTGGTGACCGATCAGGAATCTGCTCCCGAATGCATTGTTACTCATTTTTACGAGAATATCATCAGTTCTGACTTTTTTAAAATACCTGAACTTGAGGCCGTAATGTCCCTGCTTAAAAATGCAGGTAATGGAATTTGTTTCAAAGGAAAGAAGACTGAAAAAGTTGGCCTTGCCCTGAAAAAGATGGTCACATTAACCGGATTGGAACGATACATCGAATTGCTTAAAGTTTTCAACCTTTTACTTCAGATTGAGGAACGTGAAATTTTAACTTTGCCTTCTTCCCGTCCGAATTCTTTCGAAAAAGATTATGACCAGATCAATAAAATATACGAGTATGTCTTCAAGAATATTCAGACCGGAATTAAACTGAAAGAAGCTTCTGCGCTGGTTTTTATGGAACCAGGTTCGTTTTGCCGATATTTCAAGAAGAAAACGAAACATACATTCATGGACTATGTGAAGAAGGTTCGTATCGGCATTGCTGCCAAGTTTTTGGCTGAAACCGATAAGCAAATCACGCAGATTTGTTACGAATGTGGTTACAATAACCTGGCTAATTTCAACCATTACTTTAAGGTTATCATGAAGAAAACCCCTTCGGAATACCGTAAGGACTTTGAATAATTTCTCCATTTAATATTCCCGAAATAGTTTCTTTCTGTACATTTTTGAATGAGGTTAATATTGTATCTGAAACAGTCAACAATTGATACAGGAAATACAATTTTCTCCTGTTTCTTTGGTTGTAAAATCATACACCTCAAAGATTTGAATATGAACCGACTTATCTCAGCCATTTCTGGAGTGGTATTGATAAGTATTGTTTTAGTTTCCGGGATGTTTATTCCGGATAGTTGCACATCGAATGAACAGTCCAAATTCTCGTTCAAAAAGATGCTGGTGGAATACGCCGAAAATCCAATTACTATCGATGATGCTCATCCCAGGTTTTCATGGATTATTTTCTCCGGAAAAAGAAACCAAAAACAATCGGCTTACCGCATTCTTGTGGCCTCTTCGTCCAAACAACTGGCCGAAGATCAGGCCGATTTGTGGGATTCAGGAATGATCGAATCCGGAGCAACCATTCAGCATGAATACGCCGGGAAAGACCTGGAATCAAATCAGAAATACTTCTGGAAAGTGGTGATCCTGGATGGAAGCGGCAAAGTACACGAGAGTCCGGTTTCCGGTTTTGAAACCGCGATTTTGCATGAAGCAGAAT
This sequence comes from Bacteroidia bacterium, assembly GCA_037143155.1. Lineage (GTDB taxonomy): Bacteria > Bacteroidota > Bacteroidia > Bacteroidales > Prolixibacteraceae > Aquipluma. The sequence continues at coordinate 8,181 of JBAWZG010000015.1, forward strand.
GGAAAGCGAGCTGGATCGGAAACGGTCCTGAAACAGAACCTATTCCTGAAAAAGGTTTCTATGGAAATCGAAAGGAACAGGCTGGAATGAAAGATTCCATTACCCATATTGGCAATTCATTACTTCTCAGGAATGAAGTAAATCTGTCAAAAAAGATCAGCTCTGCCAAAGCTTTTGTGACAGGTTTGGGTTATTACGAGTTTTTTATCAATGGCCAACGGGTTGGCGATCATGTGCTGTCACCGGCAAAAACTCCATACCACAAATATATTCTGTACGACACTTTTGATGTTACCAGTTTATTGACCGAAGGGAAAAATGCATTTGGAATTCACCTCGGAAACGGTTGGTACAATCCGTATAAGAAATGGTGGAATCAATACCGGATGCAGTGGTTTGGCTCTAAGAAAGCCATTGCACAAATTCATATAACTTATACTGACGGCTCAACTCAAATCATAACTACCGACAAAGATTGGAAATGGGCTGATGGACCAGTAACATACAGTTGTGTTTACGATGGCGAAGTGCATGATGCAAACTTAGAGCAACATGGATGGAATGCGATCAATTTTAATGATTCAAACTGGAAAGTTGTAACTGTCTGTGCACCTTTAAAAGCACGGCTTGTATCTCAAAGGATGCCTGCCATTAAAGTGAATGAAACATTTTTGCCCAAAGAAGTAAAGGTTTCGGTAGCTGGAATGAAAGTGTTCGATATGGGCCGGAATTTCTCCGGATGGGTTAGTATAAAAGCGAAAGGAAATAAGAATACCCGTTTGAAAATCAGGTTTGCTGAGGATATCAAAAGTGATGGAACTATTGATGCCACAAGCAATGAAAATGCCAAAGCAACTGCTGAATACATCATGAAAGGAATTGGTGAAGAAGTCTATGAACCTTCATTTACATTCTTCGGATTCCGGTATGTTGAAATTACTTCTGAAAACGGACCTTTTGAACTACTTGACATCAAAGGGAAAGTGGTGTATTCGGCCAATCAACAGGCCGGCAACTTCTTATGCGACAATCCGCTGGTGAATAAAATCCATAAGGCAACCGTCTGGTCACAGAAGAGTAACATGATGGGCTATCCGATGGATTGTCCGCAACGTGACGAGCGTCTTGGATGGTTGGGCGATGCACAGGTTACCGCCGAAGAAGCCATGTTTAACTTCAATATGGCCTTGTTCTACGAAAACTGGCTATACGGAATCCGGGAAAATCAGGATGAAAAAACAGGTGATCTGCCAATCATTTCGCCGCAACCATACATGCCTGATCAGGGGATTGAATGGAGCAGTACCTATTTCACCTTGCTTTGGCAGTATTACACCACCTATGGTGACAAGCGTATTCTGCAAAAGCATTATCCGGCCATGAAACGCTACATGGCTTTCCTCGACAGTATTTCGAAAGATCTTATCCTACCCATGGGTTGGATTGGCGATTGGGGAAGCATGGTCAAAGGCTGGAAAGAAGGCCAGCCAGAATCGGTACCTACCGCATTTTATTTTTGGAATGCCCGTATAATGGCCAATGTGGCTGAAGTCCTTGGGAATAGTACCGATCAGGAACATTTCAGGAAACTCTCGGCCGATATTCGTGAAAAGTACAATAAAACTTATCTGAATAACAAGACTGGGAATTACAATGACGGAAGCCAGATGGCCAATGCTTTTCCGCTTTACCTGGGAATTGTTCCGGAAGAAATGAAGCGAAAAGTGCTGGATAATCTGGTCAAAGATATTGTGGTCAATAATGCTACACACTTGACGACCGGAGTTTTGGGCACCAAATATATGCCCGAAGCGCTTGCTCAGAATGGTCGTGCAGATGTTGCCTGGGGAATTATCAACCAGAAAACTTCGCCAAGCTGGAACGAAATGATGAAAAAATACACCACCGTTTGCGAGTTCTGGACTTTGAAACAATCTAAAAATCATGTCATGATGGGCAGCATCGATGCCTGGTTTTACAAATACATTGCCGGTATTCAGTTGGATGAAAAGAATCCGGCATTCGCATCATTTCAGGTGAAACCTATATTAATGGACAGTCTCGGACAAGGGAAGGCAGAAATTGAAACACTGAGAGGAAAGGTTATTTCAAATTGGGAAAAGCATCCGGGACTGTTCATTTTAAATGTTGAAATTCCATTTAATACAACGGCAATTGTTTATCTCCCCGGAAAAGAAAATGATGAGGTAAAAGAAGGGAAATCAACGCTTGAAAACCTTGAAGGTATTGAGTCTTTGGGTTACAAAGACGGCGCACATGTATTAAAAGTGCATTCCGGAAACTATCAGTTTACATCGAAATCGATATGATGAGATTTGCTGCGATATTCATTTTGGTCCTTACTGCCTGTCAACCCGTTGCGAAACAACAAGCTGATTTTGCATCCTATGTCAATCCTTTCATCGGAACCGGTGGTGAAATGGGCAGTGGATTTGGGAATATGTTTCCTGGGGCAGCTTATCCGTTTGGAATGATTCAGCTTAGTCCAGACAATGGCGGGCAGGGCTGGCAATATTCAGGCGGATATCGTTATTCGGACAGCACTATTGTTGGATTTTCGCACACTCATTTGAGCGGAACCGGGGTAGCCGATTATTGCGATATTTCGGTTATGCCAACCATCAAGTCCATTGATGAAAAGTATTTTATCCAAAGCGATTCTACGGTAAATCAGATTATTTCAGAAAACGGATTCAATCCAATTGGATTTATCAATCGCGACGGTAATCTGGGACCTTTTGACAAACATTTTCTCCTGAAATACCGCTCGAAGTTTTCGCACAAAACGGAGAAAGCATCACCCGGATATTATTCGGTCAAACTTCAGGATGATGACATTGATGCAGAATTGACTGTTTCGGAACTGGCTTGTATGCATCGCTATCTATTCAATAAAAAATCTGATATTCAAAGTATTGTTCTCAATCTGGGCTATACCAATAGTGATGTCACAACTGATGCTTTTGTCCGTTACCGTTCAACTCAATTGATTACCGGGTATCGGTTTTCTTTAGGAAAAGCCAATGTGCAGCGGGTTTATTTTGCCATGCAATTTTCGCGTCCACTGAAAAATCATCAGTTCTTTTTGTCTGAAGAAATTCCTGAACCAAATACTGCAAAAGGAAAACTACTGGCTACAACGCTTTCTTTTGATGGAAATGAAAGTCAGGAGTTGCTTATAAAAGTTGCGATTTCTTCGGTCAGCGAAGATGGCGCTTTGGCCAATTTGAAAACTTCAGATCAGTATGGATGGAATTTTGACCAAATGCATCAGGCATGCCGCCAGAAATGGAACGATGAGTTGTCAAAAATCAAAGTTACAACTACCGATTCGGTTAAAAGAACCATTTTCTACACTTCCTTATATCATTGTTATTTAGCTCCCTATCGTTTTTCGGATGTCGACGGTTTTTATAAAAACTTTAATCACAAACCTGAAAAAGCAGAAGGGTATACTCAATACACCTTGTTGTCGCTTTGGGATACTTTCCGTGCTGAAAATCCCTTGCTGTTGCTGATGCAGCCAAAGGTCGAAGTCGATATTATTCATTCTATGATGGCCAAATACCGACAGACAGGCGAATTACCTTATTGGGAAATCTCGGGCAACGAAGGCGGATCGATGATTGGCTACCATGCTGCGGTGCTAATGTCTGATGCAGTGATCAAGAAAGTAGGAAAATATGACTTGGAAGAAATGTATAAAGCCTTATTAGCAGTTTCTGAAACTAACCGCAAAGGCTTAGGATATTACCGTGAATTTCATTTCGTTCCAACTGACAAGGAAAAAAAAGGTACCGTTTCAAAAACACTGGAATACGCATACGATGATTGGTGTATTGCTCAAATAGCCAAACAGCTTGGCAAAGCTGCAGATTATCAGAAATATATGGACCGGTCGCAGTATTACCGGAATCTGTTTGATCCAGCCTACCATTTATTCCGCGGCAAAAACAGTGATGGCAGCTGGTACGAACCCTTTCACCCGCGTTTTGCCGAATATGGCAATCCGCATTGTGTGGAAGGAAACACCTGGCAGTATTCATTTTTTGTTCCGCACGACATGCCAGGCTTAATTGAATTGATGGGCGGAAAAACCGGTTTTGAATTGATGCTTGACAGTTTGTTTACGCAGACCTCCGAATTGCTGGGAGAAGATACCGAAGATGTTACCGGTCTGATTGGACAGTATTCACAGGGAAATGAGCCTGACCACAACTCGGCTTATTTGTACAATCTGGTTGGCAAACCTGGAAAATCACAATTCTATGCTAATAAAATCATGAATTCGTTTTATCAAAATTCTCCGGAAGGTTTGTGTGGCAATGAGGATTGCGGGCAAATGTCAGCCTGGTATGTTTTCAGTGCGATGGGTCTGTATCCGGTGAATCCGGTTGATTGCCGGTATTACTTTGGAAGTCCGCAATTTGAAAAAACTAAAATTCAACTTCCAAGTGGAAAAACATTTACGATTGTGGCCAGGAATGTTTCGAAAGAAAATATATACAGTAATTCAATCACGCTGAATGGCAAACCACTCGATCGATTGTACATAACTTGGGAAGAAATTCAGGCCGGAGGAACATTGGAATTTGAAATGATAAAAGCAACAAATCTATAGTCCCATTGGGACGGCATATTGGTAGCCCCGGCTTTTAAGCTGGGGTATAAAAAAGGCAAGTGTTTTAGCGCCGACGGGAAATTTTGATCCAAGTATAAAAGTTATTTCGGCGCAATTGTAAGATTTAATAAAATGTGATTTCAACTAACTAATTTAATATGAATCGATTAATATTTTATTCTCTTATTTCCTGCCTTTTTATGGTCGGACTTTTCGCTTGCAGTCCTGAAGCAAAGAAAACGGAAAATTCTGCATCACCGGAAACTTATCAGGATGTCCCCTTTGTTCAGGAAACACACGATGCCTATCGGATCAGTAATAATCCGTCAGATAATGAAATACGGAGTATTGCTGTCGACAAACAATCGAATGTCTGGATTGCGACAGCATCCGGAATCTTCTGTAAAAGTTCAGGAACAAGAGAATGGAAGCCTGTCATTTCAGGAGAAGACCGTGGGCCAGCCTATTCTGTAGTTGTAAATCCTGATGGTGCGATATTGATGGGAACCTGGAATGGAATCTACCGCTTCAGGAATAATCAGCTGCAAAAGGAAGAAGGAGTCAATCCGCCAATTTCAATTATTTGCAACGATGGCGATGGAAATTACGCATTGGGTCCTAATGGAATCTGGCATTCGAAAGATAATCGATGGGAATATTCGAACGATACTCTGGCGCGCTCCGTTCGTGATGCTTCAGTGGATAAAAATGGAGTTTTATGGATTGGTACCGATGCTGGATTGTACCGTTGTCAGGATGGAAAAACTACCTTGTTTCAGGATACGAGTGAGCTAATCAGTTGCTATGTTAAGGCAATTTCGTTTGACCCGAAAGGTGAATTATGGGCCGGTGTGATGGGCGGTGTTTCTGTTCGCCAAAATGGAAGATTGGTTAAAAATCTGACTTCCATAGATGGAATTCCTTCAGCAATAGTGAATTCTATCAGTCAGTCACCCGATGGAATGATGTGGGTTGGAACTGACGTCGGGGTGGTTCGTTTTGATAAGGATGGCAAGCATTCCCTACGTTTCAGTAAACGCTGGTTAACCGACAATGTAGTTAAAGATGTTGCTTTTGAAGCTTCCGGTAATGCCTGGATAGCTACCAATAACGGTGTAAGCGAGATCAAGCGGAAAATGATGACACTCGCCGATAAACAAGCCAATTATTACAATCAACTGATGAAAAAGCACATTCGTGCTCCATGGACCTGTGGCAGCCTTCGGCTCGAAGTTCCGGGTGATACCTTAACATGGCGTAATACCGATGACGATAATGATGGCGAATATACGAGCGGTTATCTGGCCATGGAGAGTTTCAGGTATGCAGTAACCAAAGATCCTGATGCAAAAGCCAAAGCCAGGAAAGCTTTTGAGTTTCTGAAATTTTTACAGACAGTAACCGGTACGGAAGGTTTCTTCGCACGGTCAATTGTTCCACCGACTTGGACTTATGTATTACATGATATGAACAGAACCTATACGCCGCAGCAAGTTGCAGAAGAGCTGGTAAAAGATCCACGTTATAAGCCGGTTGAAGAGCGCTGGCGAAAATCAAAAGACGGCAAATGGTTGTGGAAAGGTGACACAAGCACCGATGAAATGGATGGTCATATGATGGGCTATTTCTATTTTTACGAACTGGCAGCTGATCAGGAAGAGAAAGATCTTGTGCGGGATCATGTAAAAAAGATCATCGATCATTTAATTGAAACCAAATATAATCTGGTTGACATTGATGGAAAGCCCACGCATTGGGCCATCTGGTCGCCTGAACAGATTAATCACGATCCGGATTGGGCTTCCGAGCGAAGTATCAATTCATTTGAATTGCTAACTTACCTGAAATTTGCCGGTCATCTGACCGGAGATGAAAAATATGAAAATGAATACCGTCGTTTGATCGACAAGGAAGGCTATCTCGAAAACGTTTCGCATCTGAATCAGAAAAATCCGGCATGGCAAATTTATTTCGACCGTACGCTCGAAGGTTATCTTTTTCCTATTCTGCTGAAATATGAACAGGATCCCAAATTGAAGGAATTTTATCAGAATCTGATGGATGGATGGATGGCCAATCAGCCAGCCGGTGAAAACCTGATGAACAATATGGCCTATGCATTTGCAACCGGCAGGAAAATTAATATTCCACAGACCATTGATTTTTTACTCGATACACCGCTTGACCTGGTCAATTGGCACATTGATCAAACTTTGCGGGAAGATATTCACATCGTGAGGAATCCAATTCTGGAAGAAATTCAGATTTCTGAACTTCCTCCGGCAAGTGAGCGGGCTACCGTCCGGTGGGATAAAAATCCATGGTCGGCAGTTCAGGGTGACCCATCCGTAGTAAGTGAACCGGTGTTTTGGCTCTTGCCATACTGGGCTGCAAGGTATTTGGGAATTATAAAGGAATAATAAAATCAAAGTAATGAACAAAATAGTTCAAGTAAATTGCCCCCTAATTCCCCCAAACGGGGGACGTAGCATCCTGCACATTCTGATAATATGGTCATAAAAGGACACGTTTTTCAAACTTGCGTTACCAAAACTCCCTTTCCCTTTTTTGGGGAAGGGTTTGGGATGGGGCAGAAAAACAAACCTTGAAAAACTATCGTAAGTTCGAAAAGTTAAATTTCACTTTAAAATCAAAGCAATGAAGAAAATTTTCTGGATTAAATATTTATGTGTTTCATTGTTACTAATCGCCCAACTGGGTGTATCTGCTCAGGAAAATATGTTGTGCCAGGATGCCTATTGGACAGAAGATCAGGCCAGTGTAATCATAAAAAAATGGGCTTCGGAATGGAAAACCAAGGCTGACTGGGAAAATCGTGCCGATGTGATCCGGCAGGGAATCATCAAAGGAATGAAACTGGACCAAATGCCGAAAGTGTCCAATGATTTTAAACCGATCATCCGGAATACCCGGACGATGGATGGCTATATCGTTGAAAACATTGCCATTGAAAGTTTCCCCGGGTTTTATATCACCGGAAATCTTTACCGGCCTATAAAAGGAGATAAGAAATGCCCGGCTATTTTAACTCCTCACGGCCATTGGGCTGATCGTCGCATGATGGCCGATGTTCAAATCCGGAGTGCATGTTTTGCCCGAATGGGCGCTGTGGTATTTGCCTACGATATGGTTGGCTATGGTGATTCGAAGCAGGTTTCGCATAAAATTCCGATTGCCATGTTGTTACAGACTTTCAACAGCAAACGGGTCCTCGATTACCTGGTTTCGCGCCCGGATGTTGATTCGGATCGGATTGGCATAACCGGCGAATCAGGCGGGGGAACCCAAACCATCTTGATAACTGCTATTGATAATCGAATAAAAGTTTCAGTGCCGGTTGTAATGGTATCAGCTTATTTCTTTGGTGGTTGCACCTGCGAAAGTGGTATGCCGGTTCACCGTGACAATGATCATCAAACCAACAATGTTGAAATAGCTGCCCTTTGCGCACCACGGCCCATGTTGCTGGTTTCGGATGGCGGCGATTGGACAAAAAATACTCCCCGTATTGAGTTTCCCTACATTCAGAAAGTATATGCCTTGTACGATGCCGAAAGCAAGGTGGATAACGCTCACTTCCCGGGAGAACGGCATGGCTATGAAGCGTCAAAAAGGTATCCGGTTTATAATTTCTTTGATCAATACCTTGGTTTAGATGCTGGTTGTATTTATAAAGGTAAGTTCGATGAAAGCTTCGTTACCATTCTTCCCAAAGAAGATCTGATGGTTTTTACTGAACAGAATCCAATTCCGGTTAATGCTTTAAAAGGTAATGAAGCAGTACTGACTTATTTGAATTTGCATTAATCTTTAAAACCTGAATTCCATGAAAATAAGATTGATTTTATTTTGTCTGATTGTTCTGGTCCTGAATTCCTGCACCTCAATGAAAGTTGAACCGGCAGTTTCGGAACTTCGGTGCGAATATCTTGCAAATCCTGTTGGAATGGAAGTTTCAAAGCCCCGTCTTTCCTGGCAAATGAAGAAAGATGTCCGGGGAGCAAAACAAACAGCCTACCGGATCATGGCCGCTTCAAACGATAGTTTGCTTCACATTGACTCTCCGGATTTGTGGGATTCCAAAAAGATTGAATCTGATCATTCCATTCAGGTTGAATACAATGGAAAGCCATTAAAATCAGGAATGAAGGTCAGCTGGAAAGTTCAGATTTGGGATGAGGAAAAAATGCAATCTGCCTGGAGTCCAATTTCGCATTGGGAAATGGGATTACTTGAAAAGTCTGACTGGAAGGCCAAATGGATCGGTGCTCCTGAATCATTGGCAAGCAAAGAATATAAACTTCCGGCACCGCTTTTCAGGAAAGAAATCAATATTTCCAGGAAAATCAGACAGGCACGTGCGTACATCAGTGGGCTTGGCTATTACGAATTATACATCAACGGTGGAAAAATTGGCGATCATGTGTTGTCGCCCAACCAAACCAATTACGATCGCCGGAAGGTAGAAAAATGGAGTGAATCCCGGATCGGAAATATGAACTCCACTGTTCTCTACGAGACTTTTGATATTACTTCTGCACTTAAATCCGGAGGAAATGCTTTCGGAGTCATTCTTGGAAATGGCTGGTATATTCAGGCTGATCGTCCGGATGATACCATGCTTTGGTACGATACTCCGCGACTGATTGCTCAGTTCGAAATTGAATATGACGATGGAAGAAAAGAACTGGTGGTTAGTGACGAAAGATGGAAAAGTGCTTTAAGTCCAATTCGTTACAATGGATTACATTCAGGAGAAATTTATGATGCGCGGTTGGAACAAAAAGGGTGGAACGAAGCCAATTTTGACGATTCAAAATGGGTGCAGGCAGTATCCGTTCGTCCGCCAACCGGCATTCTAAAAGCACAGATTTCAGCTCCTGACCGGGTGACTCAAACCATTCAACCAATTTCGGTCAGTCTTCGGGGCGAAGGCGTTTATCGTTTCGATATGGGACGACTTTTCTCAGGTTGGGCAAGGCTAAAAATTTCAGGAGCAAAAGGAACTGAACTGAAACTTCGGTTTATTGAGGAATTTGGTCCAAGCTACGGACAAACAGATACTTACATTTTAAAAGGTGAAGGAACAGAAATTTGGGAACCACGTTTTACCTGGCATGCTTTCCGATATGTTGATGTTTATGGTTCGCCTACGGCATTGACTATTGACAATATTGAAGGACGGGTTGTTAATTCCGATATCCGGCGCACTGGAAGTTTTGAATGTTCCAATCAGTTGCTGAACAAGATTTTGAAAAATTACCAATGGACTCAATTAGGGAATGTTCATGGTGGTGTACCGAGTGATTGCCCGCATCGCGAGCGTCGCGGATATACCGGTGACGGACAGATTTCTGCCAATGCCGCGATTGACAATTTCGACATGTCACAGTTTTATACCAAATGGCTGGGAGATATCAGTGATGCACAAAATCATCAGACCGGATATGTACCCAACACAACTCCTTATCAGGATGGAGGAGGGGGAACTGCCTGGGGATCAGCCTATGTGATCATTCCATGGTACATGTACCAATATTACGGCGATATCCGTATTCTGCAAAACCATTATTCCGGCATGAAACACTGGATTGATTACATGAAAAATTCGTTGAACAAGGATGGAATTTTGGCTAATCAGGGACTGGGAGAGTGGGTGCCGCCGGATATTGTGGATCTCCCAGAAGATTTCGTGAACAGCTGTTATTATTATCATTGCTGCCAGTTGATGACTGAGATTTCCGGAGTACTTGAGAATATTTCTGATCAGCAATATTTCAAAGATTTGGCAGCAAAGGCGAAATCAGACATCAACAGAATTTATTTTGATGCCGTCAATTCAAGTTATTCAATCGGTCGGCAAGGCGCAAATGTTTACCCGCTTGGATTTGGAATTGCAGAGAATAAGAATGTTAAAGCAGTTTTTGAAAATCTGGTTAAGAATGTAACTGGTCCAAATAAAGCTCACTTTGACACGGGTATTCTGGGAACACCGCTTTTGCTCGAAGTCCTGACCGAAATGGAACGGCCTGATTTAGCATATACCCTGATGAACCAGCGTGATTTCCCGGGTTTCGGCTTCATGATCGAAAAGGGCGCTTCGACCATTTGGGAAACTTTCCAGGGTGATGTGTCGCACAGTCACCCCATGTTTGGTAGCGTTTGTGCCTGGTTTTATCAGCACCTTGGTGGAATTTCTCCTGATCCGGCCAGTCCCGGTTTTAAACATGCAATTATTAAGCCGACTCCTTTGAGCAGCTTGACTTTTGCCAATACCAGTTACCAATCAATGTATGGCGAATTTAAAACACAATGGAAATTTGTCGGTGAAGATTATCTGCTGGATGTGAAAATTCCGGCGAATACGACTGCCACGGTTTATGTTCTGGCTAAAAACGAAGAGAATGTCACTGAGAGTGGCAAGTCAATTTCAAAAGATGAACATGTAAAATTCCTGAAAATGGATGGCAAATATGCTGTTTATGAAGTCGAATCAGGAGATTATCAATTTGCGTCGGAAGGATCCCGGAAATTGCTGCGGAACACCATTCTCACCAACCCGATTATTCACCCGGCTGATACACTGGCCTTGGTGAACGACTCGGTCAATATCAGCATTACGTCTGATGTTGCTGAAGCACATATTTATTACACCACCGACAATTCAGAGCCTGACAGCACATCGGCTTTGTATAAAGTTCCGTTCTTTGTAACCAAACCTACGGTAATCAAGGCAAAAGCTATTTTGAACGGTTATGATCCGAGTTTCACCAAAACGAATTATATTGACTTCATCGATCCGAAAGCAAATGGCTTAACTTATAATTATTACGAAGGTGAATGGATGAAACTGCCTGATTTCTTGAAATTTCCGGTTGTCAAATCCGGTACGGTTTACAAATTTGGATTGGATCAGATTATCCCAACCAAAGATGAATTCGCGCTGACCTTCGAAGGGGTTATCCGGGTTAAAAATGACGGGAATTATGAATTCTACATTCAATCCAACGATGGAAGTCGCCTTTTCATTGACAACAAACGAATTATCGATCACGATGGTCCGCATGGCGCAGACATTGAGAAAACGGGTAAAATAAGCTTGACAAAAGGGAATCATCCTATCCGGCTGCAGTATTTTCAGGCAGGCGGTGGAATGTACCTGACGGTGCAATATTCCGGTCCGGGAATCGATAAGCAGGAAGTTCCGGCAGCGGTTTTGTTTCAGAAATAGGAAATTTAAAATATGCGTAGTATTCTGATTTTTAATATTTTGTTTCTGATGATGTTCAATTCATTTTCTCAGACCTACTGGAAAATCAAAAATGAACATGAGGATGAAATTCTGCTAACTATCGATTTGAATAAGGAGAAGCAAACCTTTGAAGCCTATACCCGGAAAGATGCACTCAAAGATATTGCCGGTTCGTTTACTTATACTTTAGCCAAAGCCGCCGGAAAATTGAAGCATCCCGAAATCGTTTTTATTGAAGGGAAAACCAAAACAATCAAGGACAGTCTTCTGTTGACCGGAACCTTTACCTATTTCGACAAGCAATATCCGTTCTCAGCGGCAATTTCAGGAAATAGTTTCAAAGGAAAATTTATCGACCATGACAAGCATCGGCCATTGACTGGTGTGAAAATGCCAAATAGCAAGCCAATCAAGGATTATCAGTACATCATTAATACGGCATTTGTGCTTACAGAAAAGAATATTCTGAACAAGGCCTGGTTGAAATCGACTGAGTGGATTGATTTCAGGAAGAAAATTGATGAACTAAAACCGAAAATAGCTGACGATTACGAGTTGGCAGCATCGTTTGTCTGGTTGGGGAAAAAGTTGCCTTTCACATCATACGAAATCAGTAAAACCAGACCTTCAGGCAAGATTTCCTTTAGGAAGAATTCTTCGGCATTAAGGGAATTAAAGCCCAATACCGCATTGGTTGAAGTGAATTCGCTGCCATCAACGAAAAAAGAAATAGACAGTATCGCCGTCATCATTGCTAAAAAAGGTTATTCGAACCTGATCATCGATCTGCGGGGAAGAAGAAGTTTAATGCCTCAGGCTGCGAATGAATGGCTCAATTTTCTATCGGATAAACCTTTTGTAGCCGGAGTTTTCCTGACGCGAAAGTGGTTCGATGCCAACGTTCTGATTCCGAAACCTCAGGAATATATGAAATTGTTTAAAAGTTTTGCTGATGGCAGTTTGAAGGAAGGAGAGTTTTACAAAGAGACTGGCCGGGTATTGAATATCATACCAAAGGCAAAAACTTTTCAAGGAAAGGTCTGTGTTTTAACCGATTCGAAAACGTCCAAAATCTCTGAGGTATTGGCTTATGTGCTTCAGAAAGAAAAGATTGCCTCTTTGGTTGGTCAAAAGACTGCCGGAGCACCTGTTCTTATCGAAAATTTGAAAATTAATGATGAATACGACCTGGTTTTACCGGTTACAGAATTTTACAACACCGAAGCTAAAAACCTGAATAAGGATGGAATCGAACCCGATAAGGTAGTTTCAGGAGAAGATGCGCTGACCTATATTCTGAAAAGTTTATAACTATCGGAGTAAATCTACGCAGATATAATCAGTATGGGTTAATATTTGATTTTACTTAATGGACCGTAAATCTTATTTTTGAGCTCAGTACTGTTTAAGCAGATATTCTATTTTTATTGAATATCAATAAACATTTCAAATGTTTGTTTGGTAACCTGTTCGTCTAAATATGAAAAAAGCCTCACTTAGCGACATCGCATTACGATTGGGAGTGTCAAAAACCCTGGTATCTTTTGTTCTCAATGGTAAAGCCAAAGAATATCGGATCAGCGATGACATTTGCCAACGGGTAATGGCAGTTGCCGAAGAACTAAATTACAGCCCGAACCGCATCGCTCAGGGTTTGCGCACAGGAAATACCAAAACAATCGGCCTCATCATTGCCGATATTGCCAATCCGTTTTTCGGAAAACTGGGAAGGGAAATTGAACAGGAAGCTGCCCGGCATGGATACAATATCATTTTCTGCAGTTCAGATGAAAATCCTGAAAAATCTGCTCAACAAATTGCAATGCTTCAGCAGAGTCAGGTCGACGGATTCATTATATCTCCGCCAATTAACAGTGAAAACCAAATACGGATCCTTGCCAAAGGACAAATTCCTTTTGTACTGATTGACCGTTTCTTTCCAGAAATAGATTGCAATCACATTGTGGTCGATAACTTTGATGCAGCTTATACAGCCACAAAACACCTGCTCTCATTGGGCCGGCGAAGGATTGCCAACATTACTCTGAATCTGGATCTGGCTAATATGAAAGACCGGACCGATGGTTATAAACAAGCTTTACGTGATGCTTCAATTGAAGTGGATGAGAATCTGGTAAAGGTTTTGCCATTCTCACATGAAAATAAGGATGTTGCTTTGGCTATTAACGAGCTGCTGGGTAAAAAGGATGACCTAAAAGCTGATGCTATTCTGTTTTCAACCAGTAAAATCGGAATAATGGCGATCGAATGTATATCCTCTTTAGGCCTGAAAATACCGGATGATATAGCTGTGGTAAGTTTTGACAACACCGATGCCTATAAAATTTGTGTTAGTCCGGTAACTGTTATTGGTCAGCCGCTCAAGGAAATTGGAAAAACTGCGATGCAGATCCTGCTGAACGAAATTAAACATCCGGGAGTTAAGGTTAAAACTCAAAAGGTTACCCTTAAAACCGAATTTATTGTGAGGAAATCTTGTGGATCTTAAATTTTTCATATTTTCGCTAAATCGATTTAGTAAAAAATAAAATGTCTATATGTCTGAAAAAAAAATATTAGGTGAAATTTATTTAGGTCTGGATATCGGCGGAACCAAATGTGCCGTTGTAGTAGGAGATGCTTCTTTTTCTATCCTGAAAAAAATTGCATTCGATACCCGGACCGAGCGAGGTTATCAGTCTATTTTGGATGAATTTAAAGTTCATATTCACACCTTATTGGATGAATTTTCCGCTTACCAGTTAAAGCGAATTGGCATTAGTTGCGGTGGTCCGCTGGATTCAAAAAAAGGCATGATTTATTCACCACCGAATTTACCCGGATGGGATAATGTGCCGATAACTAAAATTTTCAGCGATGAATTTGGAGTTGAAACCGCCATTCAGAATGATGCCAATGCATGTGCATTAGCTGAATGGCTGATGGGTGCCGGAAAAGGAACTTCAAACATGATTTTCCTGACTTTCGGTACCGGAATGGGTTCGGGACTGATTTTAAACGGAAAATTGTATGCCGGAACCAATGACCTTGGAGGAGAAGTCGGTCATATCAGGTTGGCTCCTGATGGTCCGGTTGGCTTTGGAAAAGCTGGTTCATTCGAGGGATTTTGCAGTGGCGGAGGAATTGCCCAGCTGGCAAAAAAAATGGTAGCTGAAAAACTGAGTGCGAATAAACCGGTTGATTTCTGTTCGTCGCTGGATTTGGTCAGTGAAATCGATGCAAAAATGGTTTTTCTGGCTGCCCAGGCTGGTGATCCTGTTGCCAATGAAATTATTGGAATATCTGCAAATTACCTCGGTCAGGGACTTTCTATCCTGATTGATGTTTTGAATCCGGAATGTATTGTTATCGGAAGTATCTATGCGCGCAACGAAATGCTCTTTCAGCCGTTAATTGAGAAGGTTTTGCAACGGGAAGCCATTCAGTCGGCTCTGGAAGTTTGCAGGATAAAACCCGCAGAACTGGGCGAATCGATTGGAGATTTTGCTGCTTTATGCGTTGCCATTTATGAGGATAAATTTTAAATCATTGAAAAGTGGAAAACAACTTTTTTATCGACGAATTAATTGAACGATACCCGCAGTTATTGCCGGTGAAGAATGAAATACAGCAGGCTGGCAATTGCCTGATCGAATGTTATACGCAAGAAAAAAAAGTCCTGGTTTGCGGTAATGGCGGAAGTTGTTCTGATTCGGATCATATCGTTGGCGAACTGATGAAAGGTTTTGAACATAGCCGCCCAATTGCTGAATTTTTAAAAAAACAGTTGACCGAAATAGACGAAGAGCGTGGAAAATACCTGGGCACAAAACTTCAGCATGGTTTACCCGCCATCTCACTGACCGCCCACAGCGGTTTGATTACAGCAGTGGCTAATGATACCGATGCAAACCTGATTTTTGCTCAACAGGTTGTTGCTTATGGAACACCGGGAGATGTATTAATTGCTATCAGCAGCTCAGGAAATTCGCAGAATGTGATTGACGCAATAATCACTGCAAAGGCAAAAGGCATGTCAGTAATTGGTTTGACCGGTGAAACCGGTGGAAAAATGAAACCGTTTTGCGATATCCTGATTAATGTTCCCGGTAAGCGGACTGCAGTCGTTCAGGAATTGCATTTACCGGTTTATCATTTGCTTTGCGTTATGGTCGAGAATCATTTTTTTGGAAATTACCGCTTTTAATCCCACTAAAACTTCTATACATCTAAACCTATCATGAAAAATAAGAATTCAAAGGAAAAGAATCCGATTTCCCGCAGAACCTTTATCAACCGGACTGCAGCAGGAACAGCTTTTATCGCACTTGGTCCGGTAACCAAACTTTTTGCGGAGGATTTGCAACAAGTAGTTCCCTGGCCCCAGTATGCTTCCGAATTTACTGTTCATATGGTCGGTCACGGGCACATTGACCCGGTTTGGTTATGGCCTTGGTCTGAAGGAGTTGCCATTGTTTACAGTACATTCCGTTCAGCCCTGGATCGTATGAACGAAACGGCTGACTTTAAATTCACCACCAGTTCTGCACAGTTTTACCAATGGGTGTCAGAAAACGATCCAGAGATGATGAAACAAATCCGCAAACGTGTGGATGAAGGTCGCTGGAGTATCGTCGGAGGCTGGTGGGTTGAACCCGATGTAAATATTCCGGGTGGTGAAGCGATGGTCAGGCAGGGATTGTATGGTCAGCATACGCTGCAACGAATTCTTGGTCACCGCGCGACTACGGCTTTCAATCCTGATTCGTTTGGTCATACAAGCACTTTGCCTCAAATCATCAAATTACAGGGAATGGACAATTATGTGTTCATGCGTCCCGGACCCCACGAAAAGACACTTCCGGCAGATTTATTCTGGTGGGAAGGTCTGGACGGAACCCGTGTTCTCACCTACCGCATCCCATTCAGTTATGGTGATGGCGGGACAGTTCGTAACCGGCTGATTCAGACACTCGATCGGTTTAAAAATCAACCCATGAAGAGCTATATCCAGTATTTTGGCGCTGGTGATCATGGTGGTGGTCCAACGAAAGAAAATATCCGTTCGATAAAAGAGATTCAAGGAGAAAAAGATGCTCCAAAACTACTTTTCAGTACGCACGACCGCTATTTTAAAGAGATTCGGGAAGATAAAAATATAAAATTTCCCGTAGTGAAAGATGACCTTCAGCACCATGCCAGAGGTTGTTATACTGCTGAATCGGCCATTAAGAAAGGCAATCGCCAATCAGAGGCAGCGCTGGTTACTGCGGAAAAAATAGCTGCCATCGGACGAATTTCCTGGGGTGCCAATTATCCAAAAAAGGAATTAACAACTGCCTGGCAAAGGGTACTTTTTCTTCAGTTTCACGACAGTCTGGCCGGTAGTTCACTATTTGATCATTCCCAGACAGCTGCCGAAGGATACGGATATGCGCTCGATATTGCCAATCAGGCTTCAGTAATGGCCTTACAGAAACTTGAACTTCAGATACCTACGGAAGATCCTGATTCTCAATACCTGGTGGTCTTCAATCCACATGCATGGGAAGTGAAGACAAATCTGGAATATGATTTAAACTGGGGAACCCAGCACAAAGGTTCGCAGGTTGACGATGAAAAAGGTAATCCGTTGCTTCACCAATGGACAGCCGGTTCGAGTGAGGCTGGCAGCCGCAAAAAGCTGATTGTACAAACGCCCCTTCCGCCCATGGGATACCGTCAGATCCGCCTGCACGACGGAGAACAGCTTCTTCCGAAGACAGCAGCAACTGCGGAAGGCAATAAACTTGAGAATGAATTTCTTCGGGTACAGATTTCAGGATACGGCGCCCTCGGAATATTCGACAAGGAAACCGGAAGGGAAGTGTTTTCAGGAGGCAAAACGGGTTGCAGGGCTGTGGTCATCAACGATACCAGCGATACCTGGAGCCACGATATCGTCACCTTTGCCGATGAGATCGGTTCGTTTGGAAATGCAACATTTAAAGTTCTTGAAAATGGTCCTTTGAGAGCCACAATCCGGGTGAGAACAACATATGGTTCTTCCATTCTAACCATTGACTGGACACTTTATGCCGGTTCAAGGAATCTGGAAGCCAAAGTCAAACTGGATTGGCACGAACAGCTAAAAATGCTGAAATTTTCATTTCCGGTTGATGTTGAATCACCAGTTTCAACCTATGAAACTTCTTACGGTCACATTGTCAGAGAGACCAACGGGGAAGAAAATCCAGGTCAGCGATGGATTGATGTGACCGGGAAAAGCAAAGGAAACACCTATGGATTGACTGTGATTAATGATGCAAAATACGGGTACAATGTGCTTGAGAATGATATGCGGATTTCAATTGTCCGCTCGGCACCGTTTGCCCATCATAATCCGAAGGTTTTGGATATGAATGCTGAACATTACTGGATGGATCAGGGAATTCAAACCTTCCGGATGGTGCTGGTTCCACATCAGGATTCATGGGAAAAGAACAGCATTGCACGAATGACTGAGGAACTCATTGCACCCGCACCAACAATTTACCAGGGAATACATGGCGGTTCGTTGCCTAAATCAGGCTCGTTCCTTTCGGTTGATGCTCCAAACATTGATGTAACCTCCATAAAGCAATCGGAAGAAGGAGAAGACCTGATCATTCGCTGTGTTGAAACATTAGGATTGCAAACTGACGCTTTATTGGATCTGAAATTTATAAATCACAAACTGAACAGCAGTTTTCGCCCATACGAAATCAAAAGCCTTCGGGTGAATAAGAAATCCGGGGCAGTCAAAGAGGTTAACCTTCTGGAAGAATAATTTGTTAGTGTATTAAATATCAATTAATTAAATAACTAAAATTTAAGCTTGTGAATAACTCAAAAATTGAAATGCGGAAGATACTTCCGGTATTCCTTTCCTTCATTGTGATGGGATTTATAGATATTATCGGAGTCGCAACAGGATATATCAAGCAAGACTTTGGATTAACTGATTTTGTTGCCCAGTTTCTGCCCATGATGGTGTTGCTGTGGTTCTTCGTTTTATCAGTTCCAATAGGTATCCTTCAAGACAAATATGGGAAACGGAATATGCTGAACATTGGTATGGTCATTCAGGCGGTCGGGCTGGGATTGCCATTTGTTCATTATTCATTCCCAATGATGTTCGCATCTTTCATTCTTCTCGGAATTGGAAATACCGTAATTCAGGTTTCAGCGAATCCGCTGCTACAGGATGTTTCTCCTTCGGAAAAACTGGCCAGTTACATGAGTACCTCTCAGTTTGTAAAAGCAATTATTTCTTTTTCCGGCCCGATTATTGCCTCTTTCATGGCTTTACATTTTGGAAACTGGAAACTTGTTTTTGCAATTTATGGGATTACTTCCTTATTGGCAGCATTGTGGTTGTCGATGACACCGATTGTCGAGTCGAAACCGGACAGAAAACCAGCCTCTTTTGCTTCCTGTTTTGGCTTACTGAAAAACCGCTTTGTAGCATTCATGGCGCTTTCTATTTTCCTGATTGTCGGTGCTGAGGTTGCTATCAATACCAATATCGCCAATGTTCTGATTGCAAAATACGGTTTATCCCTTGACAAGGCGGTGATTGGCATTAGCTGGTTTTTTGCCGGTGAGACCATCTCCCGTTTTCTGGGTGCCATCATCCTGAACTGGATCAAACCACGTGTTTTTCTTTTACTGACAACACTTCTGGCACTCGTGGGGGTTCTTGGAGTATTCCTTGCACCGAGCAATATGGTCGCCTTTATTTCCATCATGGTCATTGGACTCGGTGCCGGAAACCTATTCCCAATCATCTTCTCTATGGCTTTGGCCAAAATGCCTGATCGTGCCAATGAGATCTCCGGATTGCTGATTATGGCTGTTTCCGGAGGGGCTTTCATTCCTCTGGCAATGGGTTATGTGAGCACCGTATTCGGACCTATGGCAAGTTTGTTCGTCATCGGAGCTTGTATGCTTTACCTTCTTTGGGTATCTTTTTATGTGAGAAAAAATTAAAAAGTTGAAAGCTTCAGTTTCCGGACAGAATTTTTTCCGGAAGCTGAAGCTTTCAATCTCTATTCAAAATAACTGACATCTATCTTAAAGGAAGAATTATGACCAGGTATTATCTGCTACTTCTGTTTTTATCGGTCTTTGCTGACTTTGCAAATTCACAGGAAAAATTAAATTCCAGCGGACAGATTCCCATTCTGGCCTGGTTCAGTATTCCTGCAAGTGAAACAACTGTTGCCCGTTTTCAGGAGATGAAAGAGGCGGGAATAACCCATTCGCTCAGTTTTTATTCCAATCTGGATGAGGTGCAAAAGGCTTTGGATGTGGCAGCGAAAGTAGGTGTCAAACTGGTTGTTTCATGTCCTGAATTAAAATCGGATCCGGAGAAAACGGCAAAACGCTTTATGGACCATCCGGCTCTGGCAGGTTATCACCTTATGGATGAACCGAGTATGCGCCTTTATCCTGAATTGGGAATATGGGCTAAAAAAATACAAGCTATTGACAGCAAGCATTTTTGCTACGTGAATTTGTTCCCGAATTTTGCCGATTCAATTCAACTGGGAACAAAAGATTATAAAGACTATGTGAGTGAATATGTCAGGCAAATTCCTATACAATTCATTTCGTTCGACTATTATCCCGTTCTGAAAGACAGGCTGTCCAAAACCTGGTATCAAAATCTGGAACAAATTTCCGAAGAATCCAGGAAGTCAGATAAGCCATTCTGGGCTTTTGCCCTGACAACTAACTACGATGAAGATCACCTGACACCACAAACCTTGGCGGCCATGCGGCTTCAGGTGTATAGCGATCTGGCTTATGGTGCACAGGGAATTCAGTATTTTACTTATTGGTCAGCAACTTCGGTAAATGCACCGTCAGGAGAAGATCAGCGTGGAGCTCCAATTAGTGTGGCCGGTAAACGCAACGTGGTGTACGACCGGGTGAAACTCATGAGTCAGGAAATACAAAACCTCTCAGGTGTCTTCCTTGGATCAAAGGTGGTCAGTGTTCGTCATACTGGCTTGGGAAAGATTCCGCTCGGAACGATTCGACTGACTTCATTGCCAAAAGCAATTAAGGTACTTGATACCAATGGCGCTCCTGCAATTGTTTCAATACTTGACAAAGGCGAGAATTCATTTTTGGTGGTGGTCAATAAAGACTTTTTAAGCAGCATAAAACTGACTGTTTTTGGTGATGAATCGGTAAAGAAAATATTGAAAGATGGAACAATCGTGCCAGCCAGCGCCTATGAAAGTTCAATGGAATTGGATGCCGGTGATGTTGCAATATATATGTTTCCGAAAGAAAACAAATAACAATTTTAAACTGAATTGAAATGAATAGTAATCACAAATACAAGTCATTGGCAATAGCTGTGGTCTTTGCCATTTCCGGCCTGACCGGAAACACGTTTGCTCAAACAAATCCGGTTAATCTGGTGAATCCTTTCCTCGGGACGGATTATCACGGACACACTTTTCCGGGTGCTGCTCTTCCCGGTGGAATGGTACAATTGGGACCTGATACTGATATCAGCGGTTGGGACTGGTGTTCAGGTTACCATTACAGTGACAATTCGATCATGGGATTCAGTCATTTACATCGGAGTGGAATGGGAGCCGGTGACTGGGGCGATATTCTCCTGATGCCAACAACCGGAAAACTGAAAATTGAACCGGGAAATAAGAAGAAACCCGGATCCGGATATCGATCCATTTTTTCTCATCAGGAAGAACAGGCATCGCCAGGATATTATTCAGTTATCCTGAAAGATTACGGTATTAAAGCTGAACTAACCGTTTCGGAACGGGCCGGATTCCATAAATATACTTTCCCAAAATCCAATGATTCTCATATCCTGATCGACATGAATCACGGCATTGGTGACCGGTGTACCGATTCGCAGATTAAGGTTGTGAATAACACTGAAATCGTGGGGCATCGCCTTTCAAACGGATTTGTCGATAATCAGAATGTTTATTTCTGTGCCAGATTCAGCAAACCCTTCAGCTCGTTTGGTACCTGGAGCAACAAAACTATTTCAGGATTAAGGGAAACTTCTGGCAAACGGGCAGGCGCGTTTGTTGATTTTGTCACTTCAGAAAACGAAGTCATTCAGGTTAAAGTAGGAATCTCTTATACAAGCATCGAACAGGCCCGGCTGAATCTTGATCAGGAAATTCCGGACTGGAATTTTGATCAGGTCAGGGAGAAAGCTGCCGCGAAATGGAATCAGGCATTGAGTAAAATAGATGTCCAGATGGATAAAAGCAGTGATGAAACCTATTCAAAGCAAAAACAGATAACCTTTTATACAGCACTTTATCATTCGCTTCTATTTCCGGCAACTTTCGGCGATGCGGATGGAAAATACATGGGTCTGGACAATCAGGTTCACACCGCAAAAGGTTTTACCTATCGTAGCGATTTTTCGCTATGGGATACCTTCAGGGCTGAAATGCCTCTGCTGACTTTGATAGAACCCACACGGAACAATGATGCCATAAATACCTGGATTAACCAGTACGAGCAGGGTGGATGGATGCCCACGCCGCAACAATTCGGTAACAGTTATACAAACGATATGATCGGCGATCATCCGGTTGTTGCTATCCTGGATGCTTACCAGAAAGGAATCCGCAATTTTGATCTGGCAAAAGCTTATGAAGGGGTCAGGAAAAATGCCATGGAAACTCCTCCGGCTGGCTGCCTTTCCGAAGGCCGCCCGGGATTGGAATTATACAAAAAACTGGGATATGTGCCTTATGACGAAATCAGGGAATCCGTATCCAAAACGTTGGAATACGCTTTCAACGACTGGTGTGATGCCCAGTTGGCAAAAGCTCTTGGCAAAACTGCCGACTTCGAACTGTTTATGAAAAGGGCCGCGAATTACAAAAATATTATCGATACAAAAACCGGGTTTGCCCGTCCGAAAAAAAGCGATGGTTCATGGCTTTCACCATTTGATCCAACATTTGTCGGACATGGAAAAGACCGGCACTATACTGAAGCGAACGCCTGGCAATATACCTGGTTTGTACCTCAGGATGTGCAGGGTTTGGTTAATCTGGAAGGCGGACGGAAACGATTTGTTGAACGGTTGGACTCACTTTTTTCAATCAGTTCTGAAGTTAAAAGCAGCGTTTCAGATATTACCGGTTTAATCGGGCAGTACGCACACGGAAATGAACCAAGTCATCACACAGCTTACTTATTCAACTACGCAGGCGCAGCATGGAAAACACAAAATATAGTCCGGACTGTGGTTGACAGTTTATACAGCTCAGGACCTGACGGATTATGCGGCAATGAGGATATGGGCCAAATGTCAGCCTGGTATGTTTTGAGTACGATGGGATTTTACCCGGTTGCTCCTGGCCAAAACGTTTGGACTATCGGAAGTCCCCAATTCAGTAAAGTAGTCATCCATTTGGATAAATCTTTCAATAAGGCCAGTGATTTCGTTATCGAAACCATCAATAATTCCAAAAAGAACAAATACATTCAGTCAGCAACCTTAAATGGCAAATCGTGGGATAAACCGTGGTTCGATCATTCTGTGATCCAAAACGGAGGTAAATTTATTTTCCAGATGGGTCCTGAACCAAATAAAAAGTGGGGCAGTGATCCGGAAGATGCACCACCCTCGATGACAAAATAGTATCATAGCTTTTAATTAGTCGAGACGCACAGCCGTGCGTCTTTACACGACGATTTATAACACAATTAGAAAACAAGCCAAAACACCTGAATGGGTCGAATCACATAGAAATTGAATATTCTAAAAATTTAAAATACACAATGAAATGAAAAAAGAACAACTGCAAAAAATCCTGAAAGATATAAGCAATGTCAAAATTGCTGTTGTGGGCGATTTTTGCCTTGATGCCTACTGGTTTATTGATGAAGCCATGAGTGAAATCTCGGTGGAGACCAATCAGGCAACCCGGCCTGTTGCTACTCAGCGTTATTCACTTGGCGGAGCAGGCAATGTAACCAACAACCTGGCAGCAATGGGAATCGGAGATATCCGTGCTTTTGGCGTGATTGGTACTGATCCGTTTGGTGCTGAAATGGTTCGGGTCATGAAACAAACCGGGATAGAACCCAGAAATCTGCTCATTCAGGAAGAAAACTGGTACACGCATGCGTATGCCAAACCATACATTGATGATCAGGAGTTGAACCGCGTGGACTTCGGAAATTACAATCGCTTATCTCAGGAAACGGCAGACCGCTTGATCGAAAACCTGATTCAGGAAATTCCTGAAGTGGATGTCATCATCATCAACCAGCAGGTTCCTTCAGGAATACATATTGATTATTTTAAAAAGCGTTTGGTGGAAGTGATCGCGCAGTTTCCTGAAAAAACATTTATCGTTGACAGCCGCAACTTCAACGATTATTACACTGGAGCTATCCGGAAAATGAATGATACCGAAGCTGCGCGCTTGTGCGGACTCGATAAAAAGCCGGACGATATTGTTCTGTATTCTGAAATTGTGGG
The DNA here is from genome assembly GCA_037143155.1 of Bacteroidia bacterium. Taxonomy (GTDB): domain Bacteria; phylum Bacteroidota; class Bacteroidia; order Bacteroidales; family Prolixibacteraceae; genus Aquipluma. Next base: position 32,622 of record JBAWZG010000015.1, read on the forward strand.
CTCCGCTAACGAATTATTCAAACGTTACAAAAAACCACTTTTCATTACCCGTGGAAGCAAAGGTTCTCTGACGATTGACGAAAACGGCATTTCAGAAATCCCCGGATTGATGATTCTTTCGAAAGTGGATACCGTTGGAGCCGGAGACAGTTATCTGGCCGGAGCCGCATCTTCACTGGCTGCCGGTTATTCCATGAATATTGCTGCCCAGGTTGGTTCTTTTGTGGCTGGTGTCACGGTGCAGAAATTATTCCAGTGCGGAACTGCCAGTCCGGAAGAAATCCTCGCGATTGGCCAGGATCCTGATTACATTTTTGCTTCGGAATTGGCTGAAGATATCCGTCATGCCAACTATTGGCCGAATACGGAAATTGAAATTGTCAACAAATGGGAGGAAAAGCTTCAGATTAAACATGCTATTTTCGATCACGACGGAACAATTTCTACATTGCGTGAAGGCTGGGAACTGATCATGGGTCCAATGATGATGAAAGCGATTCTGGGCGATCAGTACCTGAAGGCCGACGAAGCATTGTACCAGAAAGTCCAGAACCGGGTCAATGAATTTATCGACAAAACCACCGGAATTCAAACACTGGTGCAAATGCAGGGATTAATTGCATTGATCAGGGAATTTGGATGTGTTCCGGA
>JBAWZG010000016.1:0-33021 GCA_037143155.1 Bacteroidia bacterium
CGAACGATACCGATAACAAAAGAGAAATCGTTGTTTCGGACGAAAGAGATAAACGCAATTTTTCGGTTCAAATGATTCCTACCAATTTTCTGGCGGCGGTTCGGATGCGTCCGGAATATGGTTTTTGCCATATCCATTATATTCTGCCGGACGGTTTTTGCGGTACACTGATTACCCCAGATGTTGCCTGGGGCTGAAGTAAGTTGGCCTTTCAGGCCGCGAAAATGGTTCTAATGCCAGGTCACCACAAAGTGATTTTTCAGCCGCAGCGTGGTGACATCTTTGTAGGGAATTGCTTTGTGATAGGATCTAAGCTCCGGAGGAGCGAAATATACGTGGTAGGTTGATTCCGGGAAACCAGACAAATTCAAAACATGTCGCCCCGATGGGGCTTTTATATTACAGTATTCGTTTCGTTCTACAAAGAGGTCGTCGCTACGCGACTTTTAGCCTTAGAGCGACGGCCTCTTTGTAGAATGAATCGGCACAGTATTTTTTTTCAGCCGCAGCGCGGCGACATCTTTTTAGGGAATCGACTTGCACAAACGGTTAAGTTTAGCCGTCGACAGGGTTGTTAACCGCTGTCGGGGCAATCGGGCAACCCCGGTTGGTGGTTGGAGACCCCATCAGGGATTAAATAAGAACATTATCTGAATAACATGTCGCTATGCGACTATTTTTGGTTGCTCAGCAATGTCTTCTTCATCGAAGATTCATTCTTTGGTAAAAGCTTGTGTTGGAACCGTAAAACTGAATACGGAGCCTTTTCCAACTTCGCTTTCGACCCGGATTTTGCCTCCGTTCTTTTCTGTAAATTCTTTGCAAAGCAGTAAACCCAGGCCATTGCTTGATTCGCCTTCAGTGCCGCGGCGATTGGTATTTATATCGATCCGGAAAAGGTTTTCAACTATTTTTTGAGGTATTCCGATACCGTTATCTTGCACGGAAATTACTAAGGAATTATTTTCTGCAGGACTTATTTGAATACTGATTGCGCCGCCCTTCGGGGTATATTTGACTGCATTCGATAGTAAATTCCGGATGACCGCCCGAAACATATTTTCGTCGGCATAAACCTGAACCGGATCCGGACAATTTACAGAAACGGTCAGATTTTTACTTTTGACCTGATGTTTAACATGATCGACACTGGAATTTATGATGGTATTGGCATCGAGCATTTCGGGAAAATACTCAATCTGATTCGTGTTTGATCGGGCCCAGTTGAGCAGATTTTCAAGCAACTGAAATGTGTTTTTTGTCAATTCTTTCTGCGATTCAAGGAAGGAGTATAAGGTATCTTCATCAACATTTCCTTTTTCTGCAACAAAATCTGCGATTTGCATCATCGAACCAATCGGCCCGCGCAAATCGTGAGCAATAATGGAGAAAAACTTGTCCTTGGTTGCGTTGAGTTTCTTCAGTTCATTTGTTTGCCTGATTATTTTTAGATGAGTTGCTACACGTGCCGACACTTCTTCTGCCTGAAAAGGTTTGGTAATATAATCGACTCCACCTGACTTAAATGCATTGATTATGTCTTTTGTGTCGTTTAGCGCGCTGATAAAAATGACCGGAATATCTTTTAATTTCGGATTCAGTTTTAGTTGGCGGCAAACTTCGTATCCATCCATCCCCGGCATCATAATATCCAGAAGAATAAGGTCGGGTTTTTCATTTTCTGCCACCTCCAATGCAAGTTGCCCGTTCAGTACCGGTCGTATTTTGTATCCGTTTTCTTTAAGAATACCACTCAAAACTTTCAGATTATCAGGTACATCATCGACAATCAGAATATTGGGAATATTTTGATCTGCCCTATTTTCATTATCCATTATCTGATCTCCTTTTTATTTAATATTTTCTTCAGGTAGTTAAAGTCGAAATTATGAGCCAGTATCAACAAATGTCTTGAGAGATCCGAATGGTCAGTATCGATTTTTTGGATGAGTTCAATCAGCAGGTCTAAATCGGCCGCTGCTACTGCATTAAGCATTTTTAATACCAGGTCGCCCGGCAGTTTTGAAATTTCATCGGCAAATCCTATCTCATCAAAGGTAATAGCCTGATTTAACGGTGTTTCATTTTCATAAATGTATTGAATCCCGAGAATGTTTCCGATGGTACCAAACAGATCGCTTTCGCGAAATGGCTTACGGATGTGACCCTGCAAACCCTGTCCCATAATCTTTCTTCGTTCATCTTCAAATGAACTGGCTGTCAAGGCAATTATAGGAGTCTGTTTTCCTTTTTCCGTTGATTTAATCCGGCGTGATGCTTCATAACCATCCATTACGGGCATTCGTAAATCCATCAGGATCAGATGTGGATTCCATTCCTCAAATTTTGCAATGGCATCGACTCCGTTTACAGCTTCCTTCGTTTCAAATCCAACCATATTGAGCAGCTTAACAACTATTTGCAGATTTTCCTCAATGTCATCAACGACCAAGATGCGGTAAACCTCATTTGGATTACCGTAACCTATCACACGTTTACGGGTTAAATCCTGAACAGCTTCTGCTTTTCCTATTTCGATTTGCACTTCAATAGTAAATACGGAACCTTTTCCAACTTCACTGGTCACGGTGATGTCGCCTCCCATTAAAAGAGCCAGTTCGCGGCTGAGTGCGAGACCGAGACCCGAGCCACTGCTTTTGTTAATTCCGGAACTTGTCTGAACGAAATGTTTAAAGAGTTTGTCGATTTCGTTTTCAGGAATACCAGGACCTGAATCCTGAATCTCGATGATTAGCCGGTTTTTCAACTTACCTACACGATCAATACGCGTTCGAAAAGCTACGCCACCTTCATCAGTAAACTTAATGGCATTTCCGATCAGGTTGATCAGTATCCGGCGTAATTTATTGTCATCAACAATGATGTGTTGCGGCATACCGGCTGCAGTTTCGAAAATAAACCGAAGGTGCTTGGAATGGGCCGACTCTTTGAAAATCTGGTGGATGTCGTTCAGCAAAGCATTCAAATCAACATTCGTTGGATTTAATTCCAGGCGACCCGCTTCCATTTTCGATAATTCCAGGATATCGTTAATGAGCGAGAGCAGATGCTCGCCGGCACGAACGATGGAGATATTGTATTCCCTTTGTGAAGTGGTTAACTGCGTGTCGCGGTTCAGAAGTTGAGAAAACCCGATAATCGCATTCAATGGAGTCCGGATTTCGTGCGACATATTGGCCAGGAATACACTTTTGGATTTATTGGCCGTTTCGGCATCCTGCCTGGCCTTTAAAAGCACTTCTTCTGTTTTTTTCTGTTCAGTAATATCCCAATTAGTCCCAATCATGCGCAATGGATTTCCCGAATCGTCGAACTGAACGTTAGCGAGAGCCCTTAGGTTGTGAACAGAACCGTCGGGCCAGCAGACCCGAAACTCCGTATTAAACTCTTTTTTACCATCGATCGCCAACTGACTTTCGGTATCGACCCGATCGATATCGTCAGGGTGAAGACCCGACCTCCAGATCTGGAATGAACTTTCTGATTTCTTTTTTTCAATACCGTAAAGAGCAAACATCTGATCATCCCATAACAGCGCATTACTCATGACATTAAATTCCCACACACCGACACCACCTGCCAGGGTTGCCAGTGCCAGCCGGGTTGAAACCTGCTTCACTTCTTCTTCTGCCTTTTTCCGGTCTGTGATGTCCTGAAAAACGCCGTATGCGCCGAGATAGTTATTGTTGCTATCTAATTTAGGTGTTGCCGTGACATGGATAATTTTGGCATTTCCTTTTTTAGTAATAATCTGAAGTTCATATGTATTAACATACCCTACACCCCTGTTGCGGGTTTGTTGGTCAACTTTTTCCCATTCATCAGGCTTTAAAAAATCATATAAGCAAGTACCAACCAGTTCATTTTCTTCTGTTTCGAATATGCGTTCGGAAGCAGTGTTCGCAAATTCAAAGACCTCATTTTCATTTACAAACCCAATTCCTTCAGCTTGTGACTGGATAATTGACCTGAATTTAAGTTCACTTTCTTCGGCAATCTCCTTGGCCACTATTAATTCTTTTTCCGCCTTTTTGAGCAACGAAATATCAGCCAAAGAAGTAACCCGAACATCTCTTCCTTTATAGTGCATCATCCGTCCGCGCAATACGCAGGGAAATGTTGTGCCATCTTTTCTTAATGCAACGGCTTCGTATGGTTCTTCAATTCCTGAAATCTTATTTTTCATAACCATTCCCCGATCTTCAGGCACTATAAAGTCGGTTACGTGCATGGTCATCGCTTCTTCCGAAGTGTAGCCGAACATCAGTTCAGCGGCATGGTTTTGCTCAATACAAAAACCCTTTTCAGATATGAAAATGGCTTCAAAAGATGCTTCAGTCAATGCCCGGTATTTTTCCCTGTTTTCTTCGAGCTCCGCTTCTGCCAGTTTCCGCTCGGTTATATCGCGCTCGATAAATAAAACGTTAGCCGGATTGCCATTCGAATCGTACAAAACAGTAGAATTCACATCGACGTAGAACCTGCTGTTGTCTTTTTTAACAGCCAGATATTCCGTGATTTCCTTATTTCCATTTTTTTCAACCAGGATGCGGAAATTATCGGCCAGCATTTGGTGATTGGAAGGATCGATAAAATTGAAAATTGAATTTCCAATGTATTGGTCTTTCTCCTCAACAGAGTAGCCATACATTTCAACTAATTTATCAGACATAAATTCAATTTTCCCGTCGAAAGAAATCATTCCGATTCCATTGGGTGAAGCTGAAACAATGGCTTCCCATTTTTTGCTGCTCTCAATTAGCGCTATTTCAGCTTCTTTTCTTTTGGTGATATCATGAGCCACCCCGATTAAGCCAATGATGTTTCCTTGTCCGTCGAATCGGGGTACCTTGGTTGTCAGAAATATGTAAAGTTTACCATTGGCGCCAATAACTTCCTCTTCAAAAGTTTCCGAATTTCCTGTTTCAATGATTCGCATGTCATCAGCCATAAATCGGGCTAACTCCACCGGATTGGTCTCAAAATCGGCTTTTGAATGACCAATCAGCTGTTCCTGAGTTTTACCGTTCAAAACACAACCTGCAGGATTAATATAAACAAAACGGCACTCCATATCCTTTACAAATATGACATCTGAAGTGGTATCCATAATTGACCGCAGCAGGGTTTCGCTTCGTTCCAGTGCTCTTTCAGCCTGCTTGCGCTCGGTAATATCACGTTGTATAAACAGAATATTTACCGGACTTCCCGCAGAATTAAAAAGAACAGTAGAATTTACGTCGGCATAAAACCTGCTGCTATCTTTTTTAATGCCCAGGTATTCTGTGATCTTATTTTCACCTTTACCGAGAATCAAATTCTGAAAATTATTGGTTAACAGTTGATGATTAGAAGGATCAATAAAAGTTGAAATAGGTTTCCCGATGTATTCATCCTTCTGATCAATCGAATAACCATAAATATTGGCTAATTTTTCAGACATAAACTCCAGATTTCCATCCAATGATACGATTCCAATTCCGTCAGGTGAAGAAGAAATAATAGCTTCCCATTTTTTACTGCTTTCAAGTAATGCTTCTTCTGCTTCTATTCTTTTGCTGATATCGGTAGCAACCCCCAAAAATCCGGTAATTTCGTCATTTTTATTCCTGATGGCAGTAACGATAAGATTAACATGAATCCTGTTCCCATTCCTATGAATGTAGGTCCAGGTCCGCTCTTCATGTTCCTGAATCCGTGCTTTTGCCACGAACACTTCAAATCCTGATACGGACATTCCAAGCTCATTCGTTAACTCTATGACTCGTTCGCTTAGTTCGCTTTCTAAATGAAAACGTAGAGGTGTCGTTTTCCCGACAATATCTTCTGCCGAATAGCCCAGCATTTTCTCAGATCCCTTGCTAAAGACCGTGATGACTCCATGGATATCAGTCGAGATAATTGAAGTATGTATCGCCGCCTGCAGAATGTCTGACAAAGATTTGTGTGCCGCCTGAAGTGCATCCTCGGCCTGTTTGCGTGGGGTAATGTCGTGCGAAACTCCAACAATTCCTGTTATTTTGCCGCTTGAATCAAATAACGGAACCTTCGAACCTAAAAGCGAATGAACTATGCCTTCCTGATCCGTTATTTCACCTTCATAATTAAGAATTGGCTTCCCGGTCTGAAGAACGTGCTGATCTTCCTCATTGTTCCGAATAGCCTGATCTGAGGGATACAAATCAAAATCTGTCTTGTTCAGCATCTCATCCTCAGACCTCAATCCTACAAGCTGAACTTCTTTAGGATTGGCGATGATCTTTCTTCCCTGAGCATCTTTCACATAGACTGCATCCGGAATCAAATCGATAATGGTCCTAAAAAGTGCGCGTTCATTCTGAAGAGTATCTTCGGTCCGTTTGCGTTCGGTAATATCTTCTTTAACAGCCAGATAATTTACGATTTCCCCTTTCGAACTTATGACGGCAGAAATAGATGCAGTTTCCCAGTATAATTCTCCGCTTTTCTTCTTGTTATGAAACGTTCCTTTCCATTCCTTTCCAGAACTAATACTTTCCCATAGGTGCTTATACTCATTCTGATTTTTTTCTCCAGAACCAAATATTCGTGCATTTTCACCCAATAATTCTTCGGGTTCGTATCCGGTCAGTTTAAATACTGTAGGGTTACAGTATTTAATGTTACCCTTAATATCTGTTATCACGATGGATACCGGACTTTGCTCAACCGCCTGGGAAAGATTGCGAAGTGTTTCCTCAACCCGTTTGTTTTCTGTAATATCTACACAAGTACCAATGTATCCGGTAAAAATTCCTTCCGGAGTAAACCGCGGAACTCCATTGTCGAGCAACCAGCGATATTCTCCATCAGCATGCCGCAAGCGGTATTCCATTCTGAATTTCCTTTGTGCCTTAAAGGCATCGAGGTAAGTCTCGATGCAGGCTTTTAAATCTTCTGAATGAACTCCTTCAGCCCAGCCATTACCCAATTCCTGTTCGAGTGTCCGGCCGGTAAATTCGAGCCAGGTTTGATTGAAAAAATCGCACAAGGCATTCGTGCCCGACATCCAAATCATCACGGGAGCAGTGTCCGACATCAGCCTGAAACGGGTTTCGCTTTCCAGAAGTGCTTCTTCGGATTGTTTCCGGTCCTCAATCAATCTGATCAGTGAATCAAACATAGAACTGCTGTCAGAAGTGGCTGTTTCACTTTCGGTGATTGCGTTTTGAGTTACCGGACTGATAACCGATATGGCTTCTTTGATCTTATTTAAGGTTTCCTTTTGGGTCTCAGAGTCTTGCTTGTGTTTATCATAGGCATTCCGAAGTTCCTGCGAACTAATTTCAATGGAATTTTGAAGCAGGAGTGTATCGTCTTCAAAACTTTCATAGGTGTTGTTGATGTCATTTAGAATACCTTGGAGTTCAGCGGGCAGGTTTTCCAACGAACCGAAGTGCCTTTTAATCTGGCGTGTCAGTAATTTATTCATTTTGTTGTCAATAATGTACCAGGTTTAAATTTCTTTAAACAGTGTAATGGTCATGGTTTGGTTGTGAAGTTCGCATCGGTTTTCAAACGGTTTGGTGGGACTTATTTCACCGTAAGAATAAAATCCGGTCACCGTTGTTTTATTCCCAATGACTTCACGAATGATTTCAAGTTCTTCTTCCGTCCGTTGTTTTAAAACTAATTTCCGACCTACGCAACTGATCAGGATGGCCAGGTCGGGATCGGAAAGTTGAAGACTGATTTTCGCCATTTCAGCGGCGTCGTTGGCTCCGTCGATCAGGCGGTCGGAACTGGCTTTCATCAGACGAACGTATTCACCCTGAGGAATATCTCCGGCAAAAACCATGCTTCCATCGGCTTCATTAACGGATAGTACCGTACGGACCAAAGGTGTTTCTGAGTTTTTTAAACGAAGGCTGAGTGGAAACAAGAGTGCCGAAGCCGGCAAGTTTGCCGCATGTGCACCGAGGTAGCGTTTGTAAAGTTCAAGCGCCGGCTGACCATCCAATTCGTAAAGAATATTTGCTTTTGATTTGGTTACTTCGCGGTCGACACCAAACGAATCCCAGCCACCCATCGATCCGCAGCCAACCTGAAGCTGTTCTCCATAAAATCCAATAGCCACCACGAGGTTCTTTTCGCCAGCCTGGTTGTGTACAATTACTGTTTCAGAAAACAGATCCTGATCGCCAGCCAAACCACCGGTAATTGAAATGCGGTCGTTGAGTTGATTGTTTATTCCTTTTGTCAGTTCACTGCCATTGATATTCAGCCCTTCCGAAAGCACCATGATATGAACAAGATGTTCTTTGTCGAGGGTCGCTGCCAGTTTTTCGCCCACGCTGAAACTGTCATCCATTGAATGAATGACTTCCCTGGCAATTTCAATGCTGGTATTTTCAAACCAAACTGCGGTACAAACTATATTTTGGTTAAGAACTTCTTCCTGATAGATTTCTCCTGAAGTGGAGCAACCGACAATTTGTGCCAAAGGGTAGGTTTCTCTTATCAAATCAATAGGCAGCTGTTCTTTGAGTAATTTTCTGCTACCAAATAAGAATACCAACTGGGCCAGATTGCCCAATCTGCTGTCCGACTTTGTCACCCAACCGTCGGTCTCGGAATAAATGCGTTGTTCAGTTTTCATTTTTAAAAATGCAATCGTTTTATTTTTATCTGTTTCACTAATAATTATATCTCTATCGAATGAATCCTGACCTATACTGATCTGGGATTCATGAGAATTTGGCCAGTCAAAAGTATTAAATATCTTTTATAGAATGTGGAATTGAAGTTTTCAAAATCAAAATCTTACGAAAGGAATTTTTATAAAACATTTAGAATCAAGGTTTGTTCCGGAAAGATTAATAATCACCATTTAACAGGCAATTCGTGATTGGAATTCAAAATAAAATGGAAAGATAAACGGAAATTACTTTATTTTTCAAACCTTCAGCAGATGCCTGAACATACAGATTTTTTTTATGGAAAGAGATATGAACACCACTGATAAAATAAGATAAAGGCTTGTTTGAAATTTAGCTGATTTGCATTTTATGTTCTATCTTTTGAAATTATTGAAAGATGGGTATTCTTTAATTGGCTTATTTAGCTCCCACCAAATGACTTATTCCGGAAAGTAAAACGTACCAGATAATGATGAGTGGCAAGGCGTATAACTGAAGAAATATCAACATGAGCAGCGTTATTCCCAAAAAGAAATAGCGAAGGGCATTCTCTTTCAGCTTCAGATTTTTGAATTTGAGGTTGAACATTGGAAGTTCTGAAACCATCAGGAATGAACAAATAAAAATGGATGCGAGCAGCGTGTATTTATTCAGGATATAGGGTATAATTTCAGTCTTGGTTCCAAGCTCCAGAATGAGTCCAAGTGATGCGAAAAACAGGGCATTGGCCGGAATTGGCATTCCCAGAAATTGTTCACTCTGCCGGTCGTCTGTATTGAATTTGGCTAATCTGAATGCTCCTGCAACAGGAATAACCAAACTGGTAAAAAGCGTAATCCACTGACTGAGGTTTCCTTCAATATTCTGGATAAGCTGGGTTTTTCCAAATAAAGTGAGTTGAAGCATGGTGAAAACTATGGCAGCTGGTGCGAGTCCGAATGATACCAAATCGGCCAGCGAATCCAGCTCTTTTCCGATTGACGAATAAGCTTTCAGTAAACGGGCCGAAAAACCGTCGAGGAAATCAAAAATTGCTGCGGCAAAGATAAACACAGAAGCCCATCCTAATTGACCATCTACTGCGAAAAACACAGCTAAACTGCCACAAACGAGGTTCATGGCAGTAATGGTATTGGGTACCCAAAAAAACATGCTGCGGATTCGGTTCATAGTTAAATTGTGCCGATAACGGTTTGTGAGCCTTTAACCTTGTCGAATAGTTTCACATTGAGCTTGGTGTCGAGAGGCAGATACAGGTCAACACGTGAACCAAAGCGGATAAAACCCAATTCGGTTGCCTGATCAACCGGATCGCCTACTTCAACGTAGTTGATAATACGACGTGCCATTGCTCCGGCAACCTGGCACATGACAATTTCGCGACCATCACGAATTTTGACGGCAGTGGTGGTGCGCTCATTTTCTTCAGCCGATTTATCTTTAAATGCGGCATAAAACTCGCCATCTTTGTGTTTCATGTAAGTAACCAATCCCGGAATCGGAATCCAGTTGATGTGAACATTGGTTGGCGACATGAATATGGAAACCTGAAGGCATTTGGTTTTCAGATACTCATTTTCGATCGTTTCCTTGATGACACAAATCTTTCCGTCAGCTGGAGATAAAATTACATTTTCATTTGGAGTAACCGTGCGTTGAGGATATCTAAAAAACTGAATGATAACGAAATATACCAAAGTATAAGCAATTAAAATCCCGAATTTGATGGTATTGTTGGTAATGAAAAACCATGAAAATAAAATTAGACCCGCAAAAATTGCTGTGGCATAATTTATTGTGGTCGTGCCGGCTTTATGAAACTTCATCATTAAGTCTTTGATTTAGGCTCAAAAATAGTAAATAATTGAGCTTTTTGGCAGGATTTCTGATTTTAAGTGAAGAAAACAGTTTGAGACAGTCTGAAAGCTATTCCACAAACAGTATTAAATATGTTACCACAACAGGAACAGCAAAAAATAAGGAGTCGAAACGGTCGAGAATTCCACCGTGTCCCGGAAGTAAATTTCCGCTATCCTTAATTCCGAATTGTCGCTTAAACATTGATTCAGTCAAATCCCCGAAGGTTGATGAAATCACAGTTAAAATACTTATAACAATCCAGTGTATCAGCTTAATTTCAGGAATAAATCCGGAAATAAAATAGGCGGCAAGCAGAGCTGTCAAAGTTCCGCCAATGGCTCCTTCCCAGGATTTTTTCGGGGAAATGCGTTCAAAAAGGCGGTGCCTGCCAATCGAAACGCCAACCAGGTAAGCACCTGAATCATAAATCCAAATCAGTGCAAATAAAGCGATAAGTAATTTTGGGGTATAGTTACTTCCTCCCAATATCTCCGGAAAGACCAGAAAATTTATGAGCGACATTGGGATGGCCAGATAAAAAATACTAAAGATTGTGACAGAAATGTTTTGAAGCGGATTTTCTTTCTTTCGGTAGAGTTCTGTTGCCATGATAATCAGCAGCATCGGAAAAAAACTAAGGAAGTATTTCAGTTCGAGCGTTCGCTGAGCGACAAGGAATGCAATGGCATAAAAACCAACCGAAATGATTAAGCTGAAAGCCCTGTTGGGCTTAACTTTCGATTCTTTGAAAAGATTGGAGAATTCAATGATTCCTCCAACCAGTATGGATAGAAAAAGAAGTGCATAGCTGTATGGACTCGCTATGATTGCAGTCAGCATGACCAAAACCAGAATAATTCCGGTAACGGATCGTGTGATGAATTTCTTCAAAGGATTAAATCTTTTAAAATTTCGCTTGCTTTAGCCTGAAAATCCTGATGAACCCATACTTCAACTTCACCCACTGATGGAAATAAAGAGTCGTGTTCGTTTATGATTACACATTCAATCTCATCGTTTTCAAGTATTTCCCGGGCAATTTCAGCCTGATATCCTTGTTCTGTGTGCAATACACAAACCCAATCTTTTTCCATAGCGTAAGTTTTAAATTGATTCTTCAGAAATCAGAACGATCAGCGATTTGGGACCATGCATTCCCATGACCAGGGTTTTTTCGATATCGGCCGTTCGGCTGGGTCCGGTAATGTTGCTGATTAACGAAGGTAATTTATTTTTGTATTTAATCTGAATTTTTTCAATCGCCTGATCCAAATAATCTGTCAATTGCGACTGGTGGGCGACAACGATGTGTGTTTCCGGAAAGACATTGAGGCGACGGCCCGATATCTGTGCTGAACTGATGAGCACCGAACCGAGGTGCGCTACCAGAAACTCGCAGCCGGTCAGTCCGATGTTGATATTCAAAAAATCACTTTCTGCCGAATTTATCTCAATTCTTCCATCGACGAGCTGGCTCAGTTCAGGAATGCTGCAGAAAATCCGGTTCTGTTGTTTTTCGGAGCAAATCCGCAGAATATTTTCAGCAACTTCAGTCTTCGATTGACAAAGTATGACTTCACCGCCAATGATTTCAAGATTGGTTTTGAATTCGATGTCAAGGGATTGATCAATCGAGTGGTAAATAGGAGAGGTGAAATCGGGGAAACTATTCCCGATTTCACCTCTTTTTTCCTGGGCAGCCTTTAAGCGGGCCAAAATGTTATTCTTTGCCGAATCCATTATGCAGTTAAAGGTTCTGTATCAACTTCAGTAATTACGGGTTGTTCAACAACAGGTTCTTTTTTCGTTTCAGCAACCATCTGGGGCTTTTCCCACTGACGTTTTCCAAAGACTTTTTCGAGGTCTTCGCTGAAGATGACTTCTTTATCCAAAAGTAATTCCGAAAGTTGCTGATGGCCGTCTTTATGTTTTTTCAATATTTCCAATGCCCTGAGGTATTGAGTCTCTATCAAAAGTTTGGACTCAGAATCGATGAGCTCGGCAGTCTTTTCGCTGTATGGTTTGGTAAAACCAAATTCGTTTTGGCCCGACGAATCATAGAAACTTAAGTTTCCGACTTTTTCGCTCATTCCAAAAATGCTAACCATGGCATACGATTGTTTGGTCACTTTTTCGAGATCGTTTTGTGCTCCTGAAGAAATGCTGTTGAAAGAGATTTCTTCGGCAGCACGGCCACCCAATGCCGAACACATTTCGTCAAGCAATTGATCCTTGGTTGTGATTGAGCGTTCTTCAGGCAGATACCAGGCTGCGCCCAATGCTTTTCCGCGAGGAACAATCGTAACTTTTACCAAAGGATGAGCGTGTTCAAGAAGCCAGCTGATTGTAGCGTGACCTGCTTCGTGATAGGCAATCCGGCGTTTTTCATCCACCGAAATGATTTTATTTTTCTTTTCCAGACCACCAATAATACGGTCGACTGCATCCAGAAAGTCTTGTTTCTCTACAATATCTTTATTTTTACGTGCTGCGATCAAAGCCGATTCGTTACAAACATTGGCAATGTCAGCTCCTGAGAAACCTGGAGTTTGTTTGGCCAGAAAAGCTGGTTCAACTTCAGGCGAAAGCTTGATTGGTTTCAGGTGAACCATGAATATTTCTTCGCGTTCATTCAAATCGGGTAATTCAACATGAATCTGTCGGTCGAATCGTCCGGCACGCATTAAAGCCCGGTCGAGAATGTCGGCCCGGTTGGTAGCTGCTAAAATAATTACTCCTGAATTGGTATCAAAACCGTCCATTTCAGTCAGAAGCTGGTTTAGCGTATTTTCGCGTTCGTCATTCGAACCCATGTTTGGATTTTTACCACGGGCACGGCCAATGGCATCAATTTCATCGATAAATACGATACACGGAGATTTTTCCTTGGCTTGTTTGAATAAATCACGAACACGCGAAGCGCCCACTCCAACAAACATTTCAACAAAATCGGAACCCGACATGGAGAAGAAAGGAACATTGGCTTCACCGGCAACGGCCTTGGCAAGCAAAGTTTTTCCGGTTCCGGGAGGGCCGACTAAAAGTGCGCCTTTGGGAATTTTTCCGCCGAGTTTGGTGAATTTGGTAGGACTTTTCAGGAAGTCAACAATTTCTTCCACCTCCTGCTTTGCTTCAGCAAGACCTGCTACATCTTTAAAAGTGTTTGAAACTCTTGAATCGCGATCGAAAACTTTGGCCTGAGACTTACCCACATTGAATATGTTTCCGGCACCACCGCCACCTGATCCTTTACTCATGCGTTTGAAAATCCACCACCAGAGCAAAATAATTATCGCAAACGGAAGAATCCAATTCAGGAGTTCGCCCAGGTAATTGTGTACTGTTTTATATTCAACGCTGATCTTATTCTCTTCACTAACGCTGGTCTGAGTTTCCTGAAGTTTCTTTTCAAATGAATCAACCGATCCGATGGTAAAGAAGAAATGAGGACCGGTCTTGGCTGGAGCCGTAAATGCGTTTTTAAGTTTTGAAGAATATTTGTCGTAACTGCTTTCTTTGAGATAGATCTGAGCTTCTTTCTCGTTCACAACGATGATCTTTTGCACATCGTTGTTGGCAAGCATGGTCGTTTTTACATCTTTCCAGTTTGTTTCAACCGGTCCGGCGCCCATTGTGAACCACTGAATAGCAAGAAAAGCTATAATGACAACTCCGTAAATCCAGTACGGATTGATTTTTGGAGCTTTACTCATTTGGCGCAAATTGCCGAAATTTGACTTTTCTTTTTCTTTATTATTTTTATCTTCTGCCATTTTATATTTAGTTTTCTTCTTTTATTAATTCAATATGTGCGTCAGCCCAAAGGTTTTCGAGATCATAAAACTTACGCGAATCCTTTTGGAAAACATGCACCATAATATCTGCGTAATCAAGTAATATCCAGAGCGAATTCCGGTATCCGTCAGTATGCCAGACTTTTTCGTTATGCAATTCAATAACGGTATCTTCCACTGAATGGGCAATTGCATCAACCTGGGTATTGGAATTTCCATGACATATAATGAAATACTTGCACTCGGAATGGTTAATTTTAGTAAGGTCAATTTTCATGATGTCAATACCCTTTTTCCTTTGTATCCCTTCAACAATGGCATCAATTAATTGTTCAGTTTCAGTTTTGTGACTGATTTTCTTCATATATTTCTATTTGTACTACAAAGATAAATTTTTTACTTTATAATAAGTGATTAAACTTGTATGCCGAATCTCCGGATTGAATATGGAAATGTAAATTTAATGAAGCTCAATGAATCGAAAGATCGATAATCCGCTTGTTCGAATACAAAGTACGGACTCTACCAACAACTATGCCAACCGGCAAATCAGAGATAATGACGTGTTGGAGGGTACTGTCTTTTTGACATACGAACAAACTGCCGGACGAGGACAAACGAATAATTTTTGGGAAAGCGCGCCAGGCAAGAACCTTACCTTTTCAATGGTTTTTTATCCTGAATTTCTTGAAATCCGCCGCCAGTTTATGCTCTCAAAAGTAGTTGCGATTGGCATTCATAAGGCTATAAATAAGTGTGTTGACTCAGTATCGATCAAATGGCCCAACGATATTTATGTTGGTGACAAGAAGCTTGGCGGGATATTAATTGAAAATTCAATCATGAGTGGAATACTGAAAAGTTCGGTTGTTGGCATTGGCCTGAACGTGAATCAAACGGTTTTCCATAGCAATGCACCTAATCCTGTTTCGTTGCAGTTGCTGACAAATACGCAATTTGACTGTGAGACCATACTGACGGAAGCTGTTACAGGAATCAATTCATATTATGAACTTCTGCGGCAGGGTGAATTTGACCGGATTGACAGGGAATACATCTCATCGCTTTACCGCCTGAATGCAAAGTACGGTTTCAGATCCGGTAATGAAGTCTTTGAAGGAGAAATTATTGGAGTCAATGATATCGGACAGCTTCTAATCCGCCAGAGTGATGGTAATATTTTGGATTTTCATTTCAAGGAGGTGGAATTCCTTCAGGTTGGTCATCCGTCATTTGAAAAGGGAAAATAGCAAAAAGGAATTACGAAAAGGGTCTCAATTTTCCTTTTCCCATTTCCTTTTTCCTCTACCTGTATGGTAGACCAGCCAGCATATCTGCCATTTTGTTAATGCCTTCCTCCAGCTTTTTATTGACCATTATCTTTATCATGGGACTCATCTCTGCATCGAGTGTCAGGCGAAGTTTTGTTTCGTTTCCCGAAACCGGCAAAAGTTGAATCCAGAATGTTATGCTGAGTGGCAGACTTCCGGTACTGCCAACTTTGATTGTTTTGTATGGTTCCCTTTCAATGATGCGGATTTCAGCCAAACCCATTCCGGCAATCTGAAAACGGCATGAATCCTGATCTGATTCAAAACCGGAAATTTTTATCTGTGGAATTTGTTCTGTCAGTTTTGACAAAAGACCGTCGTTGATGTATTTTGAGAGGTGTTCGAAGTTCGAAAGGTAGGTGAAAATAGTTTCCTGATTTTGGTTGACTATTTTTACATCGCTTACATATTTCGTTTTAGACATAATTTTTTATTTTAGAAATTAAAAATCCCCTTTTCCGTGTAGAAAAGGGGAAAATCTATGGTGTTTTCGAATGAGCTATTTGCCCCAGCTTTCAGGTTGTACGCGCCATTGGTTCAGCTTTTCAACTTCTTCAGGTTGTACGTCGCCCGATTCCAATGCAAGTTCAATCAATACCTGATATTGGCTTAAAGTGGTGAGCTCTAATCCTGCGTCAGCGAAATTTTTCTGGGCATGAGGAAAATTGTAGGTGAAAATGGCCATCATTCCCAATACATCGCCGCCAAAATTTGAAATTGCTTCGGCTGCTTTCAGGCTGCTGACTCCTGTTGAAACCAGGTCTTCAATAATAACGATTTTCTGACCGGCTTTCATATCACCTTCAATCAGGTTTTCGAGTCCGTGATCCTTCGGTTTTGCGCGGACATAAATAAACGGCAAACCTAATTCCTGGGCAACCAGCATTCCGTGAGCAATAGCACCGGTAGCAACTCCGGCAATCACTTCAACCTGCGGGTATTTCTCGTGGATAAGTTTGCAAAACTGTTCGCAGATAAAAGTCCGTTCTTCAGGATAGGACATTATTTTGCGGTTATCGCAGTAAATTGGCGCTTTCCAGCCCGATGCCCATGTAAACGGATTATTGGGTTGAACTTTTATGGTGTTGATGTGAAGCAGTTTCTTTGTAACTTCGATTTGAATTTGTTCGATCATGATTTTTGGGTTTTTAACGAATAATGCTGGCAAATGTACAAAGTTTTTTTCAATGACTCTACCATTCATCTCTCTTCCGGAAATGATAAATCATTTAAAAATAACATTGCTGATAATGTTAATTTAATTAGCTATGATTTTGTAAATCAAATGGTTTCTGACATTGAGTCGGATGAAAATGGTGCTGATTTTGTACTTGTTAATCAGGAAATTAACCAACTATGGAAACAATTCAGGAGCTATTTTAAGGAGATTCGGGCAGCCGGTGGATTGGTTCAAAATGACGAAGGTTCGTTTTTATTTATCAAACGACTGGGCGTTTGGGATTTGCCAAAAGGAAAAATTGAAAAGAAGGAAACTCCTGAAAATGCAGCTATCCGAGAAGTGGAAGAGGAGTGCGGCCTGACAAAACTTCAGATCATCAAACCGTTGGATTCCACGTTTCATATTTACCGTTCACCATATTTGCCCTTTCCCAAAAATTTGGTCTTGAAAGAAACCAAATGGTTTTTAATGAAATATTCCGGAGATGAAATTCCAGTTCCGCAGACTGAGGAACATATTGAAGAAGTTCGTTGGTTCGCCAAATCAGAAATTGGAACTCCCATGTCAAATACATACCGGAGTTTACAAGAATTCATAGCAAAAACAGTGTTAACTATTTAGGTTTTTGCAACTCCTTTAAGTAATCGCTTTTGAAGATTTGTCCGAGCTGACGGTCGAGTCCGTCAATCGGGTTCGGTGCGGGCGAAAGCAGCAGTTTTCCATCTTTGCCAATCAGGAACGAATTCGGATAGGTTTTTACCTTGTAGATCTCTTCAATATTACTTTCGGTTGTGGTGAAAATGCCGGGCCAGTTGCTGTCGTTTTTAAATGCCGCACGATTTGGAATAATATTGATGATAACCAATTTATCCGGATAATGTGTCGCTATAATCTTTAATGCATCGAGGTGTTGCCGGCAAATCGTGTTTACAGGGTCAGTAAAGTGCAGGTAAATATATTTATTAGGAAATTCTGATATGTTTACTTTTTGTCCCTGCAGATTCTTTAGAATCAATGCTGGTGGGTTGCTCCCACTGCTGAGCCAGGTAAGTTGTGTTCGAATAAGTTGAGCCGTTTTTTGTTCGTAATTACTCCAATCCGTAGTTTTTATTTCATCGAGCATTTTTAATATCGATGCTTTGGAGAAAAGATTGCTGTAATAAGCATCCTTCATCGATTTTAACAAAACCCAATGCGATAATTCCGGATTAAGATGCAATTGTTTCTGAAAATAGTCATCCAGTTTTTTTAGTTCTGACTGATTAACCAGGTTTTTAATTTCTGCTGTCTTCGTATTGTTTGCAAGCAGATTAAAGTAATTCAGGAATTGCTGATTAAACAGTGTTGCGTAAGCTGCCAGCTGGTGATTTGGTTTCGATTCGCTGAAATATTTTTCCATAAAACCTGCCGATTTCCCCTGATTCAGTGCAAAATCGAGGTTTGCTTTCCGGTAAAGTTTGTGCATCTCAAAAAGCACAGATCTGGTATTTGGAAATTCTTTGTCGAGAGATTGTTTTACCGTATCGACCAGCCCTTTCGAATGATTTATGAAAATCTGGTCGAAATACTTGTTTTCAAGCGTGGTGTATTCCTGTTCAAATTTCTGAATTTGGTAGTTCAGCTCATTTTGATCGGGATTGGCAGTTCCAAACCAAACCTGCTCCGCCTTTACAAATGGATTCCGCTTTTGAGATTCAGTTAATGTGCGTTTAGGTGGCAGCAAAATCTCGTACGATTTTCCCTGTTCAAGATAAATCATTCCATGATAGCCATCAAAATCGGCAAAACAAAGCGTGGTTTCGGACAATTCCAGATCCAGACTAAATTCACCTTCGGAATTAAACCGTAGGGTACCCAGTTTTATTTTTTCTTCGGAGACGAAATCATGAAGCGTATTCAATTGAATAGAGTTTCCGGCATATTCCGGCGCTTTCCCGGAAATATGGACGGTGGCTGATCCTGAATTTTGAATCAGGAAAAAACTCAGGAAAAGTAAAGCAGATAATAGTTTTCTGTTATTCACAGTGGTCGAACGAGAATTTATTCAGGAATTTAACGGCAGAAAAGACAAAAGATTATTCATCAATCTTAAAAATGGTATTTTTCAGAGCAGTCGGTAAAAACATGCTGGCATCGCCCCCGTGATAAATGATGTCGCGCACAATGGTCGAAGTGATTGGCGTATGTTCGGGACTGGTGAGCAAAAATACGGATTCGATTTGCGAATGCATCATTTTATTCACCTGAGCTATGGCGCGTTCAAATTCAAAATCGGCTGAAGTCCGCAATCCACGAAGGATGTATTGGGCATTTACCTTTTTGCAGAAGTCAACAGTTAGCCCTTCGTGCCATTCGACCGTAACTTTTGGCTCATTTTTGAAAACTTCATTGATCCATTCTGCACGTTTTTCCACCGAAAAAAACGATCGTTTATTCGAGTTAAATCCTATCATGATGACGATCTTGTCGAACATCGGAATCGCACGGTTAACAACGCTTTCATGCCCAACTGTAAATGGATCAAATGATCCCGGAAAGATGGCAACCCGTTCCATGGTTTTGTTTTTATTA
Organism: Bacteroidia bacterium; assembly: GCA_037143155.1. Lineage (GTDB taxonomy): Bacteria > Bacteroidota > Bacteroidia > Bacteroidales > Prolixibacteraceae > Aquipluma. The sequence continues at coordinate 19,415 of JBAWZG010000016.1, forward strand.
AAATTGAAGTGTAAATATAGTTCAATTTCCGTTGTTTCATTGAACTTGCCAGGCTTATAGGATTAATTCGTTTTAGTTTGCCCTTTGTGTGTGATCAGGAAAATAAGCACTAATGCCACGGATGTAATTAAAGCACTGATAATTAGCTGACTCGATTTACTGCTCTCACTGAAAGAACTGTTTTGAATTTCTTTCCAATATTGCATGCTGAACAAGACCAATCCATTATTGATGGCATGGCCCAGAATACATAACAGAATGTTCCTCGTGCGCAGCATGAGAAATCCGAGTAGCAGACCAAGAATAAATGTGGCCGGAAATTGCCAGGGGTTGAGGTGGAACAATGCAAACATCAGCGCGGAAACGAAAACTGCTGTAAATTTCGAGTAATTCCGCATCAATCCGTGCATAATTACTCCCCTGAAAATCAGCTCTTCGATGATGGGAGCGATGATGGCCACTTTTAAAATGGCTCCGTAAATTCCATAGTCGTTTTCAAACACCTTGTTGAACAATTCAAAGAACCATGCCGGTGGTGGCAAAACTGAAGAAAGTGCATTATTGACTTCTCCGATCAGGTTTTGGGCTGCCCACAAGAATAAAATAAGAGGAACCAAAACCAGAATGTTAAACATCTTCAGCGGAAAAAGTTCCTTCAACGGCACTCCTGCCCTTCGGTAAGCATAGTAAAATATGAAAAAATTGGATCCAAGTCCCAATGCTATTTTTTTGAATGGGTTGAATAAATAATCCGTTCCATTATAATAGTCAAACAGGGCCAGAGGAAAATCAACAAGCGTCTGTATAAAGGTGTATAGTACGATCAGGTGAATTCCACCTATTATTGTTGGATAATATTTTGCCTGAATTTCTTTCACTGATTCCGGAATTTTGAAAGTCCAATGTAGTTATGATTTCCCAAATATAAAAGGAACAACTTCATTGGGCAACAAATTGTTTAAGGCTTCTTCACTATGCAAAGTTCAACTTTCAATTGTTCAGCCATCCATTTCGAAAGTAATTCTGAACCCTTGTCATTCAAATGGCTGGCATCCATCCAGTTTGATGTGTCGTTTAAAATGGATTGAGGAGGAATTAGCATTGGAGCCAGATTCTGATAATATGCAGCATATTTCGGACTTGTTTGTTTGGATCCATATTCCGGCAGGTAAACAAAAAGGAAGGGAATATTTCTTTCTTTGATTAGCGTTATCGTCTTTTCCAGATAAGTCAATGGATATTTCATCTGGATTTTTTCAAGTGCCTGGATTGGATTGCTTCCTCGTCTTTTTTGCCATGCCGTTTGATTTTCTCTCAATTCTTCTGGAGACACATTTCTTTCAGTAGCTGCATAGCCGTAAAGTTCAGGTGACGGATCTAAATAGATTTTTCTGAAAATATATTTCGCCTTGAAATATTCGAGCCGGGCAGATGCTCCGTAGAAAAGATCAGAAAAATAATCACGGTTGACAGGCGTAGGTGTCAACAGTAAATCGTTTGTTTTTGCCAGATACGGAAAAATATCGTGACTGTTTTTCTCTTCATCTTCGTGTACTTCAATCACAATAAGTTTGGGCGTTTTGCGCTCCAGCAGCATGCGGACCAAAGCATATTCCAGGTTCCTTCCATAGCGGCAATATCCCAGGTTGGCCAAATGATAATCTGCTCCGAGCATTTCTTCGATCTTTTTATCCTGATAGGCATGAATGCTGTGTGACGAACCAATAAAAGGAATGTCGATAGGAGCTGGATTGTGAACGATACGGTCGTAAATCCAGGCACCGTGGTTGTAACAATCGTGTTGGATATAATGGTAGGCAAATTCTTCGGAATAGGGCAAAATAAAGAGAGTTACCAACGGAATTGCCAGCAAACTGAAGAACAAAGCTATTTTCAGAAGAATTTGCTTCATGGATTAGAATTGAAAATAGATGAATTGCGGAGCGGCATTCAATACTCCAAAAATCAGGATCATCGCTACGAGTACCAGATAGGTTCCCCAGCGGTAAATGGTGCGTCGGCCAATCATCATCAGGTTGAAATCAGTTCGATCGATCAGTATTTCAATGATAACAAATATTGGAAAGCTTGCCAGTATTGAAATGGCGAACTCCCGGAATTCATTATTCTCTGAAAAAATCTTTAAAATATCAGGAGTAAAATTAAAATTCAGTTTACTGAAACTTGATAAAATATATAGGCTTTGCCCAACCGTATGGGAACGAAAAAACACCCAGGTCAGATTGACAAGAACAAAAGTAACCATCCACCCAAGCCATGAAAATTTTTCAGGTAGTTTGATGAATTTCGAGACAAAGTGTTCGGAAACCAAATAAAAACCGTGTAAAAATCCCCAGATGATAAATGTCAGGGCGGCTCCGTGCCACAAACCTGAAATGGTAAAAGTAAGCAGAATAATAAAAATCCAGCGGCCTTGTGAAACCCGGTTGCCACCAAGCGGAATATATACGTAGTCGCGAAACCAGGTGGACAGCGAAATATGCCAACGCCGCCAAAAATCTCTGAAATTCCTCGTCAGATAAGGAGCCCGGAAGTTTTGCGTCAGATCGAATCCTAAAAGTCGGGCCGATCCGATGGCAATGTCAGAATAGCCTGAAAAGTCGCAATAAATCTGAAATCCAAACATGAATGTTGCAGCGAGCAAAATTGTACCATCAAATTTTTCAGGAGAATCGTAAACGTGATCAACAAAATAAGCCAGCCGGTCGGCAATCACCATTTTCTTGAAAAGTCCGTAAAGGATGAGGCGGAAGCCTGACACCAAACGTTCACGGATGAAAGTCCGGGCTTTCAGAAATTGTGGAAGAAGATCGGAGGCCCGCTGGATCGGTCCGGCCACCAGTTGCGGAAAGAACGAAACAAAGGTCATAAAGGAAATAAACTGATTGGTTGGCTGAATTTTTCCGCGATAAATATCGATCGAATAACTCAACGACTGGAAAGTGTAAAAGCTGATTCCAATTGGCAGGATAATATGAAGCACCCTCAGGTTTGGCTCAAAACCAAAATGTACCGTCAGGTTTGCAAAAGAGTCGACAAAAAAATTGTAGTATTTAAAAAATCCCAGCATTCCAAGATTAATAAACATCGCCAATCGGAGTAAATGCAGTTTTTTTCTCCTTTCAGTCTGGTGAAAGATCGCTCTTCCCAGAAAAAAGTCAACGGATGAGCTAATAAAAATCAGGATTAGAAAGCGGACATCCCACCATCCATAAAAGCAATAGCTTGCAGCAAACAGGAATAGGTTTTGCCATTTGAAGTCCTTCCGAAGTAACGACCAGTAGAGCGAAAAGACAATGACAAAAAAGAAAAAATAAGTGATCGAATTGAAAAGCATTGATCAACAGAATGGGTTTCGTCGAAAGTAAAGCATTTTATTTCTTTGAATTAGGAATCGGACTTGAATATTTCTGAACAATAAGGTGTTGAAATTTAATTAAAAAACTTCTCAAACTATTTGATTTTGTAAATAAAATGTACTTATTTTGCGGACTGTTTGAAAAATGTGAGATTCTGATTAAAAAATAAGACAATGTCAAGAGTTTGTCAAGTAACCGGTAAGAAAGTAATGGTGGGAAATAACGTTTCCCATTCAAAACGCAGAACAAAAAGGAAGTTTCTTCCTAACCTGTTCAAGAAAAAGTTCTATTTTCCTGAAGAAGATCGTTGGATCTCGTTGACTGTTTCGGCTAACGGAATTCGTACAATCAACAAAAACGGATTGAACGCAGCATTGAAAAGTGCAAAAGAACAAGGTTTTATAACAACTATTTAAGCTTTAAGAAATGGCTAAGAAAGGTAATAGAATTCAGGTAATCATGGAATGTACCGAACAAAAAACAAGTGGAGTTCCCGGAACTTCAAGGTACATCACCACCAAAAACAGGAAAAATACTCCTGAACGTTTGGAAAAAAAGAAATACAACTCTAATTTAAAGCGAGTTACTGTACACCGCGAAATTAAATAACAAATAGTATGGCTAAGAAAGTAGTTGCTTCATTACAAAAAGGTGCCGGTAAAGGTCACGCAAAAGTGGTTAGAATGGTGAAATCCGAAAAAACCGGTGCTTACATTTTTCAGGAAGAAATTATTCTGAATGACGATGTTAAGGAATATTTTAAGAAATAGATCCAAAATTCTCTATAGGAAAAAGCTTTCATCATTGGTGAAGGCTTTTTTTATCTTTATTCCCCTTAAAATCGAGTGTCATGGGTATTTTCGGAATTTTTAACAGCAAGAAAAAGGAAAGTCTGGATCAAGGACTTGCCAAGACTAAAGAAAGTGTATTTCAGAAGATTGGCCGTGCCATCGTTGGTAAATCGAAGGTTGACGACGAGGTTCTGGATAACCTGGAGGAAATTCTGATTTCATCGGATGTTGGCGTTGACACGACCCTGAAAATCATCGAACGCATTGAAAAACGCGTTTCGGAGGATAAATACATGGGCACTTCCGAATTGAATTCCATATTGAAGGAAGAAATTACCAATTTGCTTGAAGAAAATAATAGTGGCGACATCGAGGATTTTGATCTTCCGGAAAGCAATGATCCATATGTAATTATGGTTGTCGGGGTGAATGGTGTCGGAAAAACAACGACCATTGGCAAACTGGCTTATCATTTTAAAGCTGCCGGCAAAAAAGTTGTTTTGGGTGCGGCTGATACCTTCCGTGCTGCAGCGATCGACCAGCTGCAAATCTGGGCCGACCGTGTTCAGGTACCCTTAGTGAAACAGGGAATGGGATCTGATCCTGCGTCTGTGGCTTACGACACACTGGCTTCAGCAAAAGCTTCGGGTGCCGACGTGGTAATCATCGATACTGCCGGACGGTTGCACAATAAAATCAATTTGATGAATGAGCTGAGCAAAATAAAAACCGTCATGAAAAAGGTTATTCCAAATGCTCCTCATGAGGTTTTACTCGTTCTCGATGGTTCTACCGGGCAAAATGCGTTTGAGCAGGCGAAACAATTTACTTTGGCAACTGAAGTTACTGCACTTGCCCTCACCAAACTTGATGGAACAGCTAAAGGTGGAGTCGTTATTGGCATTTCAGATCAGTTTAAAATACCGGTAAAATACATCGGGATAGGAGAGAAGATGGATGATTTGCAGATTTTCCGGAGAAAGGAATTTGTTGAATCGCTCTTTAGTTAGGAAAGAAGCCCCATCCCCAACCCTTCCCCGAAGGGGAAGGGAGTTCCTGCGTGAAAAGTTGTGAACAACTAATTATTTAAGAAAAATTGTATTGTATGTCAAAGAGGAAATCTACAAATATCGGTTCTTTCTCCCCTCCTTCGGAGGGGTTGGGGGAGGCTTCTGGGGCAGGGGGAGGCTCGAGAAAAATAAATGTGGTGACCTTGGGTTGCTCAAAAAACTTAGTTGATTCGGAAGTATTGCTGAACCAACTTTCAATGGATGGTTTTGAGGTGGTGCACGATTCGAACGATACAGATTCTGAAATTGTGGTGATCAACACCTGTGGATTTATCCATGATGCCAAAGAGGAATCGGTGAATACCATTATGCAGTTTGTTGGCGCAAAAGGCCGCGGCGAGATAGAAAAACTGTATGTCATGGGCTGCTTGTCTGAACGCTACAAACTTGATTTGGAAAAGGAAGTTCCGGAAGTGGACCGGTTTTTTGGAAAATTTGACTTGAAAGCTGTTGTCAGTGAATTAAAAGCAACTTATCGTCCCGAATTTATATACGAGCGAAAAATTACCACGCCATCGCATTTTGCTTACCTGAAAATATCAGAAGGCTGTAACCGGGTTTGTGCTTTTTGTGCGATTCCCGGAATGACAGGAAAACACAAGTCCAAATCGATGGATGACTTGGTAAAAGAAGCCAAATACCTTACTAAGAAAGGTGTTCGCGAGATTCTTTTAATTGCCCAGGATTTGTCGTATTATGGCATCGATCTTTATGGAAAAGGAATGCTGGCTGAACTGATTCAGCGGATTGCCGAAATTGATGGAATCGTATGGATTCGTCTCCATTATTTGTATCCTACCAAATTCCCGATGGACATTTTGCCTCTGTTTATATCAATTCCTAAACTCTGCAAATACATCGACATTCCGCTTCAGCATAGTTCCAACAATGTGTTGAAACAGATGCTTCGTCATGTGACTACTGAAGAAACCGAAGCTTTACTTCAGAAAATTAAGGAAGCAGTTCCCGGAATTGCCATACGAACCACTATGTTGGTAGGACATCCTGGCGAAACTGATGAAGATTTTGAACAGTTGAAAAGCTTCATTCAGAATCATCAATTTGACCGACTGGGAGCGTTTACCTATTCTCACGAAGAAGGAACCTACGGAGGTCAAAAGTATAACGATGATGTTCCTGAAGAAGTAAAACAGGCTCGTCAGGAAGAATTAATGGGAATTCAACAAATCATTTCTTCGCAGTTAAATGCTGAAAAAATTGGTCAAACTTTGCAGGTATTAATCGACCGCGAAGACGAAGAATTCTATGTTGGTCGTACCGAATTTGATTCTCCGGAAGTTGATGGTGAAGTGCTGATTAACAAAGAAGTTTCGCTTAAAAAAGGACAATTCTATCAGGTTGAAATTACCGGTTCTGAAGAGTTTGATTTGTACGGAAAAGTGGCGAATGAACTAATTGGGTTTAGACCGATTAGTACTTGAAATCAGAGGTTTCCCGTTTAGTGTGTTTCACCCAATTAAATCGGTACAAAGGAAAATCGCCTACTAACATTGAATTTTAGATTCTATAATATAAGTTAGGATAGCTTCAAAAGAACTGTTCGGTAGTTGAAGTTCTGTTTGATTTGTTATTGATGTATTTATCCCAATCATCGAATATCAGTGGTTTGCTTCTTTTAAAGCTGTACACCTTTGGTCTTGTGACGATGATTTTATCAGAATAGTCAAAAAAGACTATATTTCTTATTGGCACCGGATGCTTGGCAAGAACATAATAATCACTGGTTGAGCGATATTCCGGTGGTTCTAATAAATTCCAAATGGTGTCCGCCAGCACAATATTCGCTATCTCCTTCGAAATTTGAAAACTTTTCACAATGGGTTTACCAAAATAAAACTTATTCGTTGGGATTGAAGATACGATCAAAGTATCAAACTTGAGGTATCCAGTTTGCAAAATAGTATCCTTGACAATTTCGTTGCAATAATTCAAATATATGTTATATAGATCTGTTTTTTTGTTGGATTCTGTTTTTTTACTGGTTACTACTATTTCAGGAATGGTGTCGGCTAAAAGTGTCTTTTTTTTATTCAGATAAATCTGAGGTGCTGTGTCTGTCAAAGTATAAAATGCAAAATACAACACTATTATAATCAATGATTTAGTCATGAACTGAGAATGTATGTTTGATATGCTTGCGATTACAAAGTTAGTATTGCCAGTCTATAAATCGCCTAAACCTTTAAAATTTTGAATTGATAAATACCTGTCATTACTACGTCCACTCCTGCAGAAAGTAAGTTGAATTAGAAATTCCTATTTGCAGGTCTCAAAATTTCCGGTAGAAAATATCATGCAGAAGTTAAGGCATATTTGTTTTATTTCTTGTGTGTTGTATTTACTATTGGCATTAACCCAAGTTTTTCTTCGGCAAATGAAAAACTTGCTTTTTCAACCTCTGGAATCGATTTGGAATAGGTTTTTCCACCAATCACATGATCGCCCGCTTCAGGAAAAGCAACCTTTTGTTTCAGGTTTTCCGGAGTGCCAAGTTGGTCAAACATTTTCAGCATTGCATCTACCCTTACCGTCTGGTCCTGATGTTCCTGGTTCTTGTAATAATATCCCAAAAACACCGGCATTTGCACTTTTGAAAAGGTTTCCTTGGTCATTGTCGCTTCCACCAGTTGCTGCAGGTAAACCACTGCTTCGAGCCGATATTTGCAATTCCAGTATTGACACGCTTCTGAGGTGAAATCGGAATTCACTACCCTGTAATTTCCTTTGGAAACATAGCGGCCAATCTGCAAGCCCCATGGTTTGCTCAGCAGGAATGCTGCCGGATTGTTAATGGCAATGTTAGGCGAAAGCAAGATCAAACCTTCCATTAATCCCGGAAATTCGGCTGCCAGTTTAAGCATCAGCGTTCCCCCGGTCGAAGTGCCCATTACGATCACTTTTTCTCCCAGAGACTGAGCCACGACAAGGGCTTCTTTTGCCGATTCATATAAGCGATCAGGAGTCATGTCTATCAGCGGTTCGGTGGTGTCAATCCCATGTGACGCAAGCAAAGGAATGTACAGATTCATGCCATATCGCCGGGCAAAGTCAATGTGAACGGGATTACCTTCGTACCAGGAAGCCGAAAATCCATGCAGATAAAGAAGGCAATACGACGTTTTGTTTTTCAGACTGTCGTTGGCCCAAAATATCCGGCTTTCGTTATCAGGCTTTATTTTTAGTCCCGATTCTTTCACTTTCAGGTAAGTTTCAAGTTCAGAAACCTCGATATGAATGGGAGGCAGTTGATTGGTCAATTCAGGTTTTGGAAACTTTGGACCCGAAAAATACACCACACACAACACGATAATCAAGGTGAATATTCCAAGCAGAATTTTTTTCATAGCTTTTACTTTATTGGAATGAATTATATTCTGCTAATCTAATTAAAATTGAAAAACTTTTCAAATCAGTTTTTGTGGTTTCGTAAACGAAAATTGGCCATTGATTTTTATTTCAATGGCCAAGGTAAATAGTGTAATGGGAAGCCTAACCGATGGTCATGCTGGTTCCGCTCAAAGAGACTTTATAGCTCGTGAGCGACTGTTGTGCAGGTCCTCTGAGAACCGAACCTCCTGTGTTGTATTGAGCTCCATGACATGGACAGACGATCATGTTTGCCGAACTGCTGTAACCAACAGTGCAGCCCTGATGTGTGCACACACTTGATAAAGCAATATAGCTGGACTGATTGGCGCGAATGATGATAACATTGCCATTGTATGTGTATCCACCAACTGTTTTTAGCGAACTGTAAGCAGAAGCGTTTAAATCAATGACCAGTGGAAATGTAGGGTTCATTGAACCCGGATCAACATTTGCTTTGGCACACGAACTGAGTATCGCCGGAGCCAGAAACAATGCACCTCCTCCAAATAATGCTTTACTAAAAAATTCTTTTCTGTCCATTTCGGGAAATTTAAATGATTGGTTATATTAATTGTTTTGGAGGTAAACAATTCAAGTTAAGTTTTGACGCCTGGAGGGAAGTTAAATAAATACAATTTAATTAAAGGAATATTAAACAACTTGGCTATTTGTTGGTTCAAATGTGCAATCCGGATAACTTTGGACCTAAACATAAAAAATAGGTATTTATCGCTAAAAGTGCTTACTTTAATATCATGAAAAACCAATTAATCAGCAATGGATAAATTTTCACAAGTGGGAAACCAGGAAATCGCTGCCGTTGAAGAGTTTTATGCTGCTTATCTTATTGATCCTGAGTTAGTAGATGTAAGCTGGAAGAATTTTTTTGCTGGATTTGAATTTGCCAGGAAAAATTTCGGTGATCCGAAAAAATTGCCCCACGACGATCAGATTGACAAGGAATTTGCAATCCTGAACCTCATTCATGGCTACCGGCAGCGTGGTCATTTGTTTACAAAGACGAATCCGGTTCGTTCGCGGCGAAAATATTTACCTACACTGGATATTGAAAACTTCGGTTTGCAGAAATCTGATCTGGATACTATTTTTAAAGCCGGAAATAACATCGGAATCGGGCCAGCCACTTTGCGCGCCATCATTGAACATATGGAAGCCACTTATTGTGAATCAATTGGCGTTGAATACGTTTTCATGCGCCATCCGGATCTGATCGACTGGCTGAAAGTTAAGATGGAATCGGTTCGGAATCGCGAAACATTCACCCCGGAGAAACAAAAAGACATTTATTTCCATTTGAAAACGGCCGTCGGATTCGAAAATTTTATTCATAAAAAATTTGTAGGGCAAAAACGTTTTTCACTCGAAGGTGGCGAAGCTCTCATACCGGCATTGAATGCTGTCATTGAGCATGGTTCAGAATTAGGAATTCAGGAATTTGTAATTGGAATGGCCCACCGTGGACGGCTAAATGTTCTGACCAATATTATGGAGAAACCCTACGAACATGTTTTTAAGGAATATGTGGGAACCGAGTACGAAAAGGATCTTTCTCTTGGCGATGTAAAATATCATTTGGGTTACGAAGACGAAGTTATTACAGACCATGGCAAAAAGGTTTACCTCAGCCTGATGCCTAATCCTTCGCACCTCGAAACCGTTGCTGCCCTGGTCCAGGGAATGGCACGTTCGCGAATTGATTCGAAATACAACAGCAATTATGATCAGGTTGCACCAATCGTAATTCATGGTGATGCGGCCATTGCCACCCAGGGGATTGTTTACGAAATTATTCAGATGTCGCAGTTGCCCGGCTATAAAACCGGAGGAACGATTCATTTGGTAATCAATAACCAGGTCGGTTTTACCACCAACTACCTCGATGCCCGTTCGAGTACCTATTGTACCGACGTGGCTAAAGTGACCCGTTCGCCTGTTTTTCATGTAAACGGCGACGATGTGGAAGCCATTATTTACACCGTGAAACTGGCGATGGAATTCAGACAGAAATTTCATGCCGACGTATTCATAGATATTTTGTGTTATCGTAAATATGGGCACAACGAAGGCGATGAACCTCGATTCACACAGCCTTTGCTTTATAAGGAAATAGAGAAGCATCCCAACCCCCGCGATATTTATGCTGAGAAACTGGCATCGCAAGGAGTCATAACTTCGGAAGAAGCATTGAAACTGAACCAGGATTTTGAGCAGTACCTGGAGGCAAAATACAAGGAATCCGAAAAAATTGAAAAGGTTCAGGTTCGCCGTTTTCTGAATAGTGAATACACCGAATATGAAAATCCGGTAAATGTAGATTTGCTTCATTCGATCAAAACAGGTGTAAAGAAAAGTGAACTGATACGAATTGCCGAACAAATTAATCATTTGCCGGCCGGCAAGAAGTTCTTCAAAAAAATTGACCGGATTTTGGAAGACCGCCGGATGATGATGCTCGATAACCGCATGGACTGGGCCATGGCCGAATTGCTGGCCTATGGTTCTTTGCTTGAAGAAGGTTTTGCCGTCAGGCTGAGTGGTCAGGATTCGGAGCGTGGAACTTTTGCTCATCGTCATGCATCATTTGTGGTGGAGGATACCGATGAAAAGTATTTTCCGTTGAAAAATATCAGTGAAAAACAAGGAGCTTTCCATGTATTCAATTCGCTATTGTCAGAATATGGTGTGCTTGGATTTGAATATGGTTATTCGCTGTCCAATCCGAAAAGCCTGACGATATGGGAAGCCCAGTTTGGCGATTTTGCCAATGTTTCGCAGGTCATATTTGATCAGTACATTTCTTCGGCCTACGAAAAGTGGGGCATGATGAACAGTCTGGTGATGTATTTGCCTCACGGATACGAAGGGCAGGGGCCGGAACATTCAAGTGCACGGATTGAACGGTTTTTGAATCTGACGGCTGACAATAACATTCAGGTTGTTGTTCCAACCACTCCGGCCAATATGTTTCATCTGATAAGGCGTCAGATGAAATCGGATTTCAGGATTCCGCTGGTTGTTTTTACACCCAAAAGTTTATTACGGCATCCGTTGGTTAATTCATCGGTGGACGAACTGGCTGAAGGATCATTCCAGGAAATCATTGAAGATACAGTTCCACGTCCTGAGAAGATCTGCAAACTGGTTTTTACCTTCGGAAAAATTTATTACGATCTGCATAAAAGACAGGCCGAAGAAGGTATCACAAATGCAGCAATTGTCAGGGTCGAACAGTTATTCCCGTTAAATACAGAAAGGATACGATCGATCATCTCAAAATATCCAAATCTTGAAAATATAATCTGGGCGCAGGATGAACCATCGAATATGGGTGCGTGGCAACACATTCAGCGGTTTTTACCTGAAGTGCCTTTTGAGTTGGTTTCGCGTCCTGCCAGCGCCAGCCCTGCTGTTGGATTGATGCATAATCACAATACACGCCTGAAAAAAATACTGGATACTGTGTTTGAGGAAAAGGTGCTGGCATAAAAATCGCTGGAAGCCGGAAGTCCGGAGTTCCGCTCCCTGAGTATCGAAGGGAGCAATTCAATGATGATTTAAAACCAATAAAAAACCAATCATGGTAATCGAAATTAAAGTACCAACGCCCGGAGAATCCATCACTGAAGTTGAAATTGGTAAATGGATCGTTGCCGACGGTGATCTTGTAAAGAAAGGTCAGGAACTTGGTGAAATTGAATCGGATAAAGCAACGCTTACTTTATCAGCTGGCGAAAGCGGAAAGATAAAAATATTGATTTCAGAAGGAGATCGGGTAGCGGTAGGAGTTATTGCCTGTACTATTGATACGAGTTTTGCATCCGCAGAAAAGCCAGCTCAGGCAGAGGCAGTTTCAGTATCCAAAGCTGAAATAAAACAAAAGGTAGTTTCTGCTCCTGAAAAAGTTGAACTTATTGAAAGTTTTATAAATTCTGAAATATCGAATATTAAAGTAACTCCGGTAGCCCGCGAAATGATGGAAGAAAACCACCTTTCGATGGAAGAAGTTCTGAACGGATTGCACCGTATCTCGAAAAGCGACATAGAAGCTGTTCTGGCCTTACCAAAGGTTGGCAAGCTCACTTCGACCGCTTCAACAAGCTCAGCGACCGGCGCTTCGTTCGAAGCGTCAAGAACTGTAAATCGTGAAAAGATAACTTCTTTGCGCCGTAAACTCGCAGAGCGCCTGGTTTCGGTTAAAAATGAAACGGCCATGCTCACTACATTCAACGAAATTGATATGAGCCGGGTAATGGAAATGCGAACGAAACTTCAGAATAAATTTGTGGAGAAGTATGGATTGAAACTGGGTTTTATGTCCATATTCAGCAAGGCTGTTGCCGAAGCGATTCAATTTCATCCATCTGTAAATTCGCAGCTTCACGGTGAAGAAATTATTTCTCCTGAATTTGTCGATATTGGTATTGCTGTTCAGACACCAAAAGGATTGATGGTTCCGATTATCCGGAATGCCGAAAGCAAAACAATTGCCGAAATTGAACTGGAATTAAAAGCACTGGCTGAAAAAGCTCGTAACAAGAAAATATCGGTTGAAGAACTGACCGGAGGCACATTTACAATCACCAATGGCGGTACATTCGGCTCGTTGCTTTCAACCCCGATTATCAATCCGCCGCAATCAGCCATTCTCGGAATGCACAACATTGTCGATCGCCCGGTGGCGTTGAATGGTCAGGTGGTCATCCGCCCGATGATGTATGTCGCGCTTTCTTACGATCACCGCGTTATCGACGGGAAAGATTCAGTCGGGTTTCTGGTAAAGGTGAAGGAATTGATAGAAAATCCGGAACGTCTCCTTACTTCCGGAAGAAATCCGGAAGAAGTCTTACTCGGATTATAGGAGGAAGTAACTGAGTTATAAAGTATCTGATTACCTAAGTTTTAAAGGAAAAACATAGGTAATCATTTTTTTTTATTTTGCCTGAACCGGGGTTTTT
>JBAWZG010000017.1:0-32389 GCA_037143155.1 Bacteroidia bacterium
AAGAAACTAATCAGGAGCTACAAGCAATTGCGGCTCCTTAATTTTTAGGTCTAAATTAGTTTTATAAAGGAATTGATTGCCCAAATTTATCAGAATAGTCGCATGTACATGAAATCCTTCCGGCAGCAAAACTTATCAAGTACCATCAAATACCCTGAGATGTTAGCTCAAATCAGAGCCTATCTCGACGGAAACGAAATTCCAGACTTCGGAAAAGATAATTTATTGGTTCTTGTAACTAATTTTCATTTTGCTCAAGAACAAGAACCCCCTTGCCGTCTTTGGCAAAGGGGCAAACTAACAGATCCGATCGACTATCTATTTTTGGAGCAAACCTTATGGTGCCCAAAATAGTTTCTATTTTCATATATTTTCAAAATTCATTTCACTACACTGAATTTATAAATTGAACTTGTTTGATAAACATCCCCTGACCTTAATATAATGGAAGGAAAGTTTTGATGGTTGGGCGAATCAGGAAAATGCTGGGGTTCCAAAGCAAGCGATTCGCGGTATTTAAACGTTTTTCCGCTTTTACCGGTATCGGTGCCATCCATAAAGTTTCCGCCATAAAACTGTAAAGCTGGTTCCAAAGTAAAAATTTCCATTTTACGTCCGCTAACAGGTTCAACAACCGTGGCTGCCAGAGACATTTCGGCAACTACAGGTTTGTTTAGCGCGAAGTTATGGTCGTAACCCGGACCATGTTTCAACTGGATGTTGGTTTTAACTTGTCCAAGATCGGTTCCGATGGCTTTTCCTGCCCTGAAATCGAAAGGAGTTCTTTCAACCGATTCGTTTCCGGCCAGCGGAATCAGGGTTGAATCAACGGGAGTGTATGCATCTGCATTGATCGTCAATATATGATCATTGATGGTTCCACTTCCTTCGCCAGCCAAATTCCAAAATGCGTGGTTGGTGAGGTTAACCGGAGTGTTCTTGTCGGTAACGGCTTTGTAGCTCATCACCACTTCGTTTTTCGAACTCAGCAAATACTGAACTTCAACATTCAGGTTTCCGGGATAACCCATTTCGCCGTCTTTCGACAAATAAGTCAACACAATCGACGAATCGGTTACTGCTTTTACATCCCAGATTACACTGTGAAATCCGCCGGCACCGCCATGCAGGTGATTGACTCCGTTGTTAAGCGGAAGCTTATATTCCTTTCCGTCGAGGGTGAATTTTCCTTTGGAAATGCGGTTTCCAACACGGCCAATCAAAGCTCCGTGGAACACTTCTTTGGCTTTCAGGTAACCATCGATGCTGGAAAATCCAAGTACTATGTCGTCCATTTTTCCGGTTTTATCCGGCGTACAAAGTCCAACAATACGACCGCCGTAATTGGTAATGGCTGCCTGGATGTTTCCGTTTTTCAGGATATATAGGTTAGTCGCTTTTCCATTAATGGTTTTTTGGAAATCTTCAGCTTTCAGTTTAAAGCAATTTTCGGTTTTGGTTGGTGGTTTTGGAGAGCAGCTGCTAAACGCAATTGCTGCACCTATAACCATTGAAAATAAAGTAATTCGGTTCATCATTATTTTGTTAGGGTTAGGCTCTTAATTAAATCAACTTCCTCCTGTTTGTAAGGAGTTCCATCAGGATGGAAAATTTCGTGAAACCACAATTTAGGCTCCGATCCATCGGTAATAGGTTCGCCCCAGGCATATTTGGTATTCGATTTTCCGGCAACCAATCCCCAGTTGATGGCGCCAATGTTTTGCGCTTTCAGCATGGGCATGATATTGGTAAACAGGCTGTTGTTTCGGCGTGCCATGTATTCGGTACAAACCATCGGGCGGTTGTATTTCTTCAGAGTATCAATCGCTGCATGATGTTTTTCAGGACTATCGTAGTTGTGGTAAGTGATGATATCAGAGTTTTCAATCTGAAATTTATTCATTTCTTTCAGGCTAAGATTCCAAACTCCGGAAGACAAAGGTTGTGATGGACGAACTTCCCAGCCCCATTGAAAAACCTTCTTCAGTAAAGGAAGCGATTTGTTGCCATAGCCAGAGTTTCCTGGTTCGTTGTACAAATCCCAGATGGCAATGCGCTTGTCGTCTTTAAAGGTGGTCAGTACATCTTTCACATAGTCATCCAACTTCTTGATCAGCGTGGTGTCGGTGTAAAGCAATTCGCCCGGATCGCGCACCCAGCCTGAGTTGTGAACACCAACTTTTGGTTCCGGCTGTTTGCCTGCAGCATAAGTCGGATTCCAGCAATCGTCGAAGATGCAGAAGACCGTTTTAATACCATGTTTATTGGCAATGGTCAGGTAAGTATTCATGCGAGTTTTGAATCCTTCCTTGTCGACTTCCCAAGCTACGTGGTGCAGGTAAACGCGCATCACGTTCATTCCAATTCTTTCGGCCCAGCCCAATTCTCGGTTGATGGTTGCTGTGTCGAACGATTCGGCTTGCCAGGTTTCCAACTGGTTAATGGCTGTACTTGGGTTGAAATTACTTCCGCGAAGCCAACCGTTTTCAGCGCTCCATTGTTGTGCTTGCGCGTCGGTCCAGCGGGTTGCTACTGGCTCTACCTTCTCAATTTTTTTTGGTGCGTTTTGGCAGGCGGCAAAAAGCAATGTACTTGCGATAGCCAGAATAAATAGGTGTTTTTTCATTGGTTTTATTTTAATAGTTCCTTAAATCTTTAATGAATCGGGAATTCCGAAATTCGTAAAGTGCTGCAACCGTATGGAATTAAAGTAACTTCTTCTTCCAGTTTCTCAACAGTTCGGACAGGCGATGAAGGTATCGGAAGTTTTCCGGTCGAGCCTCTTTCCAATTGCCAGATCGGAAGACGATTGGCTTTTATTTTTACCGTGATTGGAGCATTCTCCAGATTCCAAGGATTAAGCGAGATCTGATCCTTTACTTCGGCTTGCAATTTTTTGTTATCAATTTCGCTTTTCTGAAGTGCATAATTCCAAGGCGATTTGGGCAACACTTCCCAGAAAGTATCATCGTAACCTTTTTGGGTTATTTCGCGCCATTGTTCTTCAACCCGCAAAGCATAAACCAACGGTCCGCGTTCAATTCCAAGAGAATTTTCGTACCAGTGGCTGAAGCGGAAATCCATTGGCAGATTCAATTCTACCACATCTCCTGCTGACCATTCACGATCGATTTCAGCAATATTATTACTGAAAGCTGTTGCAATAACTTTCCCGTTTAAAGTAATTGTCGGGTTTTTACACCATTCCGGAATACGCAGATGGAATGGAAATTTAACTGTTTTTTTTGTCTGAAAGGTAAACTGGATATTTTCTTTAAACGGGTAATCTGTTTTTTCAGAAATTTTCACTTCTTCTCCGTTTGCAACTTTTGCCGTTACTTCTGATGGACCATAAACCAAGGCTGCTATACCGTTTCCGGCTGTTGCGTACCAAAGATTCTGAATAAATTTTGGCCATCCCTGATGCATGTTCGTCAAACAACATGGATAACCACTGGTCGTTCCAAAACAAATACGTGCATTTTTATCGTCCATAAAATTGCGTTCAACATCGGTAATCATTACCTGATTGGGTTGCTGAAAATATTGTTTACGCATATAATCATCGGTACTTTGTGTAGGAAGCACATTATAGGCAACTTTCTCAAGATAATCGGCATAATAAACATCTCCGGTTACTGGCAAAATGCTTTCAAAACAATACATCATTTCTACTGCAGAGCACAACTCTGAGCCCTGAGTGGGATCGTTTCCATGCAAATGCTCATCGCCTCCGTACATGCCATTCACAAAGCCATGGCAGTCTTTTAGCGCCGACAATCCTTTCTTAATCGCGTCAAGATATTTTTGCTCCGGATGTTGCTGGTAGTAAACAACCGGTTCTTTTAACCCTTGCGCAACATTTACACAATGTAGATCAGGCAGAGGATTTAGCGTACGAATTACATTGCCGGAATAGATTTCGGTCCAGTCGAATGTTTGTTTGTGAATAAGTTCGGCAAGGTCAAGTAAGAAATTATCTTTAGTAATGTTGTACAGCCAATATACAACAGCCAGGTTGTCGCCTCCACGCTGTTCGGCCCAGAAAGTGATAAACCCAAGCTTCTTCTCTGGCAAAGTTTTTAATTGGTATTTAAAATAGTTTGTCATCAATTTGAGCACACGTTCATCTTTTGTTGCGGTATAATATTGTTGCAACACTTTCAACATAACCATTTTAGGCCACCAGTCTTCACGCATATCTTGTTGGGTTCCCTGGATTTTTGTGTAACCTTCAGGAAGTGGATTTGGTCCAAAATAGCCATCTTCCCTTTGGTTCTTGATGCTCCATTCAATCCATTTCTGAGCTTTTGCTTTTAGACCGGCATCGTCGAGAATATAGGCCAGCGGAACCAAACCATCAATCCAATATGGGCCACGTTCCCAACCATCACCTGTTCCACCGAGCCAACCATTGTTGTTGCCACAAACAACGTTGTAAATGCTGTCCAAGTGTCCGGTGAGGCCATCGCGTTGCAGCTCGAGCATTTTTAGTAACATACCTTTAGGTTTAATTGCACCCAAAGGCAAGGCAGTGTAAGGCTGCGCCACAAGCGGAGCCTGATTGGTAATGTAATATGAATTCCGTTTTTCCTTTTCCTTAGCAAAAGAAGTGTTCAACAAAAAGGCAATAGCCAGTGATAGTAGAATTAGTTTCTTCATTATAAGTGGTTTAGATTTGAATATGAATTGTTTGAATTGTTTCTGAATTGTGACGGAGTTCACCGTCAACAAATACAGAAAACCCCTTTCCTTTTTGGTATTTGGAACCATCCAAATCCCAAACGATAGTTAGAATTTTATTGTGATATTTTACATGATCGAGACAGAACCAATCCCAATATTCGGAAGGAACCAGCGGATCGATGGTAAGCCGGTTGCTCATCGATGGCTGAACACCAATCAAATCACTAATAACCAAATCGCAAAAAGAAGAGTGATTGTAATCCTTGCCTCTTTCTTTGGGCAAATCATTTTTTGATTTAAGCATCGTCCTCGAAATCCAGTCTCCAGTAAATGGGTCCAGGTTTTCATCAATCCAACAAACTTGTTTTCCATTCTCATTTATTCTTCGATGACTGTTGGAGAATGTTTTAAGCTGTTGGACATAGTCTGATTTCGAAACAACCGTTTGATTGTAATTGTGTAACAGGTTGGCCATGGCTTTCAGGGTTACAGAAGTTGAGAACGGCCAACTTGGTCCATTCCATTGACATTCGTGTCCCTCGTAAACCACTTTGAATCCAGGATTGGTCTGCTCTGCTGTGGTTGGTCCAAAAGGCGCTTTAAAACCAGCGGCGGTAAGTAAATATTTCCATGCTGACGAATGCTTTTCTTCCGGAATATTAAAATACCAGGGAGTATAGCCATGAAGCTCACAAACTCCAACCAACGTGTCCGAGTTGATTGGAAGAGTTTCAAAGAAACCTGCATTTTCGTTCCATAGCTTTTTTCGCAGTAGTGATTTCAATGCTATTGCTTTGGCGTTATAAATCTTCTTTAACAAAGTATTTCCTGCTATTTCAGCAATCGAGGCTATCGCTTCGGCATCCCCAATCATGTACGAATTAATGGTTGCCCGTTTCCCGGAACCACCAATCGATACTTCCATCCCGTCACGATTGTCGGTTTGTTGAAATAACCCATCGGCACACAAATGCGTTTTTTCCCATTCCTGATAATTCCCATCAAAATAAGGAAGCAGGCTGGTTACCAGATTTTTATTTTGCTGTACACTTGCAAAAGCCAGAATAGAATTGGCTGCCCAAAAGCTGTATCGGCGAGGTTCTCCACCTCCCTTAAACCAAAAATTAGCATAGTTTTCGAGGAAGTCTTGATTGTACAACCATCTTCCTTCATAAAAATGATGGCCTGCGGGACAACAAATGGAATTGTATTTCCCGGCCCATGAAACCTCCGGAAGAAATTCGGTGATAATGAATCCGGCAGGTGTCATTTTAATGTGCTTCCTGAAAGTCCACCACCTGAAATAGTATGTTTTTTCCAATTCCGGATCCGGACAATTAAAGTATGGGATATTTTCTTTTAGAAATTCGTCAGTCTTTGAATTCGGAATATACTGAACGTAAATTTCATCATCATTTTTGTTGAAATCTGCAATTATGGGACTAAACTCGTCCCATTGTAAAACGAACGAACTTGCCGCAACCGGATCAATCTTTAATTCCGATGGTTTCTGGCAACTTGAAGATAAACTACTAACGATCAGAATAATAATATTAAGTATCGAAATCTGTTTTATATACATGTCGTTCAATTTATTTAATTATTCAAGTATTTATCCTGATCATGTGAATTAAAGTTTTGGTTTGGACAGCAAATTAATTTTGTAAAGCAGTTCTAAACTTGTTTTATTTTGTCTGTCGAGCTTTGATGCTCTTCCAGCATATTTTAAAGCAATTTCGACATTCTGCATCTTAAAATAGTTCATTGCAATCTGGTTAAGCAATTCAACATTCAACGAATCACTTTTTAGCATGGTTTTGCAATTCACTACATCTGTTGCCAGAGATTGAGCAACCGAATAATTCACTCTCGATTGATTATTCTGATTCAGGAACTTTAAATAGGTCAGCGCGTTCTCAGGCTTATCGGTTTTCAGGAAAAGAATGGCCAGCGCCTGTGCTGTTTCATGAATCGGAGCTAGGCGGAAGCTCTGCTGATAATAGACCTGAGCTTTTTGATATTGGTGCAAGTTCATGCAGAATTTCCCGGCGTAGCCGAGAAAAGTCTCGTCGTTAGGGTATTCCAGAGCTGCAGCCTCAGCAACTTTAGCCATATTAATCAGATCTTTTTGTTCCAAATAGTAATTCATTTGTTTTTTCAGTGCGTCATTCCATTTGATTTTATAATTGAGCAATGCAACAGCCAATTGTTCTTCAAACGAATTAAGTTTGTTCGAATCGAAGGTCTTTCCTTCATTGAAAGGCCAAAATTCTTTTAAAACCTGAATTTCGTAGGTTCCTTTCAGTGAATCGACCATTGTAATTGGCATTTCTTGCTTTAGTTGTTCAAAGGAAATTTCGTTTTTCCAATTATTCGATATTAAATGTTGTTGTTTAATGGCTTGATAAAAAGCTTCCGACATCAGACCATACCCAAGGATATTGGGATGGACGTGCTCAAGGATGGTTTCGCTGCCGATAATTCCGTGCGGTGAATGTGCTTCAAACAATTTCTTAGTATCGACCAAATAAACAGATTGAAACTTCTGCGGCAAGCCAGCAATTATTTCGTTCATGGCTTCCGGAGCGCGAAAACGAAGCATATCCAAATCTTTGGCCTTCAGATAAATCCCTTTGGCTTTTGCAAAATTGTTGCTTCTAAAGGCTGCATCGGCCAACGAATATTGATATTCCGCAGATGTGGCTGAGTCTGTTTTCGAACTGATAAAGGGTTTTAAGTCTTTCTCGTTACTAACCAAGTTACTTATAAAAACAGGAATGTTTTTGTTTGTCAGGACTTGACAAACAGATTCCATATTCGTCTGGAATTGCTGAATTCCCCGTTTGTAATCGGATGAATTGTGCGGAATCTCCTGTTTGGCAGCCATTCGTTTCATCAGGGTTTCGCGCTGATCAGTTTTTTTTCCACCAATCGCTTGCCTAATGCGCGAATAACTGTTTCCAAGGAACTGCACCATCCGCGACGACCGTAAGCGCAATAAACTTTGAATGACGAACCGATTACTTCCCAGACGCGAAGTTGAACCAACTCCCAGAGTGCCGTAATATTCATTCTGACCGCAATAAATTAGCACCGCATCAGGTTCGTAGTTTACCAGTTCTTTGGCAAAACCCAGAACGGTGTACGAGTTTACAGCCGTTAATGATAGGTTGACGATTTCGAACTGTTTTTCGGGAAAAGTGTGCCTCAGGCGGTACGACAACCATCGGTGAAACGAAACGTTGTGCATGTATGGATAGCCAAGTGTGGTGGATTCGCCCAATACAAAAATCCGGAAAGTTTCAGGTGATTTTCGTTTGCGAAAAGATTCAAAAGTTCCGATGGTGGCATTTTCATTCTCAGTAAAATACCGTTTGGAGGCATGAGGATTCATGACCAAATACCCTTTATTCTGCTGATCTTCAATAAATAATCTCAAATCATACCCATAACCAAAAATCCGAAGGCCAATCTCGATAAATATCAAAACAATAAGAGGCAATAAAATTGCAATACATTGAAAAACAATTCGTTTCCGAGTTTTCCTTTTTTCAGGAATATTTTGGTCAAGATTGGCCATTTATTTAGTTAGTTCAAATTTAGAGAGGTTGTCGAAATCCATCATTCAAATAATCATCAGGCTGTCTAAATGTACTTTACGAGATTAAATTGAACCATATTGAGTCTTTCCGACAACCACTCTCATACACCATACTAATCGGACATTTTTCAGTCAGAATTCGTTTAGGGGATAATTTTCACATCCTCGATTTTGCGCGGAACCCAAACTTTCATGGGGCCTTCGCCACGGTTTGCCCATGAATAATAAGGAATTGCCACAACAGGTTTTGTTTCAGTTGATACTTTTAACCCATCCGACGAAACTGAAAGCACAAGGGCATTACCTTTTAGTACCACCACTCCGTTAAGAAGTGTAGGGTTAAATTCGGCATTCATTTTCACCTGATCTGGCAAAACAATATTCATGTTTTGTTTTCCATTATCTGTGTGTTCGAAACAATAAACCAGAGGTCCTCTTTGCAGGGCAACTAAATTCTTGTCTTCCTTCACTTTTTCAATGGACATCACTCTGCGAACCGGCATTGGTAAATTGAGTTTAACGATGTCTCCCTTTTTCCAAATTCGATCGATAATTGCGTATCCGTTAACCAGTTTACAGCTTTCAGGCATGCCATTAACCGATAGAGAGAAAGTACTGGTATCATTATCAGTAAAGACATAGGTATCGCCGGGAACTGTTTGATTCTTTGCCCATCCCGGAATGCGAACATACAGTCCAAATTTGGTTTGCTTTTCAGGTGTTATAGCGATTTGCACATCACCATCCCAAGGATATTTAGTTGTTTGTTCGATTTTAACTTTTTTGTTCAGCATGGTTATATTAGCTGAGCTTCCAACAAACAGGTTTACGTAAACAGCGTCGTTTTTCTTGGCATAAATGTAGTTCCCAATTGATTCGACAAGCCGTGCAATATTGGCAGGGCAGCAGGCACAACCAAACCATTCGCTTCTTGAATAATTTCCGATGGAAGATAACGGATTACCGTAGAAAAAATGATCACCAGAAAGAGAAAGTCCGTCAAGTGCCCCATTGTAAAGACTTCGCTCCAATACATCGATGTACTTGGCGTCCCCGGTCAGTATGTTCATGCGTTGGTTCCAGAACACCATTCCAACCGAGGCACATGTTTCGCAATAGGCAGTTTCGTTTGGCAGGTCGTAGTCAACAGTAAAACCTTCATTACTTCCTGAAGAACCGATTCCACCGGTTATGTACATATTGCGGTAAACGACATCTTCCCAAACGGCTTTCATGGCATCCATATATCCATTATCGTTCTTGGCGGTACCAACATCGGCGGCACCGGTATATAGGTACATAGCACGAACAGCATGACCGGTAATGTCTTTTTGTTCCTTTACAGGTATTTTATCCTGACAATATTCCGGAGACTTCCATTTGTCCCAGATCACACCTTTTCCATGTTCGTGCCCGCGTTGTTGCAAATACCAATCAGCAAGATCGAGATACTTAATGTTAGCTGTTGTATGGTAGAGTTTGACAAGGGCAAGTTCGATTTCCTGATGACCCGAGACCCAGGGTACATTTTTCTGACGGAAAGTATTGTCGATATGATCGGCAAGGCGTATGGCAACATCGAGAAATTTATGTTTTCCGGTTGTATTGTAATAGGCAACTGCAGCTTCGATCAAATGGCCAGCACAATAGTCCTCATGTTTCTCCATGTCGGTCCACCGATTTTCCAGACCAGATAAGGTGAAGTAGGTATTTAGATAGCCATCAGGCTGTTGTGCTGCAGCGATCTTATCGATCCATTCATCCGCTTTTTTTTCCAGATTAGCGTCAGGCTGGTTCTTCAACGAATACGCAATTGCTTCCAGTGCTTTATACACGTCCGAGTCATCAAAATAGATACCTTCATGTTTTTCGCCTTTTTTCGCAACTACTTTTTCAAAATTCCGGATACGGGGTGTTTTAACCTCCGTTTGTTCGATGCAAACCGGTATTGTTACCGAGCTTACAATGTTCATGACTGGCTTCCAAAAGTTATCCTGAATTACAACCTGCGAAAAGTTTACAGATTCCATTTTCTGGAGTGCAATTTGAGCCTTTAATTGTGGTGATAACATTATCGCAGTGCTGACTAATGCAGCAATAAAGATTTGTTTCATATTCTGCAATTTATAAGTGAGGGAAAGATTTCATTTGATTTGTAAGTAATGTTTGTTCGTAAAAGGCTGCTTCAACTGAATTCAGATGAAGCAGCCAAATTATTCATTCAAACGCTTTATAATCGATTGATGTCGTTGTTATTTCCCAGCGTAAGCAGGATTTTGGCTCAAAAGAGTATTGGCATTCATTGCCGGTTGAGGTATTGGAAATACAATTCGGTAATCGCCCTGAGGTTTATGCGAAAGCCAGCTTTTGGTTGTGAATACTCCAAACCTGATATTATCGATACGCCGGTGAGCTTCCCAACCAAATTCCCAACCCAATTCATCCAGGAATCCTCCGTATTGAATTGTAGCTGTGTTTCCTGGATCTACAATTTTGTAATTTTCCACATATCCGTAGTTGTACTTTGAAGGGCCCATCAGCTGAGCACCGGTTACAGTAGCTTTGGTCGGAGTATTTTTAAAAGCTCTGGCTCTAACTTGTGATACAATAGCTGCAGCGTCATCTGCTTTATTGGTTCTTAATAGGCATTCAGCTTTCATCATCAAGATGTGTGCATAGCGAAACAGTGGAAAATCGTTATCTAGATTCGACATGGCCTTTTCCTTCACAGCGAATTTATTAATACGGGCACCTTCCAATTCGCCAATATATAAACCATCGGGCAACGAGTTTTTTAGAATAAAAGGAGTTACATTGTTGCCGGCAGTGATGATTTTTCCATCAAGTGCATATTGCTGGCCCAATAACCATGTATCGGAAAGTCTTTCATCATCAGTATCATAAGTGTCAACAAACTGAGGAACTCCAACAACCCCTCCGAACCCCCATGGTGTGGCCTGCATGTTTGATTTTGCATTGAACTTACCATTCCACGACCACATTTCAGCATAAAATCCGGTTCCAACTTTTTCATCGAAAGGAACAGCAAAAACGATTTCCTTCGAATTTTCGTTATTTGTCTGGAATATATCTTTGTAATTTGCTTCCATACTATAGTTCCCGGTCGCAAGGATATCATTACATTGTTGTAAACAATCGGCCCACTTGGGTTCGTTAATATACACCTGAGCATTCAGATATATATTTGCCAACAATGCCTTTGCTGCCCATTTGTTGAAACGTCCGTAGGTAGATTTATCTACCTTTTCACTAAGATTTGGTATGGATTGAGTGATCTCGTTTACAACAAAATTGTATAGATCCTTACGAGATGTTTTAGGGAGTAATTCTCCTTGTACTGCAGTAGTATCTAACGGGGCATCGCCAAAATTATCGAGCAATAACCAATAATACATTGCACGTGCAACCCTCATCTCTCCAATGAGAGCAGCTTTTGTTGTTCCAGTGGGAACAGGTACCTGACCACCTCGAATTTGACCAATAACACGATTAGCGCTAAGTACTCCTGCATAGAAATTATTCCAGACACCAGCTAATTGAGGAGTTTCAGAATTCCAGGTATGGAGGTGCATCTTTTTATAAATACCTCCGTCGTCCCAACCCGAAGCGTTGGCCGGATGACACATCTCATCTGAGGTTGTCTCTTGAATATTGTACCAATCCCAGTGACCAAAATTATTCCGCATTTTAGCATAAACAACACCCATGGCACTGAAAGGATCATCAAACTTATAGGAGCTTGCAGATGCGTCGCTATATGTTAATTCAGTCAAGTCATTATTACAACCCGATATAACGATTGAAATAAGAGCAATAAAAAATGATGTTTTTATTATCGTTTTCATAAATATTCTCTATTAAGTTGTTAAAATGTTAGGAAGCATCCAAGAGTGTATGTTGAAGAAGCTGGATACCTGCCCTTACTGTCAATTCCGGGGACCAAATTATTACCATTAAAACTTGTGCTTATTTCAGGGTCAATCCCGGTATATTTAGTGAAAGTAGCAAGGTTAGAACCTGATGCATAAATCCTGATTTTTTTAATAACTTTCTGATTTTTAAGGATCAAGTTGTATCCAATAGTAACATTATCAATCTTCCAGTAATCGCCATTTTCAACATAGTAGCTCACGAAGTTGAGCGATTGGTCGGCGGCCAAAGCTACCTTACCATATATTTTATCGTACGTTGAGGCTAGAATATTACCACGGTTAAGCATTACAGGTGCGCCATACTGCATTCTTGGATAGTTTACAATTTGGAATCCGAAAGCACCGCGCATGGTAACATTTAAATCGAAATTCTTATAACTCACTGTATTATTCCAGCTCAAAAAAGCTTTTGGTGTACCATTTCCTATGATCTGTTTATCATCGGCTTGTTGTTCCAAAATTGGCTTGGGCTTGCCATCCTTTCCTTCAATCATCCAATGGCCAGTAGCGTCAATATCAACCGTTTTAAATCCCCAGAAATTACCAATAGGCTGTCCGATCTGCACTCTTGTAAAATTAGCCTGAATTGGTTCTCCGGAAGCTCCTGCATCAAAATATCCACTGGCAATTGTGAAGTTCTTGTCGTTAAGCGAAACAAGTTTGTTCTGATTGTATGAGAAACTTACTGATGAATTCCACTGAATATCCTTGGATTGAACAGGGGTCGTGTTAATCTGAATTTCAATCCCCTTATTTTCCATGGTAGCAGCATTTGCCCTCAGTGTTGATAAAAGGTATGGAGGAGTTGAAACAGGATAATCAAACAACAAGTCTCTGGTTGTTCTTTGATAAACGTCAATCGATCCTGAAATGCGTTCGTGAAGTAATCCAAAATCTAAACCCAAGTTAATTTCTTCTTTCTTTTCCCATCTCAAATCAGGATTGGGATTAATTGAAGGGTCGACAGTTTGTGACCACTGACCATTGTTCATTGCATAGGTATTGAAATTGATGAGTGATAGCGATCTGTATGGATCAGTCGGCTCTGTACCGGTAATGCCATAACCTGCACGTAGTTTCAGGGTTGAAATAGCGGCTATACTTTTCATGAAATTTTCCTTAGAAATGTTCCATCCAGCCGATACCGCAGGGAAATTACCCCATTTGTGATTTTCTCCGAATTTGGAAGATCCTTCGTGGCGGATACTAGCCATAAGCAGATATTTGTTCAGGTACGCGTAGTTTATCCTACCAAAAAAGCCCACAAGCTTATTCTGGCTCTGATAAGAAGAAATAGGAGCATCACCGCGTTTTAAAGCTTTTCCGGCACCCATGTTATTATAGTCAAATGCATCGGTTGGAAAATCCCAGTTTTGCATTGAGTAATCCTGGTAACTGTTATCGCGCCAGCTGTAACCAGCTAAAGCATTGATCGAATGATCTTTAATTGTTTTCGTATATTGCGCAGTAAGTTCAAACAGTTCCTCTAATGTACGATTAGTTCCCCGTGAAGCAAAACCATTTCTACCATCATGCAGCGTCGAATAATGCTTTTTTGTTTCATAGTAGCCACGAGTGCTGTTGTACAAATCTCTTGAACCCAACATTTTTATATTTAAACCACTTATTGGTAAAAAAGTAATTGTTCCTATGGTACGCAAATCATTATTCTGATTTAAGCCATGAGTTTCATTCAATACCTCCAACGGGTTCACGTAATCTGTTCTATCTACGTGATCTACCCAGGAACCATCGTCATTCTTCGGCCGATCAGTCGGATTGTAAGTCAAACCGTTTTGATAGACAATGTTGTTATAACTACCACCATTTGACCCGGAAAAATATTCTTGTTGGTAACCAGTTATATTTCCAGTCAGTTTTATTTTACCATCAAATAAGTTCTGAGTTATTTCCAACCGAGGTACTATCATTGTGTTATTCGATTTTTTAATGATACCCTCAGAGTTTCTGTAATTAATGTTTGCAACATAAGATGTATTTTTCGAACCACCTTTTATGTTAATATTGTGAACTTGAGAAATAGGTGTTTGTAATATCTCATCTAACCAATTTGTATTATAACCGTAGTCATAAGACCCAGGTTCTTTCTTAGCAACGATAGCACGATATTGAGTAGCATCCATAAAATCAAGTTTCTTTGTGATTTTCTGGGTGCTTACATAACTATTTACTTCAACAGATGCCGGCATCTCACCATTTACTTTCTTAGTCGTAATTAGAATAACACCATTAGTACCTCTTGTCCCATAAATTGCTGCTGCGGAACCATCTTTCAATACATCAATTGATTCAATATCTTCAGGAGCAACAACATTTAGAGACCCAGGTACACCATCAATCAATATTAATGGGCTTGATCCTGAAACCAGTGTTGTGATACCTCTAAGGTTAATTTGCGAAGTATTAACAGGGTTACCATCGGGTGTCGTAATACTTAAACCTGCAATTTTACCTTTAATGAGTTGAGAAGCATCTGTGACAGAGCCCTTGATAAAATTTTCTGATTTAACATTTGATATGGCGGTTGTTAATTGCTCCCGCTTCTGGGTACCGTAACCAATAGCTACGACTTCTTCAATGCCAATGGATTCTTCAACAAGTGTCACATTCAGAGTAATTTTGCCTTCAACTACAATTTCCTGAGTTTTCATTCCCACAAATGAAAATTGCATAGTTGCATTATCAGGAACATTGGGAAGTGAATAGTTGCCATTTGAATCTGTAATAATGCCATGAGATGTTCCTTTGACCACAACTGTAACTCCTGGCAATGGAGCACCTGAAGAATCGGTAACTTTACCGGAAACCGATTTTTGCTGCTCAGTATTTGATAATTCATTATTAAATATACCAGATGCGCTTAATACAATAATCCGGTCTTTGATGGTATATTCTACATCTGTTCCTTTAAATAATGATTTTAATGCATCTTCAATTTTTGAGTTTTCTTCATTAATTACAACTTCCCTGCTGACATCAATTATCTTTCCGCTGTACATGAATTTGAACTCACTTTGCTCCTCAATTGCAGAAAGGACTTCCTTTACTGAGGCTTTATTCATGCTCAGGTTAAGCTTTTTTGTCTGGGAGTATGTTTCGCTTGCGAAAACACAAACCACAGAAAACAGAATCAAAAAGGTCGTTAGTTTCATAATCCTGAAAAATTTTTTCAACCAAGGATATTTTGAATCCCCGGACAATTCCATATTTTTTTTCATACTTTTGTATTGATTAGTTAATAAATGGCCTGTATGTAACTACAGGCATGAATTTTAATCTCTGCAGGGAAGTGTTGACGCATTTCCCTGTAGTTTTTTTGCTTGTTTAGTTCATAGGCTCATCGTTTTTCTAAGTTTAGGTTAAGTTTTATTTTCGTTTATCTATTGTTATTTTTTGTTTTGAGTACGAACCATCCGGTAATTTTTTGCGGGGAAGCATTTTATAAACTACCGGAGTTGCAATTGTCATCAGATCAAGAATCTGGGAGAGGGATTCATCTTCAAGAGTGACTGTATAGATATAGTCATTTAGTTCATCGTTAACCTGGAAATCAACATTAAACATCCGGCTTAACCTTTCTGTAACCTGAGACATGGGAGTATCTTCGAAAATCAGTTTGCCAACGGTCCAGGAAACGTACTTTTCAACTTTCCCTTGTGTACTTTGAATCTTAGTGGTTTTTAAATTGAAGTTTACATGTTGACCCGGAATCATAGAGCCTATGGTTTTGATATTTCCATCCGGTGTCATTTGATCAAGGAGTACTTTCCCTTCAACTAATGTAGTTTCAATAATGTCATTGTCAGCATATGCCATAATATTGAAAGTAGTCCCCACCGCCTTAATATTTAGATTTCCGGCTTTAACAATAAATGGTTTTTCAGGATTATGAGCAACTTTAAAAAAACCTTCACCGGTAAGAGTAACGTTTCGTGTGTCACCTGAAAAAAACTGCGGATATTTAATTTTACTGCCATAGTTTAATTGAACTACAGAACCATCGGATAGCTGAACTACTGTTCTGGAACCCATAGGTGCAATAACCTCAAGAGAATCAACAACATGGTTGGCGTATTGACCAGTTAAACTTCTATTTTCAGAAAGTGTATAAAATAAAAAGGTAAGTACAGGAATTAAGAGAACTGCTGCTGCTCTTGTAAGCCAGAGAGTAACGGCAGACAGTGTAAAAGTTTTGCTTGCAACTCTACTTTTTTCCTGAGTGTTGTTTATTTCTTCCTGAATTTTATCAAAAATGGCTGTGAATTTTTCATTATCTTCCAAAGTGCCAGTTTCCTTCCAGGAGTTCCAATCCTCAAAAATCCACTTCGTACCATCTTCATTTAATGCATCAGCATTAATCCACCTGAGTACATCAATTAGTTCAGTTTCTGTACACTTGTTGTTTAAATACTTTATAAGTAATTCTTTTTTCATTTTATTCCGGGTGATTATGCCTCCCGGAAAGCCGGGAGGCACTCTGTAATCAAATCTAACTAACGAAACTTTGCAATAACTCTCCTTAATGGTATTTTCAAAAAGGTATACGCTTAAGTAGGCTGAAGGGAGTATGCGAAAAGTGATTTATTTTAATAAAGAAACAAATAGGCAAACAATACATTGATTGTCAGATTGCTATTAATTTGCGTTCTTAAGAAAGTAAGCGTGTTGCCCATGTGTTTTTTTACCGTGTTAACTGAAATCTCCAGTTTATTTGCAATTTCATCATGCGTTAATCCTTCTTCACGGCTTAAATGAAATATCTCTTTCTGGCGCGGAGTTAGCTCGTTTAGCAACGATTGTACCCGACCATTTAATTCGATAAAGTTTATTTCATCAATTAAATCCGGCGAATTATCAGCTTGTTGCAATGATTTTAAGTGTTCAAGGTATTTTTTTTCATTGGTCCGTTTACGCAGCAGACTAATCGTGGTATTGTAGGCAATGGTAAACAGAAAAGCTTCAAAAGAAGAATAAGCATCAATTTTATTCCTGGATTCCCAGATTTTCACAAAAACCTCCTGAACAATTTCTTCGGCATCTTCATGCTGTTTGATATATCTCAAAACAAATCCATAAAGCCTTTTACTGTACCTTTCGTAGATATGGTAGAATGCAACCCTATCATCCTTTTGAATGAGCAGTATAAGTTCACTGTTTGATTTGGTAACGTTCAACGTTTTCAGTTTAAGAGTACCAAGTTATTAAAATACTTTACTAAAGTATCCGATTATGGTTATTACCATAGAATTAATAAAATGGAGATCTATTTTCAGCCATCCAATTTGCTTACTTGTTTCATCATTTGTCGCACGAATTACTCCATACCAAGTATTTCGACCGGAATTAAGAATACAAAGTGCCCTTTTCCGAATAAGCCGTTTTGGATCGAATCAAAAAAAGGACATTCAGGTAAACAACTAATGCAACTTTAGTTTTGTGTTTACCTGAATGTCGATAAAATATGAATAAGAATCTATTGTGTGATTAACTCAATATTCGCTTCATTTAATCCGTCTGATTTTGCTGTTACACTAATCTTTCCTGAATTCCCTTTCGGGCGAACAATAATCAATCCTTTGCCAAGGAAAGTTGATTTCTGAGGTTGCTGAAAACTGCTGACATCTTTTGGATTACCATTGCCGACACCGGCAATTTCAGCGTTTCCGTTCAGAGTGAAATGAATCAACCGGTCGTCGTTTGGAACCAGATTGCCCTGTTCGTCCAGGATTTCAACGGCCACATACGACAAATCGTTTCGGTTAGCTTTGATGGTACTGCGGTCGGCAACAAGTTGAATTGCAACGGGTTTTCCAACGGTTTTTAGCGTTTGGGTCGCTGTTTCCTTGCCGTTATCAAAGCAATGTGCAGTCAGAGTTCCGGGTTGATAAGGTATTTCAAAAGTAGCGGTAATTGTTTTCTCCAAATCCACTTTTTGTTCACCAACAATTTTACCGTTGAGTTCAAGTTTCACCAGTGGACTTTTGGTGTATACATGTACCTGCAATTTTTTGCCTTCCTGACTCGGCCATGTCCAGCTTTTTAATTCATCAGGAAAGCCCCAGGGACTTGTAATTTCTTTTTTACCAACCGGGATTGGTGTATGAACAAACATTTCGACTTTGCTTTCATCCCAAACCACATGACGATAATAATAGGGTACTTTGTAATTCCCGATAAGATCCAGATCACCCTGGTAATTGCTAAAGGCAGGCCATGAATCAGGACTAAAAAATTGCATCATAATAGCCATTTGATTATTCCCGAGTTTTTTTAAATATTCCTCATCCATCAAACGAGGAATGCCGGTACCTGCTTCGCCCAGATAATCCATTCCTGACCAGGTAAAATCTCCAAAAACGTTGGGCATCTTTTCCACTAATTTCCAGTTTTCGTAAGCAAGCGGAGGATTTGTTTCAGAGCCATAAACAACTCTTTCCGGATACTTGGCATGATCAGGTTCATATCTTAAATATCCATAATTATACCCCACAACATTTAGCAAAGTCATGTGTTCAGCCCGGCTATCCCATGTACTTTTACCACCCATAATAGCACCCATATCCACGTGCGCTTCGGTAACAGCCCTGGTGGTATCGTATTTTCTGACTTCGTTCACCAGGTTTGTGGCAATCCTCAGTCCCGAAGTATCAGCTGCTTCCACAATTTCATTCCCGATACTCCACATTATAACAGAAGGATGGTTACGGTCGCGGACGACCATCGATTCAATATCCTTTTTATACCATGTTTTAAAATGGTTTGAATATTCGTTAGTTTGTATTTCTTTTCCACTCATGAGAGAGCCCAGTGTTCCCATTTTTGACTGTTCCCACATGTCGAATGCCTCGTCGATAACAACTAATCCAATCCGATCGCAGGCATCGAGAAATGCTGGTGATGGTGGATTGTGGCTGCATCTGATGGCATTAAATCCGGCTTTTTTGATGATTTCGATTTTCCGTTCTTCGGCCCGGTCTATAGCAGCAGCACCAAGCGGCCCGTTGTCATGGTGGAAGCAGCCTCCTTTTAGTTTGATGGTCTTTCCGTTTAAAGTAAACCCCGTTCGGGCATCAAAACGGATGCTCCTGATTCCAAAGGTGTAGGTTTCCTGATCAGAATTTTTTTCCGAAGTAACAGAAACCTTTGCCTGATAAAGTTCTGGCTTATCTAAATTCCAAAGTGTTGGATTGTTGACCGTTATCTTTTGAGAAAATTCATACGACGCTCCAGCTGCAATTACTGAAGTGGCTTTCCCAGTTCCCACAACTTTACCAAGTGGATCTAAAATATCAATACTTATTTCGGACTTGATTGAATTCTGCCCCTCATTGATTACGGTAGTCTTAACAGATATAAGAGCCGACTTTTCGCTTACTTCAGGAGTTGTAACCTGCGTTCCCCATACACCAATGTGTACCGGATCGGTAGTTGTAAGCCAGGTGTGTCGGTAAATTCCTGAACCCGAATACCAGCGTGCATTCACACCTTCATTTTTTACCTGAACGGCAATCGTGTTGTTTTCTCCGGATGGGCTTAAATACGGAGTAATGTTGTAATAGAATGAAGTATAGCCATAAGGATGATTTCCAACGTGTTTTCCGTTAACCCAAACGTCGGAGTTCATATACACTCCATCGAATTGAAGGTAAACGATTTTGTTTTTATTGCTTTGATTTATTTTAAAGGTTTTGCGGTACCAGGCAGTTCCTCCAACGGTATTGCCAGTTCCCATTTTGCCGATTGAAACTTTAGAGAACGGTCCAACAATACTATCCTTTGTTTGGTTGGGTAAATCTTCTATACTCCAGTCGTGTGGCAGATCGAGTAAGCGCCAGCTTGAATCATCGAAAGTCGGATCTTCTGCCTTTTGCGGATTATCTTTTATAAATCGCCATCCATCGTCGAAGCAGATGGTTCTTGGTAATGTTTCTACCCTATTAATGCAGGAATTAAGAAGAAAAACCAGCGTAACAACAAGCAGTGATAAAATCGATTTTTTCATAACGTTTGCGTTTAGATATAAGTGAATCTTCTCAAAAAAATAACTATTCAGACAATATTAGTTGTTTATTGAGTCATTGCGACTCAATATTAATATTAATTTTTGAAAAAATCAAAAAAATCGATTCATTTGTATCAGAGTAAAGGTCAAACCAATTTAATTACCAAAGAAATTGATGGACGATATTTTATTTACAGAAGAATTCAAGACAAATCCGGACAAATATGTTTTGCCCTCAATCGCTATCAATAATGTAATCTTTGGCTTCGACGACAATAAGGTAAAGGTTTTGCTTTTGCGAACAGTGTATGCAGATAAGTGGACACTTCCGGGTGGATTTGTTTTAAAAGAAGATGAACTGATCACAGCAGCCGAACGACTTCTGAAACTATTTACCGGTTTAAATTCTGTTTTTTTGAAGCATTTTGGAGTATTTGGTGCTGTTAATCGTGCTGAAAAAGAACGTGAATTATTCCTCAGTGATCAGTTTCAGGGCGATCAGCTCAATTATAATTTCTTTCTGCAACGGTTTGTTGTTCTGGGATATCTTGCTTTAGTTCAGTATAGACAAGTCAGTCCGCTAACCGACGATGTAAGACAGTGTGAGTGGTTTGATCTGGAAAGTGTTCCGGAACTAACCTTCGATCATAATTTGATCATTGAAACAGCAATCCGGGAACTTCGATTTCAGTTAAACTATTTACCTATCGGGTTCAACTTATTACCTGAAGAGTTCCCGTTAAAAAGCCTGCAAAAAATTTATGAAACCATTCGGGGCAAAAAGCTTGATCGGGGCAATTTCAACAGAAAAATACTTTCATACGGCATTTTAGAAAAGAAAGAGAAGTATTTCAGCGGCGCTGCAAATAAAGCTCCATTCATGTATTCTTTTAATAAGGAACAGTACTTTAATGCTCTGGAAAATGGACTTGGTGCATTCTAATAATTGACGGATCAATTTAAATTTCAGGTGGACTGACCTGACTTTTTCTAAAAGCAATATACCGTCAAAGTCCAAATTTCTATCTGATCTTCAGCTGTTCCCTAATCGGATTGACGTTTCAACTGTTTTTCTTATTTGCAGATGAGCGAAAGTTACAGGTACTTCAAATAATAAGTTTATCTTCAGATAATTTATGAGACGGTCAACCCACAGGAAAATTTTAACCTCTATAAAATAGCATAATAGCCAATTAAAAAAAATCATATGAACATCCTTAAAAATGCGTTGGAGTTAATTTCGCTTGAAGGCAAAGTTGCCATTATTTCGGGCGGAGCTTCAGGAATTGGTCTTGGAACAGCAAAAAAACTGTCGGCCTTTGGCGCTTCAGTCACCATTCTCGACATCAATCAAGCCAATGGTGAAGCGGCTGTATCAGAAATTGAAAGTCTGGGAGGAAATGCCATTTTCGTCAAATGCGATGTCCGAAAAGCTGATGAATGCAAAAATGCCATCGACCAAACAGTTCAGGCTTTTAGAAAAATTGATATCTTATTCAACAATGCCGGAATTGCCATCCGGAAAAATGCGCTGGACCTCGAGCCTGAAGAATGGGATCTGGCCCTCGATGTTTCATTGAAAGGTCAATACCTGATGACAAAATATGCAGTCCCTTACATGATCAAAAATGGAGGTGGAAGCATTATTAATACAGGTTCGGGCTGGTCGCTCAAAGGTGGCGAAAATGCAGTGGCATACTGCGCCATGAAAGGCGGGACATTAAACATGACCCGTGCAATGGCAATTGACTTCGGGAAATATAACATCCGGGTAAATACTGTATGTCCGGGAGATATTGATACGCCGATGCTTCGCAGCGAATGCGAACAACTGGGGGGAACTTACAATGAAGATTACAAATTGAGTTGCGCAACCGGCCGTCCATTGGAGCGAATCGGCACCACCGAAGATGTTGCCAATGCCGTTCTGTTCTTTGCCAGCAATCTTTCAACATGGGTGACTGGTTCAAACCTGGTTGTTGACGGCGGAGGAATTGCTTAAAACCATACCTTTTACTTTAAATAGTAGATTATGAACACCAAAAAAGACTTTATTCATCCATACATTCCCAATTCCGTTCCGGCGAATAAAGATGCTATGATGAAAAAAATTGGGATAACCGACATTGATCAATTGTACGAAGATATTCCGGAACATCTGCGGTTTCGTGAAAAAATGAAGATTCCAAAAGCAATCCTATCGGAAGTATTGCTCAAAAAGCATGTCGAAAAAATTCTGGCGAAAAATAAAAGCTGCGAAGACCAACTCAGTTTTCTGGGTGGTGGTTGTGTCAATAATTACGTACCTGCCATTTGCGATGAAATTACCGGTCGTTCAGAGTTCCTGACTGCCTATGCAGGCGAACCTTACGAAGATCACGGAAGGTTTCAGACTTTATTCGAGTACGAAAGCATGATGGCCGAATTGCTCGATTTCGATGTGGTGAACGTGCCAACCTACGACTGGGGGCAAGCTGTCAGCACTTCGGTGCGCATGGCCGGACGAATTACCGGACGTAGCGAAATGCTTATTTCTGATACCATTTCACCCGACCGTTTTAAGGTGGTTTATAATTATTGCCATCCGTTAATGAAGCTCACGATGGTAAAACACCACCTGGAAACCGGAATGATGGATCTGGATGATTTGAGCTCAAAACTAAACAGCAACATTGCCGGTATCTATTTCGAAAACCCTTCCTACCTGGGTTTTATTGAGGAACAGGGCCAGGAAATTGCTGACCGGGTACATGCCTTTGGCGGCGAAGTGGTTGTTGGTGCAGATCCGTCATCGCTTGGTGTTTTAACTCCTCCAAGCCAATACGGTGCCGACATTTGCTGCGGCGATATTCAGTCACTTGGAAACCACATGTATTTTGGTGGTTCGGTTGCCGGCTTTATTTCGAGCCGTGACGAAGAAAAATATGTGATGGAATATCCTTCGCGTCTGTTTGGGGTTACCCGAAATGAAAAGGAAGGCGAATGGAATTTCAATGATGTGGCTTATAGCCGCACCTCGTTTGATGGTCGTGAAAAAGGAAAAGAATTTATCGGCACTGCGGCTGCTTTGTATGGCATCTCAACGGCCGTTTACCTGTCGCTGATGGGCCCCGATGGAATGGTCGATCTGGGTAAAAAGCTGGTCAGCTATGCCAATTACACTGCGCGACGCCTGGCTGAACTCAAAGGTGTTCGGCTCCGGTTCACAGCTTCCATGTTTAAAGAGTTTGTGATTGATTTTTCAGAAACCGGCAAATCGGTAGCAGAAATTAATCAGGCTTTGCTCGAAAAAGGAATTTTCGGAGGGAAAGACCTGAGCGTTGAATTCCCTGAACTTCTCAATTGTGCCCTGTTTTGTGTGACCGACAATCATACCAAAGATGATCTGGACACCTTGATTGATGCCATCAGGGAAGTAATTAGTTAAACCATTTTGAACAGAAAAATCACATCGTCATGGAAATAAAAAAAGATAGCCGCTTACGGAATTTTCATCAGGCCAAATGGGACGAAGAAATTATTTTTGAATTGAGTATTCCTGGTGAAAGAGGAATTTTAGTTCCGGAAGTGGAACCCGAAATACAAAATGAATTGGGTGAAGTTGCCGACTTGCTTCCCAAACATTTAGTCCGGAAGAACAAACCTGCCTTACCTGAAGTTTCACAGATGAGGGTTTTAAAACATTTTCTTCGTTTGTCGCAGGAAACCTTGGGTGCCGACCTCAACATTGATATTGGCCAGGGAACCTGTACCCTGAAGTACAATCCGAAGGTAAACGAAACGATCGTTCGAAGCCAAAAAGCCAGCAAACTTCATCCGGATCAGGCGGAAAGCACGGTACAGGGCGCTTTGCAGATTATTTATGAAATGGATGGGTATTTCCGCGAAATTTCAGGACTGGATGCTTTTAGTTTTCAGCCCAGTTCGGGTTCGCATGCTATTCTGGTGATGGCTTCCATCATGCAGAAATACCACGAAGTACGCGAAGAAGCCGACCAGCGCGACGAACTGATCACCACCATTTTCTCACATCCGTCCGATGCTGCTGCAGCCGCGGTAAAAGGCTACAAAATCATTACGGTCTTTCCCGATAAAGATGGATTTCCCGCCATTGAAGAGCTAAAGCGCGTGGTTTCGAACCGTACTGCCGGGTTATTCATTACCAATCCGGAAGACGTTGGCATGTTCAATCCCCGGATTGACGAGTTTACAAAAATTGTGCATGAAGCCGGTGGAATTTGCGGTTACGATCAGGCCAATGCCAACGGCATTTTGGGAATTACGCGTGCCCGCGAAGCTGGTTTCGACATGTGTTTTTTCAACCTTCATAAAACTTTTGCAACGCCTCACGGTTGTGGAGGACCCGCCGGCGCTGCATTGGGTGTAACCAACGAGATGAAACCGTATCTGCCGGTACCAACGGTTGCGTTCGATGGGACGAATTACCGCTTAGACTGGGGCAACGAATACAGCATCGGAAAATCGCGTGTTTTCTACGGCGCATTTCCGGTCATCTTGCGTGCTTATGCCTGGATCAGAAGTCTTGGAGCCGAAGGGCTTGAAGAAGTTGCCCGCATTGCAGTACTGAACAACAATTACATGCTGGCCAATATTATCGAAATCGACGGAGCTACTTCTCCATACCCTGGCGGAAAACGAAGAATTGAGCAAGTGCGTTATTCCTGGGATAAATTATATCAGGAAACCGGAGTCGGAACGCATGATATCTCGTTGCGCATGTGCGATTTCGGATTTCACCTCTGGTCGAGCCATCACCCGTTTATTGTTCCTGAACCGTTCACCATCGAACCAACCGAATCGTACTCGAAAGCCGAATTGGATGAATTTCTCGACGGATTGCGGCATATAGCTGAAGAAGCGCGTTTAGATCCGGAAACAGTGAAGTCGGCTCCACATCGTTCAGTAGTTCATAAAATGGACGAAAGCTGTATGGATGACCCCAAGCGCTGGGCCATTACCTGGCGTGCCTACCTGAAAAAACACAAAGGAAGATAAGATGGCATTCATTTTCAGGCTTGAAAGAATTGATCTGCTCTTAAAAGTATACCCATGAAGAAGTTGCGGTGTTTTGGAAGGATGTGTCTTCTCCTTCCTTTAATAATGGTTTTGAGTTTCAGCCAGGTCATGGCACAAAACAAAAGTCTTAAGAATACGTCGGATGAGCGAAGTCCAACAGGATTCTTTCAAAAAAAGAACCTGATGAGTATTGGAGCCTATTATTATCCGGAACAGTGGCCCCGTTCGCAATGGGAACGCGATCTGAATAACATGGGAAAACTGGGTTTTGAGTTCACCCATTTTGCAGAGTTTGCCTGGACCTACATGGAATCTGAAGAAGGTAAATTTGAATTTGGTTGGCTTGATGAAGCGATTGACCTGGCTGCAAAAGCCGGGATGAAGGTAATCATGTGCACACCTTCGCTTTGCCCTCCTGCCTGGATGGGCGAAAAATATCCTGAAATCTACCTGGTTGGTTCCGACGGGCAGCGCAAAGAGCACGGGGTAAGGGCAAATGCCTCATTGGCCAATCTCCGGTATCAGGCTTTGGTTGAGCAGATTGTTCTCGCCATGGCTGAACATTACGGCAAAGATCCTCGAATCATGGGCTGGCAAATCGATAACGAACCACTGGCAACTCCCGATTACAGTACATCGTCGCGAAAAGCATTTCAGGAATGGCTGAAAAATAAATATGGCACAATCGACCAATTGAACGAATCATGGGTTGGAAGTTTCTGGAGTACCCGATACGACAATTTTGAGCAGGTATTAATTCCAAATGAGGCGATGAACGGCGAAGACAAGCTTAGTCCACATGCCTTGCTTGATTTTCAGCGGTACACCGCGAGTGTTACTGCCGGTTTTCTAAATCATCAGTCAGACCTGTTGCGAAAATATATCCAACCCAACCAATGGATTACGACCAATTACACCAATGTCTGCACATCGGCTGACCCACGTTTATCAGACCATCTCGATTTTCCGACCTATACCCTTTACCCGGTGAGTGGGAGAAATGAGCTTGGAGGTGTGAATTTCAGAACCGGGAACCCTTATCGTTTGTACGAGGCAAACGACTATTATCGTCCGATCAAAGGAACAACAGGCATTATGGAACTGCAGCCCGGACAGGTGAACTGGGCATCCATCAATCCGCAACTTTTACCGGGAACGGTTCATATGTGGCTCATGCAGGCCTTTGGCGGAGGCTGTTCTTTCGTTTGTACTTATCGATACCGCCATCTTCTCGGAACCAGTGAAATGTATCATGAAGGGATTGTGGGGACGGACGGCGTTAACTTGTCGCAAGGCGGAAAGGAATTTGTCCAGGGAATTCAGGATCTGAAAATACTGCGTGCAAACTTCGATGCCAATTCCATTCTGCCGGAGAAATTAGCCAAACGTAAAACAGCGATCCTTTGGAGCCATGATGTGATGTGGGATCTTGATCTGCAAAGGCAAACCACCTCGTGGAATACCTGGAAGAACCGAAACAATTACACTTCAGCAGTAAAATCAACCGGATCACCCATGGATTTCATTTCTGAAACTGACGATTTTTCAGCCTATCCGGTTCTGATTGCCCCGGCTTACCAACTGATTGACGATAAGCTGGTGAAAAAGTGGACGGAATATGTTGAAAATGGCGGTCACCTTATTTTGTCGTGCCGTAGCGGAATGAAAGATAAAAACGGACATTTTTTTGAAGGAAGCTGGGCTGCACCAATCACTTCGCTTCTGGGAGCGAAAGTAGATTTCTTCGATATGTTGCTACCTGATGATTCAGGAAAAATAACCACAAAAGATAACAATTATACCTGGAATTGCTGGAGTGATATCCTTTCTCCAGAACCTGAAACAGAGGTTTTAGCTTCCTATGCCGACCAGTATTATGCCGGGAAAGCGGCAGCTACAACACGAAAGTTAGGAAAAGGAACCGTGACTTATGTAGGTGCCTACTCAACTGATGGCAGGTTTGAACGCGAAATGGTTCGTCAGGTGTACAGGAATGCCGGTATTGAAATTGAAGATCTGCCCAAAGGATTTTATGTCGAATGGCGTGATGGTTTTTGGGTTGCAGTGAATTACACCGGACAAGCATTCAAATTCCGGATTCCTGAAAACAGTCAGATTCTGATCGGCAAAAACCCTTTGCAAGCTGCAGAGGCGCTGGTTTGGAAAGAGAACAAGTAATAAAAATAAACATAAAATGAAGTTATGAAGTTGATGATACTTCTATGCTTGTTGATGGAAATTGTAAGCAAAAGTTAGTCAATGTATTTTGTCCTTCTGAGTTCTGACAATTTTATTTCTTGCGTGTAGTTGCATAACTGTTGGCTTGGTTGGGAGAATTATGGCACAGTTGCTTGTGATGAAGAGAACTTCATGTAAAATAAATTTATCTTTAGGAGCAGAAATGGAAAAATACATTTCAGGCAAAACTTACAAGGTTTTTAGGAAATACAACAAAAGGAGGCTTGTACAACCGAATCCGATAACCAATAGAAACAATTATGAATAAGTCACCCGGTATTATTTTATTTTTTTTCCTGTTAGCAGTTCCTGCTCTTGAGGGTTTGACTCAAAACAGAACTTTGTCGAAGTTAACTCTTGAAGACCTCTACAAAAACAATACATTTCAATCGAAAGGGATAAATGCAGTCCGCTGGATGAAAGACAACAAAAGGTATTCAGCACTGGAAGAAAATACGGCTACAGGTGGAAAGGATATCGTTACCTATGATGCTGAATCAGGCAAAAGAGAAGTTTTAATCTCTGCAACCAACTTAATTCCTTCCGGAGGACAAACTCCCTTAATGATTAGAGACTATTTCTGGTCGGATGATAATGCCAAATTATTGATTTTTACCAACACACGAAAAGTATGGCGCTACCATACGCGAGGTGATTATTGGGTGCTGGACATGAAAGCTGGGAAGTTGACTCAAATGGGAGCTGCTATGGAAACTGCAAGTCTGATGTTTGCCAAATTTTCACCGGATGCTAAAAAGCTTGGATTTGTTTATAAAAACAATATCTATGCACAATCTCTGGAGACTGGAGAAGTGGAACAATTAACAAAAGATGGAAATGACCATATTATTAACGGCACTTTCGATTGGGCGTACGAAGAAGAATTGGATTGCCGCGATGGATTCAGGTGGAGCCCCGACAGCAAAAAAATCGCTTTCTGGCAATTAGACTCTGAAGGCACAGGGACCTTCTACCTCATTAATAATATCGATTCAATTTATCCGAAAATAATTCCTTTACCGTACCCCAAAGTTGGAACCAGTAACTCTTCTGCAAAAATTGGGTCAATAACTCTTGAAGATAAAAAGATTACCTGGATGGATATTCCCGGCGATCCAAGAAACCATTATCTGGCAAGGATGGACTGGGCAAACTCATCGGATGAACTGATCATTCAGCAACTGAATCGCGAACAAAATACCAACAAAGTGTATTTTGCAAACTCCGCAACAGGTATGTCCAGAGTGGGGTATACTGAAAAAGTTGAAACCTGGATTGATATCCATGATAATCTTACCTGGCTTAATGATGGAAAGGAATTTACCTGGCTGAGCGACAACACCGGATGGCTGCATCTCAACAGAGTTTCCCGGGACAATGGAAAAATTATCCCAATTACTTCAGGTGAATTTGAAGTGATTGAACTTCTTGAAATAGATCCGGAAAATGGATGGGCATATTATATCGCATCACCTGAAAATGCTACACAGCGTTATCTTTTCAGAAGTCAATTAAATGGGAAAGGGAAACCTGAACGTCTCTCTCCTACCGATCAGACGGGGCAACATTCCTATAACATTTCACCAGATTGTAAATTTGCCATCCATACGTTTTCAAACGCCAGTACACCACCAGTTTATTCCGTGATCTCACTTCCAGATCATAAGGTAATCAGGGTTTTGGAAGATAATAAACAGCTGGTTTCCAAACTGGCTGAATATACTATTCCTGAAAAAGAGTTTTTCAAAATCAAAACTGATGACGGACTGGAATTTGATGCCTGGATGATTAAACCGGTAAATTTCAATCCGGAGAAGAAATACCCGGTAATGTTTTATATTTATGGTGAGCCTGCCAGTGCTACCGTGCTGAACAGCTGGAACGGGAATTTATGGGATCAGTTACTGGCTCAGGAAGGGTATATCGTAATAAGTATTGATAACCGGGGAACAAATTCGCCACGTGGCCGTGACTGGAGAAAATGTGTTTATAAAAAAATCGGGATTATTGCACCTCAGGATCAAGCGGCATGTGCCCGAAAAATAATGGAATGGAACTTTGTCGATTCAAGCCGCATGGGCATCTGGGGTTGGAGCGGCGGCGGTTCCAATACGTTGAACTGCATGTTCAGATATCCTGAAATTTACAAGACCGGCATTGCAATCGCATTTATAAGCGATCAAAAACTATACGATAACATTTATCAGGAACGATATATGAACCTGCCGAAAAACAATGAAGAGGGATATCGCGATGGAAGCCCTATCACCCATGCAAAAAACCTTCAGGGAAACCTTCTTTTAATTCATGGTTCGGGCGATGATAATTGCCACTACCAAAGCTGTGAGATGCTGGTAAACGAACTGATCAAGCAGAATAAATATTTTTCGATGGTGGAATATCCAATGAGAACGCACAGTATCAACGAAAGGGACAATACTACCATGCATTTGCGGATGACCATGCTGAATTATTTAAAACAAAATCTGCCGGTTGGGGCAAAATAATGTATTTATTAATTGGAGATATTTTGACATGAGGAAACCAGTCAGATTAATAACTGCCGGAGAGATAAAACAATATTACTCCATGAAACAGGCAATTGACAGCATGGAAAGGGCATTTTCTTTATTGTCTTCCGGAGAAAGTTTTGTGCCTTTGCGTTTTGTTTCCAAACTTCCTTCCAACGAAATGATGATGCTTTTTAAACCTGCATACGTTGAGAAGGAAAAGAGAATATCCCTAAAATTCCTGACACAACGGGGAAACTGTTTTGTTCCGGAAATTCCAGTGATTCAGGGTATTGTTTTAATAATTGATGCCGATACAGGAGAAATTTTATCGATCATGGATGGGGAATATCTGACAGCATTGCGCACCGGTGCAGCCAGTGGATTGGCTACCAGATGTTTTGCCCGGAAAGATGCGAATACACTGGCACTGTTTGGTTGCGGTGCACAGGGAAGGACACAGATGGAAGCTGTGGCTTGCGAGAGAGACATTAAAAAAGCTCTGGTTTTTGACAAAAACAAAGATAGGGCCGATCTCTTTATCAGAGAAATGAGAGAGAAATTCCAAATCGAAATGGTCTATACCAGTGATACTTCGCTTTTAAGTGAAGCGGATATCATCTGTACAGCTACCAGCGCAACAGAGCCCCTTTTTAAAAAAGAAGTATTAAAAAGGGGAGTTCATATTAATGCTATTGGTTCTTTTCAGCCGCATATGCAGGAACTCGATCCCTGGATTTTAAAGGATGCAAAAGTGTATGTCGACCAAATTGAATCATGCCTTAAAGAAAGCGGAGATTTTATAAAACCAATTGCACAGGGGATTTTTCAGAAAAGTATTATCGTTGGCGAGATCGGTGATTTTTGTCTGAATAAAATTGCGGGCAGAGAATCAGAAGACGAAATAACCGTTTTTAAAAGTGTAGGGATTGCTATTCAGGATTATACCGTTGCAACCGACATCTATAACAATTCATTGAAAAATTCATTTGGACACGATATAAATCTGTTTGAATAAGTGAAAATCCGTAATTGGAAATAAGAATGAAAAAACTACCCGGTATATTTAACGATGTGATCGGTCCGGTTATGCGGGGGCCGTCGAGTTCGCATACCGCAGCATCTTGGCGGATAGCAAGGACAGCACTTGATATATTAAACGATCGGTTGG
Source organism: Bacteroidia bacterium (assembly GCA_037143155.1). Classification (GTDB taxonomy): domain Bacteria; phylum Bacteroidota; class Bacteroidia; order Bacteroidales; family Prolixibacteraceae; genus Aquipluma. Next base: position 31,220 of record JBAWZG010000017.1, read on the forward strand.
TGAAAGCGCTTATTGAATTTGACTGCGATGGAGCCTGGGCTCCCAATTACAGGGAGCAGGGTACGACAATCGGTATTGAAGGTGGTTTATTGGGATTTGATATTACCGATGAACGAATCAGGAATACAGAGAGCCTCGCTATCGAAAAAGGTATTTCAATCGAGTATCAGGTTAGTTCTTTCACAACTTCACATGCCAATACCGTGCGACTTACATTATGGGGGATTTCACAAAAGAAAGTAGAAATAATAGCAGTCTCTTTGGGAGGAGGCTCATTTGAAATCAGATCTATCAATGGTTCTAATGTGACATTAGATGGAGAATGGCATGAACTGATCATTTTTATTCAGGGGAAATCCGGTATTTTGGAAGAACTAAAAACCAGTATTCCTCCGGATATCGAATTTCTATTTCAGCAAAAGGAAGATTTAACCCTGTTTGAATTTAAATCTTCATTTCCTTTTTCTCCTGAATTTATAGAACAGCTTCAAAATTACGCCGAAATAAACGGTATATCTGTTGTCCATCCAATAATGCCTGTCATCGCGGGAAGACAAACTGAAATGCCATTCGATTCATTGCAGTCATTGCTGGAATATGCTGAAAAGAACAATGCCGATTTAGGGGAATTGGGACTTATTTATGAAATGTGTCTTAGCGGATTAAATGAAAGTGAATTAAACCTGAAAATGGCTGGCATTATTCAAATCATTCATCAAAGTATTGATACAGGCTTAAAAGGAACATATTACGAAGATCGGATTTTACCACAACAATCGCACTTGATAGAAAAGGCAGAAGCAGAGGGCCAACTTAAAGACTCAGTTATTAATCGCATCATTGCCAATGTAACTGCATTAATGGAATCAAAAAGCAGTATGGAAGTGATTGTTGCTGTTCCAACGGCAGGTTCGTGCGGAACGGTTGGAGGATTGCTGCGTGCTGTTGCTGAAAATATTGGTTCAGATAATAATGATCTGGTCAAAGCCTTTTTTGCTACCGGTATTGTTGGGGCATTTTTTGCACAAGGTCCCGGATTTTCAGCTGAAGAACATGGCTGTCAGGTTGAATGTGGCGCCGCTTCAGGGATGGCTGCAGCAGCAGTTGTCCAGCTAATGGGAGGAACTGCCAAACAAGCATTGGGAGCCGCCTCCATGGCCATTCAGAACA
>JBAWZG010000018.1:0-31901 GCA_037143155.1 Bacteroidia bacterium
CTTTTTTTAAAACGGAATATACAGTGTCAGTCCGGGTAATCTATGAATTTTTAAATTGAATGATTTTGCGTTCGTAATCGACGGTGCATTTATACTGCATCAGAATGTCGCCACCTAATAGTCCGGCGATTTTATAGGATGTGTACTTCTCGTAGATTTCGTTCACATGATTCAGGTCGATTAATGCCATTTTTTGATCCGTTAATTCCAGATCACCAAAATGCATTCTATGAATTTTTCCGACCGAAGTTTCCATCATACCCTGATTAATCCCGGCACTCTGATAATCGTCTTCATTATCAGAATCGGTCAGTTCATAAAACTGGCTGAGATTTGAATCCAGTACACTTTTTGATGCTCCGGTGTCGATAATCCAACAGGCAGAAGTCCCATCCTCAAAGTTTCCTTCAATCAGGATGTGGTAATTGTTGTTTTCGAGTTCTATAATTTGTAATGGAATTTCGATCATAAGTAAAAAAAAAGCTCCGGAATTTTTCCGGAGCTTCAAAGATAGATTATATTGTTTGTTTGATATGTGCTAAAGGATATTCATTCCATCAACAACATCCATGATTTCTTTTACTGAAGCGGCTGATTCAACCAAAAGAGCTTGTTCGTCAGCGGTAAGATTGATGTTGATGATTTTTTCGATGCCGTTTTTGCCTAATTTCACGGGAACACCTACGAAAACATCCTTCAAACCAAATTCACCTTCCAATTTCACACAGCAAGGGAAAATACGTTTCTGATCCATCACAATAGCTTCAACCATTTGGGCTGCAGCAGAGCCCGGGGCATACCATGCCGAAGTCCCCATCAGGTTAACCAATTCGCCGCCACCTTTTTTAGTACGGTCGATGATTTTGTCGAGGGTTTCCTTGTCGAGTAATTCGGTTACAGGAATTCCGGCAACAGTGGTATAGCGGGGTAGCGGAACCATGGTGTCGCCATGTCCGCCCATGAGCAAAGCCTGAATGTCGCGCGGTGAAATATCCAAAGCTTCAGCAAGGAAAGCACGGTAACGGGCAGTATCCAGGATGCCGGCCATACCCATAACTTTATTTTTACTGGTTTTTGCAACGGCATAAGCCACATAAGTCATTACGTCCAAAGGATTCGAAACGATAATGATAATTGCATTGGGTGAATGTTTGATCACGTTTTCGGTTACGCTTTTCACGATTCCTGCATTGATCGAAATCAAGTCGTCACGGCTCATTCCCGGTTTACGCGGAACTCCTGAAGTGATGACAACAACATCAGAATCTGCTGATTTTGAATAGTCGTTGGTTGCTCCAACCATGCGGGTGTCATAAAAATTAATAGGGGCAGTTTGCCATAAATCCAATGATTTTCCTTCGGCCAAACCTTCTTTAATATCGAGTAAAACTACTTCGCTTACAATGTTCTTTTCGGCTACGATCTGCGCGCAGGTAGCTCCAACATTTCCGGCACCAACAACTGTTACTTTCATAAACTGTATTTTTTTTGAATTGCTTTTTTTATTTACGGCTGCAAAGATAAAAGGTAATTTGAAATTTGGAATTAATTCTCTTCGGGATTAACAATTTGATAAATCAGTCAATTTGGTACAGCTCCAGTGAACTAAGTTAAAGGAATGAAATAATGTCACATTTCATTTTTAACAAATATATTGACTCACCCCGTCGCATCTGCGATGCTCTGCCCCTCTCTACTTGTAGAGACGGGGAAAGACCGAGCCTTCGGTCTTCGGGGTGAGTGAATTGAAAATACGACATTATATTGATTTTATTACTTATAGTAACAGCGATTACTACAATGAAGAGGAAGAGTTATCCAAAATTTAGTTGGAAGCACCTTTTTTCGAAGTGGCCAAAACCATTTTTACCCCGGTTTTATTTCCCAGTTGCAAAACATCAACCATCGCCTGCACTGCAATTGTGTTATCACATCTGACAATGGCAAATGCTTCTTCGTTTCCTTTTTTTATCTTCAGCAATTCAGCTTCAATCTGAGAAAATTGAATTTGCTTGTCGTTGATGTAATATTTCAAATCTTTAGTAACCGAAATCGCAATTTTCTCAGTTTGCTTGTTCATTTGTGGTGATTTGTCGGCCTGGGGAAGGGCTAATTTAATCGCTCCAGGAGTTATCATGGTCGATACAATCAGGAAAAACAACATCAGGAAAAACATGATATCGCTGAAGGAATTCGAAAATACCTCAAAAGTTTGTTTCCTTTCACTTCTGAAATTCATGATTTAAAAAATTAAGTTCGTGTGTTTTTTAATGAGCATTCTGTCAGCTTCATTTTACGGTATGTTTATCGCATCGATGAATCGAATGCTGTTGTATTCCCATTTCTGCACTAATTTGTCAACTCTGCTGTTTAAGTAATGGTAAGAAACGTAAGCAATAATCCCAATACTCAGTCCGACGCCTGAAGTAATCAGCTTTTCATAGAGTCCTCCTGAAATCAGAGAAATGCTGATATTATCGGCAAGCGAGATATTGTAAAAAATCTTGATTACCCCGGAAATTGTTCCGATAAATCCCAACATAGGTGCAACACCGGCAATTACGCCCAGAAAGTAAAGATTACCTTCATATTTATAGACTTCCAGTTTACCTTCCATTTCCATTTGGTCGTGAATGTCACGGATAGGTCTTCCCAGGTTTTTCAATCCTTTCATCAGAATGCGTGATTCAGAACAGTTGGCCGAAGAGCATAAAGCCATGGCCGATTCAACTTTGCCGTCTTTAATCAACTCATTGAGTTTTTCAAAAAATGCAGGATCGAGCTGCTTTTGGCCTCTCAGGTAAAAGAACCGGTCAACAAAGATAAAGATGGCAATAAATGACAGCGCAAATAAAGGTACCATCAACCATCCGCCTTTCAGAATAAGATCAAAATATGGAATCTCGGTCGCAGTTGCTAACAATATTATCATTGTATTGAATTTTAAAATTTAATCAGGTATATAACGGTCTAAAATCGTGCTTCGTATGCAACGGGCAGACTTTCTGTTTTTGCCTTCGAATCGAGCACAAATAAAAGCTCAAATATGGTCAATTTATTCCAAATTTGGCGAAGGAGAATTCCCGTGGGCCAAAAAATTTAATGATTCCGGATTTTATTTAATCCATGGAGAAACAGTTTTTTTCAGGTATTTCATGTTACTTTGAAAAAGCTAAACTTTTTGTTGAGGTAAAGGTTATATCTACTGAAAAAAAACAATTCAATTATGGCAGACAGATTATCAGATCCAATTGGCCGCTTAATGGGATTACGCTATAAATCTCATCCCTGGCACGGTGTCTTTATCGGTAAAGATGCACCCGAAAATGTTGTTGCATTCATTGAAGTCGTACCAACGGATACCGTGAAGTACGAAATCGATAAGGAAAGTGGATTCCTAAAAATCGACCGTCCGCAGAAATATTCAAATGTGGTACCTGCCTTGTATGGATTTATTCCTCAAACCTATTGTGGTGATGAAGTTGGCCGGTTTTGTATGGAAAAAAACGGCAAGGTTGGAATAAAGGGAGACGGTGACCCGATTGACATCTGTGTATTAACCGAGAAAACAATTGCTCATGGCGACATTTTGGTTGATGCCCGGCCTATTGGAGGATTCCGGATGATTGATGGAAATGAAGCTGATGATAAAATTATTGCCGTATTGACGAATGATGTGGTTTACAGCGAATATAAAGATTTGTCAGACCTTCCGGATATTGTGGTGGAGCGCCTGAAACATTATTTTCTGACGTACAAAGATATGCCGGGTAAAATCAGCAATACTGAAATAACTCACATCTATGGCTGTGCAGAAGCTCTTGAAGTGATTAAATGTTCTATTGAAGATTACCATAATCGGTTCGATAACATTGGGATATTGTTGTAGAAGCCCCACCCAAACCCTCCCCGCAAGGGAGGGCTTAAAAATCGAATTAATAAGGAACTTTTTTTTATCAGGATGCCCCGGTTTTACAGCAATATCGCAAAGCTTTCCCCCATCGGGGGAACGGGAAGGGGGCTATGCTTGCAAAAAGTCTCCCCTTCGGGGAGATTCAGAGGGGCTTTCGTTTTAAATTCACATACGAATAATTAAAACCGTTCTTCTCGTCATAAAGATCTTCCCTGAAAGTTTCTTCCCATTCTGAAAAATCAATTTCAGGGAAATACACATCGGCATCAAAATCGCGGTGAACCAGAGTCAAATAAAGTTTGCCTGCGAGTGAAAAAAACTGTCGGTAAATCATTCCGCCACCGATGATAAATGCTTCTTCCTCATTTTTTACGGCCTCAGCGGCTTCACTGATGGAATAAACCATTTCACAACGATCAAATTGTTCTTCCCGAATGTCGGTAATCACTATATTCCGGCGGTTTGGCAAGGCTCCTTTTGGCAGCGAAAGCAAGGTGTTCCGACCCATAATAACCGGATGCCCCATTGTAATTTGCTTGAAGCGTTTCAAATCGTTGGGCAGATGAAACAACAATTCGTTGTTTTTGCCAATGGCGAAATTTTGGGCAATTGCTACTATGATTGAAATATTTTTTTGTATCATATTCATTTAATTTACCCGTTCGCTGAAGCGAACGGCAAAGGATATCGCTTTTGTAAAGGATTCTCCCCATGTTCTCATTCAATGCATTATTCTTTGCCGTTGCCTTCAGGCAACGGACACGATTTATACAGCCACTTTTCCGGCAATGTGCGGATGTGACTGATAACCGGTCAATTCAAAATCTTCAAATTTAAAATCAAATATACTTTTTACCTCCGGATTGATTTTCATTAGAGGAAGCGGGTAGGGGTCACGAGTCAACTGCAATTTCACCTGTTCCATATGATTCAGGTAGATATGGGCATCTCCTAAAGTATGGATAAATTCTCCGGGTTGCAGTCCGCAAACCTGCGCCATCATTAATGTTAGCAAGGCATAGGATGCAATATTAAAGGGTACACCAAGAAAAATATCTGCACTTCGTTGGTACAGCTGGCACGATAATTTTCCGTCCGCCACGTAAAACTGAATGAGTAGATGGCAAGGTGGAAGTTTCATTTGGTCGATCTGTCCTACATTCCAGGCACTCACCAGATGACGGCGTGAATCCGGATTATTCTTCAGACTGTTCACCACCTGCGTAATCTGATCAATGTGACGGCCATCGGGAGTTGGCCATGAACGCCACTGGTAACCATACACCGGACCGAGATCGCCATTTTCGTCTGCCCATTCGTTCCAGATTTTCACGCCATTCTCCTGAAGATATTTCACATTGGTGTCGCCGGTTAGAAACCAAAGCAATTCATGAATGATTGACTTCAGGTGTAATTTCTTTGTGGTCAGAACAGGGAATCCTTCTGCCAGATTGTACCTTGATTGATACCCAAAAACGCTGATCGTTCCGGTTCCGGTGCGGTCGCTTTTCTCGGCACCATTGGTTATTACATGGCTCAGAAGATCAAGATATTGCTTCATGATTTTAAGAAAATAGATGTTAAATTTTAAAGAGAAACGGTTTCTAATTCAGATGGATCGTGTTTATGTTTGAAGAGCACGGCAAAAAGTACCGCGACAACCAAAGAATAGGCGGCAAAAGCAATCCAGATTCCATGCCAGTTAAAACCTTCAGCTGTTTTGAAATAACGGTCAATCACAATTCCACTGATCCGACTTCCAAAAACAGCACCAAACCCGTTGGTCATCATCATAAACACACCCTGCGAACTGGCTCTGATTTCGGGATTACTTTGAGTTTCAACAAACAATGATCCGGAAATGTTGAAAAAGTCGAAAGCCATCCCATAAATGACGCACGAAAGTATGATCATCCATAAACCATCAGACGGATTTCCGTAGGCAAACAGGCCAAAACGAAGAACCCAGGCCACCATGCTGAATAGCATCACATTCTTGATGCCGAACCGCCGCAGGAAAAACGGAATGGTCAGAATGAACAAGGTTTCTGAAATCTGAGAAATTGACATGATGATAGCCGGAAATTTAACAGCGAGCAGGTCTTTGAATTCAGGTACTTTGGCGAAGTCGTGCAGAAATGTGTCGCCATATGCATTTGTGAGTTGCAGAGCCGCACCCAAAAGCATTGCAAAGATGAAAAATACGGCCATTTTTGCATTTTTAAAAAGCTTAAATGCTTTCAAGCCCAAAGAATCAGCGAGAGATTTCTTTTGTCCTTTATCCAATGGAGGACATTGGGGTAAAGAGAATGCGTAAATTCCAAGGAAGAATGATGCTGCTGCAGCTACATAAAACTGCATGGCGGAAGTTTCAAATCCAGAAAGGCTTACAATCCATAATGCGACAATGAACCCGACGGTTCCCCAAACACGGATTGGAGGATATTCTGTAATGATATTAATTCCTTTATTTTTTAGTGCTGAATAAGCAATGGTGATTGATAAAGCGATGGTTGGCATGTAAAACATCATATTTAAAAGCATGACCCAGAACATGGTTGACGGATCATTAATCATTGGAACCGTTAATAGAACTATTCCGCCACAGATGTGAAAAATGCCGTAAAGCTTTTCGGCATTGATCCAGCGGTCTGCAATAATTCCGGCAATCGCAGGCATGAACAGAGATGCAATTCCCATGGTTGAGAAAATGGCTCCGAATTCGGTCCCCGACCATTGTTTGGTTTGAAACCAATAAGCTCCGATTGTGAGTAGCCAAGACCCCCAGACGAAAAACTGGAAGAAGTTCATGATGATCAGGCGATTCTTTATCCCCATAAAAGATTTATTAGGTGTAAAATGGTTTTTTGCGCGGCCATAAAACTACTAAAAACTACGTGTTCAGAAAGGAAACAGGACGCATAAAATTTCACGACGTATGAAATTTCCGGAGTAAGTTGACCTGATTGGAATGATGTGTTTGTAGGAAAGATATTTACGCAAGTTAAAAAGCCGACATTTGAGTTACTATTCTTTTTTCCGGCGGTTTATTTCGTCCCTGATGGCTGATGCTTTTTCATAATCTTCGGCCAGAACGGCATTATTCAGCATTTGAGTAAGTTCAGCGGAGGTGTATTTTTCATACTCATGTTTTCCCTTCTTTGGCTCGTCGCTCGATAATTGATGCCATTCTTCCTGCGAATGTTCGCCTTCAAATTCAATAACAATTCCGGCACGATCTAAAATTTCGTCCGTGGTATAAATCGGACAATTAAACCTTAACGCCAGAGCAACTGCATCCGAAGTCCGTGAATCAATTACAACCTCCACATCGCCTTTGACACAAATCAGTTCTGAATAAAAAATACCTTCCTCCAATTTATTAATAATGACTTCAGTAATGATGATATCGAAAGATGATGCCAGGTATTTGAAAAGGTCGTGTGTAAGCGGGCGTGGTGGTTTTAATCCTTCAAGCTGTATGGCGATTGATTGTGCTTCGATGGGTCCTATAATAATTGGTATCCTGCGGTCGCCATTTTCTTCTGCCAGTACCAAAGCGTAAGCCCCTGACTGTGACTGACTAACTGATAATCCTAATATGTTGAGTTTGATTTTCTGCATTTGGATGTTAATAGCATAACTATGGGTAACAAATATAGGAATTGTTTTATATTCTATCGGGATATTTCGTCCTTTGCATTCTACTTTTATTTAATTTCTTTGTTTCTGAAAAACTGTAAAAAGGTATTGTTCAGTCCAAAATAAATCTAAAAAAACAATCCAACGGTTTGGTTATCATTTAAATTTGTCTACTTTTGCAGTCCAAAGTTTTCGAGCAGGCCCGATAAGTGGCATCAATTGGTTCCCGCCTGCCGGAAGGAATATTAAAACAGATTGAAATGTACGCAATTGTAGAAATTGCCGGTCAGCAAATGAAAGTTGAGAAAGGCCGGAAAATTTATGTACACCGTTTGGAAAATGCCGAAGGCGAAACCGTTGTTTTTGACAAGGTTCTTTTGGTTGATGACGAAGGTGCTGTAAAAGTTGGAACTCCTGTTGTTGAAGGTGCAAGTGTAACTGCTACCGTAGTTGAACACCTCAAGGGAGATAAGGTATTGGTCTTCAAAAAGAAAAGAAGAAAAGGGTACCAGAAAATGAATGGTCACCGTCAATATCTGACCAAAATTCAAATTGAAGAAGTAATAGGTTAACATTAAAAAAAATTTACCATGGCTCATAAGAAAGGTGCGGGTAGTTCAAGAAACGGTCGCGAATCGGAAAGCAAAAGACTCGGCGTTAAAATTTACGGCGGTCAGGCTGCAACAGCTGGTAACATTATTGTTCGCCAGAGAGGTACTGTTCATCATCCAGGTTTAAATGTTGGTATTGGCAGAGACCATACCTTATTTGCTTTGATCGACGGAACGGTTGTCTTCAAAAAAAGAAGAGATCACAAATCGTTTGTTACGGTTGAACCTGTAGTTGCTGCAGAAGTAAACTAAGACGATTAAAGATATTCGTTGAATAATCTCCTGCTTTTCCGAAGGCAGGAGATTTTTTGTTTTAAATTTGTCGTTCCAAACACAAAATAGACACAAAATGCTCAATCTGAAATTTATACAGGAAAATCCGGAAGTGGTAATTTCCAAACTGAAAAAGAAACATTTCGATGCTTCTGCGATTGTTCAGCAAATCAATGCTTTATCAGGAAAGAAAAACGAAATACAAGCCGCTGCGGATCAGTGCAAGGCTGACATGAACAAAATATCCAAAGAAGTTGGGTTACTGATGCGCGAAGGCAAATCCGAAGAAGCCAATGCTGCCAAGAACCGGACTTCTGAATTGAAAGATGCCATCAGACAACTCGACGAAGATTTTGCCCGGATCGATCAGGAAGTGTTCAATCTTCAGGTTCTCATGCCCAATCTTCCTTCCGATTTGGTTCCCGAAGGGCGCACTCCGGAAGATAATCTGAAAGTGAAAAGTCATGGAGAAATTCCTGTTTTGCCTGAAAACAGCGTTCCCCACTGGGATTTGGCCAAAAAATATGATATCATCGATTTTGAGTTGGGGGTTAAAATTACAGGAGCCGGATTTCCGGTTTACAAAGGAAAAGGTGCACGTTTACAGCGTGCCTTGATTAATTTCTTTTTGGACGAAGCCCGCAATTCCGGATACCTCGAAATTCAACCACCGTATATGGTGAACGAAGAATCTGGTTTTTGTACCGGTAATTTGCCCGACAAAGAAGGCCAGATGTACCATGATAAAACTGATAATCTTTACCTGATTCCAACGGCAGAAGTTCCGGTGACCAATATTTACCGCGATGTGATTTTGGAAGCGAAAGATTTGCCTATTAAAAATACCGCTTACAGTGCCTGTTTCCGTCGCGAAGCCGGTTCTTATGGGAAAGATGTCCGCGGATTAAATCGCCTCCATCAGTTCGACAAAGTGGAGATTGTACAAATTGCCCATCCTGATAACTCCTATGAATTACTCGATCAGATGGTAGCTCATGTTACCGGTTTGGTCGAAAAACTGGAATTGCCATATCGTATCCTTCGTTTGTGCGGTGGAGATATGAGTTTTACATCTGCGCTCACCTACGATTTCGAAGTTTTCTCGGCTGCCCAGGAAAAATGGCTTGAAGTGAGTTCGGTATCCAATTTCGAAAGCTTTCAGGCCAACCGTTTGAAGCTCCGTTATCGCGACGAAGTAACCAAAAAACCGGTTATTGCACACACGCTCAACGGAAGTGCTCTGGCCTTACCGCGAATCCTTGCCGCATTACTCGAAAACAACCAGACTCCTGAAGGAATCCGGATCCCAAAAGTTTTGGTTTCCTATTGCGGGTTTGAGATGATTGATTAAAAACGTGGAAAGAGGAAAAAAATATAAGGCTGTTTCGGAATAAAAACCGGAGCAGCTTTTTTTTATATTGATAATGCACATGACTTTATGTTTTTCCTATCTTTAAGCAAATTGAAAATACGATGAAACTACCAAATATTGTAAAAAACGACAGCTATCTCGAACCGTTTGCTTCCACAATAATGGCGCGGTTAAAAGCTGCTCAGGTTATGGAGAAAAATATTCTTCAGGGAACAAGTCTGCCTGATTTTTCGCAGGGGCATAAATGGTATGGCTTGCACCATGAAAACAATCAGTGGATTATTCGCGACTGGGCTCCGAATGCCTCTGCAATTTTCCTGATTGGTCAGTTCAACGACTGGCAGGAGAGACCTGAATACGCTCTTCGGTCCGTCGGTTCAGGAAACTGGGAACTCATACTTTCTTCGGAAAAGATGAATCATGGCGATTTGTATGCATTTTCAACTTTCTGGGACGGTGGTCAGGGGAAACGGGTTCCGGCATGGGCAAACCGCGTGGTTCAGGACGATCATACTAAAATATTTAATGCCCAGGTTTGGGCTCCGGAAGAGCAATACAGATGGAAGAATGACGGATTCCAACGATCGTCGGAAGCGCCATTAATCTATGAAGCACACGTTGGAATGGCTGGCGAAGAAGCGCGCGTACATACTTACAACGAATTCCGGACTGATATTCTGCCCCGGGTTCAGAAAGCTGGTTACAATACCATTCAGTTCATGGCAATTCCGGAACATCCGTACTACGGAAGTTTTGGCTACCATGTATCCAGTTTTTTTGCTCCGTCATCGCGTTTTGGAACTCCGGAAGAATTGAAACAGCTGGTTGATGAAGCCCATGGAATGGGAATTTCGGTGATTATGGACCTGGTTCATTCACATGCCGTAAAAAACGAGCTGGAAGGATTGGGTAAATATGATGGAACGCGCTGGCAGTTTTTCCACGATGGTGGAAAAGGCGAACATCCGGCATGGGATTCGTATTGTTTCAACTATGGCAAACCTGAAGTCATTCATTTTCTGCTTTCGAATATCCGTTACTGGCTCGAAGAATTTAAGTTCGATGGTTACCGGTTTGATGGCGTGACCAGCATGCTTTATTACGATCATGGACTGGGAAAGGCTTTTACCTGTTACGACGACTATTTTAACGCCGGACTTGATCAGGATGCCTTTTCATATTTCATCATGGCTAACCGCCTGATTCACGAACTGAATCCAAACGCACTTTCAATTGCCGAGGAAATGAGCGGATTGCCCGGTCTTGCCACACCGCACAAAGATGGCGGCCTCGGCTTCGATTACCGCATGGCGATGGGAGTTCCCGATTTCTGGATCAGAACAATCAAGGAAGTTCAGGATGAAAACTGGGATGTCGGGACTATTTTCCATGAAATGACATCGAAACGTCTGGACGAAAAAGTGGTAAGTTATGCCGAATCACATGATCAGGCTTTGGTGGGCGACAAAACCATCATCTTCAGGCTCATTGATAAGGAAATGTACTTCAGCATGCGCAAAGACCAGCCCAATCTGGCGGTTGAGCGCGGGATTGCACTGCATAAAATGATCCGGTTGGCAACCTTGTCGTGTGCCGGTGGCGCTTACCTGAATTTCATGGGCAATGAATTTGGCCATCCCGAATGGATTGATTTTCCAAGGGAAGGCAACAACTGGTCATACCTGCATGCCCGCCGTTTGTGGAGTCTGGAAGACAACAAGGACCTGAAATATTGCTGGTTGTCTGATTTCGACCGGGAAATGATCACCTTGGTTAAGAAATCGAAACTCATCGAAATTCCGGAGGTGAAATGGGCATTTGATCACAAAGAAAATAAGATATTAGCCTATACGCGAGGCGATTATTTGTTTGTTTTCAACTTTCATCCGAATGAATCATTCGTTGATTTTGGCATACCATTAGCTGCTTCGAAATATAAAATTGTTTTGAATACCGATGAAGCTCAGTTTGGCGGACAAAACCGTATTGATTCAAGTTTAACTTATAATACTGTTCCTGAAGGCGGACTATCCAGTCAGCATTATTTACTACTGTATTTACCTGCACGCACAGCCATGGTTCTGGAGAGGCAGGCTGTCAAAAAGGTTCGGTAAGGTAAACTTTGAAAAAGCAAATTGCTGAACGGTCAAATCGACAAATAGTGTAATTTTCTTGTATGTCTTTAATTACAAAAATACAAATACCTGATTTTCCATCGAAGATCGATCATTCGAAAAGCATGATGTTTATGGGTTCATGTTTTTCCGAGAATATGGGGCAGAAACTGATCGATCAGAAATTCAATGTGGATATGAATCCGTTTGGCATTCTGTACAATCCTGAATCGATTGGCAACAGTCTGAGAATTTTGCTTGAAAAAAGTGTCTTTACTGAAGCGGATTTGTTTCAGGATCAGGGATTGTGGAATAGTTTTTCACACCACAGCCGCTTCTCGGATACCAATCCTGAAGTTGCCCTTGAAAAAATCAACAGCAGGATTCAATCTTCGCATAATTTTCTGAAGAAAGCTGATTTTCTGATGATCACTTTGGGCACATCCTGGATTTACAAGCTCATAAATTCAGGTCAGGTGGTGGCCAACTGCCATAAGGTATCTGCCGCTCAATTCGATAGGTATCGGCTGAAAGTAAATGAGATTGTTGACACATATGAAGCCCTTCTGGAGAAACTTTGGGCTTTTAATCCGAACCTGAAAGTAATATTTACGGTGAGTCCTATTCGTCATTTGAAAGATGGTGCCATTGAAAATCAGCTGAGTAAATCTACTCTTTTGCTTGCCATCGATCATTTGATTTCCAAATTCGGCGACCGGGGATGTTATTACTTTCCATCTTATGAAATCATGATGGACGAACTTCGCGATTACCGCTTTTATGCTGAAGATATGATTCATTTGAGCCCGCTTGCTATAAATTACATTTTCGAACGGTTTACAAAGTCAATGTTTACGGTTGAAAGTATGGAAATAGCCACAGAGGTTCTGAAAGTTCGGAAGGCAATGGAACACCGGCCGGTCAATCCGCAGACTGCCGAATTCAGAAAATTTATCAATTCAAGTTTGGTTCAGATCGGCCAGTTGAGCCAACGGTTATCTTACCTGGATTTTACATTGGAAAAAGAATATTTTGAGCATAAAATGACCAGTATGACGGACTTGGAGGGAAAGTAAGTTGCCGGATTAGACCCAGTAAATTGCAAAATAAAATAGATTATCCGGAAATGGTTTCGTATCTTAAATTCGAAATTTAAAGGCTATGATTTACGAAGAACAATCTTTTAACCAGGACTTTATTGATGATCCTGAATTGCATCAGAAAATTATTGATGCACTCCCTATCCCGATTTTTTACCGCGATTTGAAAGGCATTTACAAGGCCTGCAATATGGCGCAGGAAAAATTACTCGGTTTGCCAAAAGAAATGATTATCGGCAAAACTGTTTTCGATATTCAACCTACCGAAATTGCCGAAATGTATGCCCAACGCGATCAGGAATTATTGGATAGTCCGGGAGACCAGAGTTATGAAGCAAAATTCCGTGATGCTGCCGGATTGTTGCGCGATGTGGTTTTCAATAAAGCCGTAATTCGCAATAATCAGGGAGAAATTATGGGTATTGTGGGCTCTGTTTTCGATATTACCGAGCGCAAAAAAGCAGAGCGTAAACTTGAAAAGGCCCGCGAAGCAACTGTAATTGCAGGCGCCATGATGCATAAAATCAGGGCTGGGATCATTATTGTCGACAGTGAATTGAAAGTCATTGATTCCAACGAAGCATTTGCCCGGGTCTTCGGTGCTGAAATTGAAGAACTATATGAAACAATACCCGGATTGCACGGTGCCGATCTGAAAGAACTTGTGCCGGATATCATCTACAAAATGTTCTCGTCAACTTTGCTCTCCGGAGAAAATATGGCCGAACGCGATTTGAAGATTCAGAATAAACTCCTGCATATTTCGGTTATTACCATCTATAAACACCGGGTTGTAGGTGCTTTAATCCGCGATATGTCGGCGCCTTCGTTGGTTCGTGAAGAAATTATCAGCAGGGCACAGCGGGTAAACCGCAAAAATCTGGATACGGTTCAGAAAATTGCTTTTCTCTTAGGTGACAATGCCTCGCAAACCGAAGAACTGCTAAATTCAATCATTGAAGCTTACAAATACGGCGACGATGAGTGAAGATTATCACATAGAAATTGATGTTCAGCAGCTCAACCGGCATGGACAGGTTGTTTGCGGCGATGTCTTCAAATCGCGACAAATTAAGGCTGAAGGTCGGACAATCCTGGTACTTTCGGATGGTATCGGGCACGGTGTGAAGGCAAACGTTCTGGCTACTCTTACGGTCTCGATGGCTCTAAACTACACTTCATTTCACACTAAACCCGAAGTTGCAGCCAACATTTTCATGCGGGCACTACCTAAAAGTGTGGATGGGAAAGAAAGTTACGCTACGTTTACAATCATCGAAATCGAACAGGCCGGTGAAGTTAGGATCATCAATTACGATAATCCGCGATCAATTATTTTCAGAAGAGGACAGGTTTTTAATCCGAAAGAGTTTCACATTCCAATCAGAGGTGAAGAAAATGTTGGCAAAATTCTACGAATACGCGAATTTACCCCAGCACTCGATGACCGGATTATTTTCATGACCGATGGCATCAACCAATCGGGATTGGGAAGTACAAAATATCCGACCGGTTGGGGTCTCGAGGACATTGCCCTGTTTGCAGAAAAGCAAATTGCCCGCGAGAGTGAAATTTCGGCCACCAAACTGGCCCGTAAAATATTGAATCAGGCCTCGATGAACGATTCATTTGAAATCCGTGATGATGCAACTTGCGGTGTGGTATATTTCAGGCAGCCGCGGGAATTCATGCTCATTACCGGTCCGCCGTTCTATAAAATCAAAGACACCGATTTTGTGCGCAGAATTCAGGATTTTCCGGGCAAGAAGATTATTTGTGGTGGAACAACAGCTGAAATTATTGCCCGTGAAATGGATATCGAAATTAATATTCAGCACAGGTTCTCTGAGAAAACTTTACCTCCGGCAGCCAAAATGGAGGGATTTGAAATTGTTACGGAAGGAATTTTAACGCTTGGACGCGTTGAAGAAATTTTAGAAACCTACACCACCGATATTCGTTTGGGCGACAGTCCTCCGGAAGAAGTGGTCAAACTTCTGACCCAGCACGATATTATCCACATCATTGTTGGAACCCGCATCAATTGGGCTCATCAGGATCCAGACCAACCAGTTGAACTTGAAATACGCAAGTCAGTTGTAAAAAGGGTTGTCCGTTTGCTCGAAACCCGGTTTTTTAAAAAAGTGATCCTGGATTTTGTTTAAGGCAATTACAAATCATTCAGCAGAAAATCTTTTAAATGAACCTGTTCAATACCTTGATAATTGCTTCCTGCATTGTATTCATCCATAGTAACAACATATTTGCGGTAGTTATCTGCAATTTTCAACAAGTTTCCAAATTCACGTTTCTCTGTATTTTCATCAATCAGCATAAATGCTACCTGAACGTATATTGTAATGCCATTCTTTTCGGCGATAAAATCAATTTCTGAAGTCCCCAGTTGCCCAACAAATACTTTATAGCCAGATCGTAGCAAGTGAAGATAGACTGCATTTTCCATCACCTTATTAATGTCTTTTCTTTGGTCGAATCCACAGATACAATTCCGAAGTCCAATATCTTCGAAATAATACTTTTCACCTACTTCAAATATTTTCAACCCGGATATATCATATCGTGGAACTTTGTAAATAAAAAAAGCACTTGAAAGTGGTTTCAAATAATTCAATACAGCTTGTGTAGTAATAGTTGTACGCTGTGATTTCAGGTATTTGGCAATATTACTGGCCGAAAACAGATTACCCACATTGTCTGCAAGGTATTCAATAAGATTTTCCAGAAATTGAATATTTCGAATTCCTTCGCGTGCCACAACATCTTTTAGCAGGATGGTGGAATAAACATTACGAAGGTACTCGAATACCGAAAACTCATCTAACCCAATCACTTTCATATAAGGCATACCACCAACTGTAAGGTACTTACTCAGGTTTTCAGTCGTATTTTGTAACTGAAAGAAATTCAGGAACTCATCGTATCCTAACGAATGAACGGTAAACTCAATGTACCTTCCGGCCAGGAAGGTGGCCAATTCTCCTGAAAGCATATTGGCATTGCTTCCACTACAAAAAATATCACAGCAATTTTCGAACAAAAGACTTCGGAGCGCTTTCTCAAAATACTTTATTTCTTGTATCTCATCAATAAAAAGGTAGTTTTTGGTATTTGCAATCAAATTCATTTTCACATACGAATACAGATTATCAGCATCCGAAATATGTTCATGCGGTTTAAGCTCTTTATTGATATAAATGATATTGGCTGAAGGATTTGTCTGCCTGATTTCAGCTATCAATTGAAAAAGAATATAGCTTTTCCCTACCCTGCGTTGCCCCGAAATGACCTTAATGATCTCTTTATCGATAAACGGCTTGATTCGTTCAGTATAAACCTGACGGGGAATAAATGGCCTTGCTTTTAAAATTTCATCTATCATGATTGACATTTGTTTTATAAATCTATTTTCATCTATTACGATAGACAAAAATATAAATATTTATTCATTTATCAATCATGTTTAAAGGCCGACTCCAATAATCCTGGTCCGAGTTGCCGATTTACCTCGATTGCACGTCCAATTATGATTTCAGTTATTTTGTTGATTTCTATGATAGGTTATTTCTTAATTTCACAGAGGACCACCGAGGAGAACAAAAAAGTCTCTGTGCAACTCTGTTTAATATTTTTCATCATTTTTCTATCATTTTTCAAACCGGGCCGACGAACTGCTGATTGGTACGCCGGATTATCAGCATATATTCGACCAATCCTCTATTGGTTCCGGCATTCCATGTGATCCGATACTCATTTCCGACACTTTAAGCGTTCCATGAGGGATTTCATCCTCCAACTAATTAATTGCTACCACATTAATTTTTCACAATCTTTCTAAATTCAAAATTCTCTCCTGATTTGATCTTTATCAGATATACTCTGGGAGAGAAATACTTAGTTTTTACAGTTGTCCTATCTTGCATTTTACTCATGAAATCAACCTGACCGAAGAGTTTAATTCATCAAATTCAGTCATCTACTGGATGAAAATTAACTCAGAAAGATGCAGTTTAGAACTTTTAGAACAAATATCTATGTTAATCAAGTATCTTTGTCTAAACCAGATTGGTTCTAAATAGCATCAACAATTATTGCGCAAGCCATACAGCATTTCAACAATTTTATTACTTTTATACGATATTGTACCAACTACAATAAACCTAAAACCAGACCTAATGAAAACCTTCTTTCTCATTTTTGCGATTTTCGCTTTTGGGTCCTCCGTGGTGCGCGCACAGGATCAATCCATTCATCTGAGTTCACTGGGATTTCTCCCGGAATCGTCCAAAAAAGCTTCTGTTGTCGGCGAGGCAAAATCGTTTGTGATTAAACGTGTTTCTGATCAAACGAAAGTGTTCGACGGAAAGCTTTCCAGCGCTGTTTTCCAGAAAGATGTGAACCAATCGGTCGCAGTTGCCGATTTTTCGTCGTTCACAAAAGGTGGAAAATATTTTCTCGAAACATCCGATGGAGCAAAATCCATCGAGTTCGAGATTTCTCCAACAGTTTATAATCAGGCTTTTTATACCAGTATGCGCGGGTTCTACCTTTGGCGTTGCGGTACCGCTGTGGAAGGAACATACAATGGAATTCACTATGCACATGGAGCCTGTCACCTCAAAGATGGCTACGAAGATTTTCAGGGAAAGCCTGATCAGCTTCGTGACGGAACAAAAGGCTGGCACGATGCAGGCGACTATGGCAAATATATCACCAATGCCGGAATCACTGTCGGAATGATGTTCATGGCCTGGGACCAGTTTCAGGATAAACTGAAGAAATTCTCACTTGACCTTCCTGAAACGGCTAAAGGTTATCCCGATTTCCTGAAAGAATTGAAATGGGAAATAGATTGGGTTTTAACCATGCAGTACACCGATGGCTCCGGAAAGGTGGCTCACAAATTAACCTCAAAAAATTTCGAACCTTTTTGTAAACCTGAAGCGGATCTGCAAAAAAGATATTTTACTGATTGGAGTTCAGCCGCTGTAGCCAATTTTGTGGGTATGACGGCTCAGGCTGCCCGCTATTTCGAACCTTATGACAAAGCTTATTCGCAAAAATGTCTGGCAGCTGCTCAGCTCAGCTACAAGTTCCTGAAAGAAAATCCAGCTGACAAGGGTTTTGTTCAGGGCGAATTTAAAACGGGTGGTTACCAAACTTCTGATCCGGACGATCGCTTGTGGGCCGCAGTCGAACTATGGGAAACCACCGGCAAGCCTGAATATCTGGCGGACTTTGAAAGCCAGGCAAAAGCGCTTGAATTCAAAATCGATGAAAATTGGGATTGGGGCGATATTTCAAATCTTGGAATGTTTGAATATGCCCTGTCCAAAAAGTCTGGAAAAAATCCAGAAGTGTTGAAGGCGATCAAAAAGAATATCATTGAAGTGGCCAATTCAATTGTCAAAAATGCTGAAGCTGATGTTTATGCCCGGCCGCTGGTTCAGTATTATTGGGGGTGCAATGGAACAATTGCCCGTCAGGTATTGAACCTTCAGGTGGCAAACCTGATTTTACCGGACAAAAAATATATCCAGACTTCTCAGGATGCAATTGCTCATATTTTTGGTCGGAATTACTACAATCGCTCATATGTAACTGGTTTGGGAATTAATCCGGCCATGAATCCGCATGATCGCCGTTCAGGTTCGGATAACGAAGTTCAGCCTTGGCCGGGATATTTAGTTGGTGGTGGACACAAAGCAACCGAATGGCATGATAAACAGGAAGATTATTCAACCAACGAAATCGCCATCAACTGGCAGGCTGCATTGGTTTACTCTTTGGCTGGGTTTATCGGGAAATAGAAGCCTCCCCCAAACCCCCTCCGCAGGAGGGGGCTTAAAAAAGTACGACCTGATCAACAGTCCTATAAATAGTTCAATCGGTTTTAAAAACATTTGATATGATAAAAAAGAAAACCACGAAATACCGATTCTTAAGCCCCCTCCTGCGGAGGGGGTTTGGGGGAGGCATAAGTTTCGTTTGCAAGGTTTGGGGGAGGGTTTTACTTCTTTTGATGCTAATTTCTACTTCGGCTTTGGCAACCAATCATTACAAAAATTTCAAAGTTGCAGTTTATTCACGGGCCTACGAAACGGCTAAAATGGGCGATGAGAAATCGCTCGAAGCAATTTGGGATGAGATATCGCAACAAGTCAAGGTCGATAAAATTTACCTCGAAACGCACCGGGACTTGTTGATTGTTGACGAAAAGACTTTGCTGAGCGCCAAGAAATTTTTTGAAAGTCGTGGAATTGAAACAGCTGGCGGAATTACTTTAACCGTTAACGAAAGCAACAATTTTGAGACTTTTTGTTATACCAATCCGGAACATCGCAAGAAAGTAAAGGAAATTGTAGAGTACACGGCACGTCATTTTAACGAACTTATTCTGGATGATTTCTTCTTCACCGATTGCAAATGTGAATTGTGCATCAAAGCCAAAGGCAACAGAAGCTGGACAGAATACCGGCTGGATTTAATGACCAAAGCGGCTAAGGAACTGGTGATCGATCCTGCAAAAGCAGTGAATCCGAATATCAAAGTGGTGATCAAATATCCCAACTGGTATGATCATTTTCAGGGCTGTGGGTTCAACCTGGAAACCGAACCGAAAATGTTCGACGGAATTTATACCGGCACCGAAACCCGCGATCCTTCCAGCAATCAGCATCTTCAGCCATACCTAGGTTACGAAGTTTTCAGGTATTTCAATAACCTGAAACCGGGCAAGAACGGCGGTGGCTGGGTCGATCCGGGTGGAATGATGTACATGGATCGTTATGCCGAACAGTTGTGGCTGACTATGTTTGCCAAAGCTCCCGAAATTACACTTTTCGATTTCCGGCAGCTGCAGCGCCCACTGCTCAAAACCGACCGTGCCGCCTGGCAAAGCACAGATATTTGTAGCTTCAACTACGACGAAATGATGAAACCCATTCCGGATAAAAGCGACAAAATGGTGCAACCTACCACGATCGCCCGTGCAGCAGGTTACACCTTCGAAACCATTGATAAATTCCTTGGCCAGCTCGGAAATCCGGTCGGAGTGAAAACATACAAACCTTTCCATTCAGTCGGCGAAGATTTTTTGCCAAACTATCTTGGAATGATTGGAATTCCGATGGATATCGTTCCGGTATTTCCTGAAAACGAACCGATTGTTTTTCTAACCGAACAGGCCAGATTTGATCCTGAAATTGTTGCCAAAATTAAAAAACAACTTTTAGCGGGTAGAGACATCATGGTCACTTCCGGATTTTTAAAAGCGATGCAGGACAAAGGAATCAGCGATATAGTTGAACTTCGGGTGACCGATGCAAAAGCTTCGGTCAAAGAATTCGCTGCCGGTTGGGGATCACATTCCATTTCCGACCGCCCAATGATCATTCCGCAAATTAAATATATTACCAATGACTCCTGGGAAGTTGTTTCGGCATTCGACGGAACCAATGGCTGGCCAATCGTTCACCGGGGCGACTATGCCAAAGGAAAATTCTATGTTTTGACAATTCCTGACAATGTGATCGATCTATATCAGCTTCCGATGGATGTGCTTTCAAAGATTAAGGAAATACTGACTCCCAATATGCCGGCTTTGCTCGAAGCACCCGGATACACCAGCCTGTTTATTTATGACAACAACGCGGTCATTGTTGAATCGTTTACCGATCAGTCACGTCAGGTTAGACTTCGTTTGGCCGAAGGATATTCGAAAGTGAAAGATCTGGTTTCAGGAAAGGAAATTTCTGGAGAAAAGAAAGACTATTTCCAGGGACGACGCCAACCTCCGATCAGCAAAACGGTCGTAAATCTGGAACTGAAACCTCATTCTTATCTTGTTCTTCAATTGGAAAAGGAATGATTGGATAGAAAACAGCTTGTTGATTTTAATTAAAACGTCACAAATATTCCGTACCTTTTTGTAAAGGTGTTTTGAAAACAAAATACCTTTGCGGAAGATTAAACTTAACACCATAAAATGAACCTGTCTCATCGTTTTCCATTGTTATTTGCTCTGACATTCCTGATTTTTACTTCAATCATTCCATTTGCATCTGCTCAGAACGACTATCAAAATACAAATCTGCCGATCGACAAAAGGGTAAGCGACCTGATTTCGAAAATGACTTTGGCTGAGAAAATCAGCCAGCTGGGCAATCAGGCAACTGCCATTACCAGATTGGGCATTCCGGCTTATGATTATTGGAGCGAAGCCCTACATGGTGTTGCACGCTCTGGATTAGCGACTTCCTTTCCTCAGGCTATTGCTCTTTCCTCAACCTGGGATCCCGATCTCATATTCAATGTTGCTTCAGCAATTTCGGATGAAGCCCGTGTAAAAAATAATACCGATGGAAAGGGATTAACCTATTGGTGTCCAACCATCAACATGGCTCGTGATCCGAGATGGGGCCGGTCGGAAGAAAACTACGGCGAAGATACCTACCTGACCTCGCAAATAGCAGTGAACTTCATCAAAGGCATGCAGGGCAATGATCCGAAATATTTGAAAACAGTAGCCACGGCCAAACACTTTGCGGCCAACAATATTGAGGTCAACCGGTATGGAATTTCTTCGGAAGTTGATGAACGCAGTTTACGGGAATATTTCCTGCCCTCGTTCAAAGCTTGCGTTACAAAAGGGAAAGTCTTTTCAATCATGAGCGCTTACAATGCCCTGAACGGTGTTCCCTGTCCGGCAAACAGCACCCTATTGACACATATTCTTCGCGAAGAATGGGGATTTGGCGGTTATGTGGTTTCCGACTGTGATGCGGTGAGCAACGTCTGGGATGCCCATCATTACCTGGCGACAGCCTCTGATGCAACTGCAATATCGCTGAAAAATGGTACTGACCTGAATTGCGGAACAACTTTTCCGGCCAATGCCAATACGGCCATTTCTAATGGAATTTTATCGGAAGAGGTTATCAATATTTCTCTGAAAAGGGTTTTTAAAGCTCGGTTTCTCTTGGGAGAGTTTGATCCTCCATCGATGGTTCCCTATAAATCTATTCCGGCAAGCAAATTGGATTGTCAGGCCAACCGCGATCTGGCGTTGAAAGCCGCGCACGAAGCAATCGTTCTGCTGAAAAATATAAATAGTTTGTTGCCCCTGAATAAAGATTCAGTTAAATCCATCGCACTGATCGGACCTAATGCCAGCGTGGTTCAACTGGGCGGTTACAGCGGATCACCATCGGTTTCAATTTCACCGTTGATGGGTATATCGGCCAAACTTGGGGTTGATGTTTCCAACGGAACTATTGAGGCCGAAAACTTTAGTAAACAACAGGGAATTCAGTCAGAAACCAGTTCCGAAGGAGGCAGCAACATCGGCTATATCGAAAATGGCGATTACACCGAATACGACAGCATTCGATTTGATCCGGGGAAAGATCGGCTGGACGTTCGCGCCGCCAGTAATACCTCCGGCGGAAATATCGAAATCAGGCTCGACAATTTAACGGCCACACCGCTTGCTACAATTTCCGTGAAAGGCACGAGCGGATGGCAAAACTGGGTAACCCTGACAAGTGTCATTCCAAAAGCAACCGGAATTCATAATGTTTTTCTGAAATATACCGGAGGAGCCGGATACTTATTCAATGTGAACTGGTTCCGTTTTTATGATTCCAGCAACCCAAATCCACCGGCCAGTGACAAACTGAATTATGTCATGGGATGCACGATTAAAGGCGCTGCAGATCCTGTGGCGATTGCTCAGGCCGTTAGTCTGGCAAAAAAGTCGGAAATTGCTATTGTATTCTGCGGAACCGACCTGACCGTTGCTGATGAAGGTGCAGACCGCACTTCGCTGAACCTGCCTGGTGCTCAGGAACAGTTACTTAAGGCTGTTTTTCGTGCGAACCCAAAAACCATACTCGTTTTGGTGAATGGATATTCGCTGGCGATTAATTGGGCACAGGATAGTATTCCTGCCATTGTTTCTGCCTGGTACGGCGGTCAGGCGCAGGGAACTGCCATTTCCGATGTTTTGTTTGGAAGTTTTAATCCAAGAGGAAAGCTGAGTACCACCTGGTACAAGTCAACGGCAGATTTGCCACCGATGAATGATTACAACATCAAACATAACCGCACCTACCAGTATTTTAAAGGTAAGCCGCTTTATCCATTTGGGCACGGACTCAGCTATACCACTTTCGAATACAGCAACCTAAAAATCAGTTCTCAGGATTTGAACCTGGGAGATTCTATCCAAATCAGTGCGGAAATCAAAAACTCCGGAAAAGTTGCCGGGGATGAAGTAGCACAACTTTACGTTCATACCAATTCGGCACAAGACATCAGACCAATCAGGGAATTGAAAGGATTCCAGTCGGTTCATCTTTTGCCCGGTGAATCCAGAACCGTGAATTTCGTATTGAAAAACAGCGATTTGCTGCATTACGATGTGGAATCAAGAACCTTTATCGTTGACGGTGGAAAAGCTGATATTGAAGTTGGTTCTTCTTCGCAGGACATCCGGCTCAACAGCCAAATTAATCTTCAGGCAGGAACAGTCGGAACGACCTATCGGCAAGATCCGTTTGCCAAAACTGAAGCCGAAAATTTCGAGAACAAATCTTCAACCGGAGCCATTATTTCTTCATGTGCTGCCGGCGGACAATGCCTCAGTTCGCTGGTTAATTTAAGTTATGTGGGTTATAAAAACTTCGATTTTTCGACCGAAGCCCTTCAGTTTGACGCATCGCTCTCATCGCTTTCAGACATTCAGTCATCGATTGAAGTGGTACTCGACAGTATCAATGGTTCCCCGGCAGGAACACTTAAAATTGCAAAGACAGGAATTACTGACAATTATCTGGTTCAATCGTGCACACTTACCGGGGTCAAGGGAGTTCGCGATGTTTATCTTGTTTTCAAAACACGGGGAGTTACCGCCTGCAAGCTGAACTGGGTTCAGTTTCAGAAAACCATTGGGACCGGATCGAATGAGATCAAAAAGGAAGATGATTACCAACTGAAAATTTACCCCAATCCTTCGCCATCAGAACTTACTGTAAATTACAGGCTTCCTTCAGCTTCGGATGTGAAAATTGAAATTTTTTCATCGGCAGGCACACTCATCCGGACCGAAAACAAGAAGATGCTGGGGGCAGGTGATTACCAGACCAAAATTGACAGGAATAAATTGGGTCTGAAAGCCGGATCGTACCTGATGAAATTTGCAACCGGTAAGTTTTCGCAAACACTTGTTTTTGAGCTGACTGAGTGATGTTTGAAACACAGTTTTTCCAGGGTTTTTTGTTAATCCGGGTTTCCAAGCATGAGGATTCGTTCCAGAATCAGAGAAAAGGAACCCATTAGTGCGGCATTTTCGCCAAAACCTGCTTTCACAATTGGGACGGTGCGCGAAACGCCATTCAGCGAATATTCGTTGACCTGTTTCCGGATTTTGTCCAGAAGCAGCTCGTCATTCTGAACCAGTCCGCCAGACAAGACAATACATTCAGTATTAAATAGTTTGATCATGGTGTCGATACCAACACTGATGTTTCTGGAAATCTCATTGATAATATCGTTGGCTAAAATATCCCTGTTTTTTGCGGCTTCAAAAACCGCTTTAGCGTCAATATCCTCAGAATCCATTGTATACAAAACACTTTGGGTATCTTTTTTGGCCATTTCACGGGCAATATCAGCAAGTCCGTAACCTGAAGCAAGCGCCTCCAGGGTACCCTTGATTCCTTCCAGTCCCTGTCGTTGGCTGTTTTTATCTACCACCACGTGACCAATTTCCCCGGCAATTCCATCGGCGCCGCCAAAAAGTTTGCCGTCGATGATGATTCCGGATCCGATACCGTAGCCCAGATTAATGCAAATGAAGCTTTTGTAATCTTTTCCCACTCCATACAACAACTCACCCAAAGCAATTAAGTGGGTTACATTTCCTAAAGTTATGTTTAAGTTGGTGTATTTTGCAAGTGCCTCCTGGATGTTCACATTTTTCCATCCAAAGATTGGAGAATACTCCACAATACTTGTGTTTTTATTGACCATACCACAAACGGCAATGCCGATTCCCCAAAGTGCCAGCGAGTTCTGACGGGCACGTTCGCACAACTTCTCAATCAGTTCGCCAACCTGCTCCATTACCGCGTCGAATCCCTTTTTTAAATTGGTAGGTACATGAATCTCGAAAATGAAATCTCCATCCAGATTCGAAAGTGCGGATCGGATAAATGTTGCGCCAAGGTCAATTCCGATCACATAATTTTCTTTGGAATGAAAATGGATCAGTTGCGGTGGCCGTCCGCCAATGGAAGAACCAATTCCATCGGTCTGAATGAGGTTCAATTGAACCAGACTCTCAACTATTCGTGTTACTGTTGGTGCACTTAGTCCAGACTTCTGAATGATTTCGGCTCGGGTAATCTTCTTTTCGTTACGAATCAGCCGCAGCACTTTTATTTTATTCAGATTACCCTGAAAATCGGGATTGTCTGTTTGAATCCTCTCTTTTATCATCTTCTTTTCTTGACTTTATAAAACATTCGTTTGAGGGTTTGAAAATAAACTTAGTCAAAAATTAATTCAAAACTACGACAGAAAGCTTAACAGTCGGCTAAATTAGTTATAATAATGCACATCGCCAACAGATCAGTAATTATTCCGGAAGAAAAAAAATAGGATATAAAAGTAAAATGAATGATTATTTCACTACTTTCGCAAAGTCATGAAATAATGTATCGATTTAAACTACGATTTATGAATGCAAAAAAGCATCTTCTTACTTTTTCCTGTGGAATGATTATTTTGGGAATTGGAATGCAGGCATTCTGCCAATCTGCAAAAACCGAAAAACCGTACCAGGGGAAACCATTTAGCGACCTGAAATATAAGGGAGGCGCTCAAGTCCTTCCGGGTAAACTTCAGTGCGAATATTATGATCTGGGTGGTGAAGGTGTGGCCTTTCATGAAACCGACTCAATTAATTCAGGAAGTGGAAAACTCAACCCTGCCGATGGATCTTATCTTCATGAATTCCGGATGAATGAAGCAGTAGATATTTCGTACACCAAATTTCAGGATCCGCCCATCGACAACAATGCTTTTAATCTGGTGGAACCCGAAAAAGACCAATTGTATGTGGGCTGGACCAAACCGGGAGAATGGATCAAATACACGGTAAATGTTAGCGAAACCGGAACCTACCAACTTGGGATCATGTTTACGTCGAACAAGAACGGGAAGATTTCAATTGCAGCAAACGATCAGGATGCAACTGGTCTGATTACAATCCCCTCGACCGCAAACGAAAAAGAAACTGTGCCCTGGCGAAACTGGCACCACTGGAATTACCTGGATAATATCGCCCAAATCGTGTTAAAAAAAGGTATTCAAACAATCACTCTTCATACCGAAGAATTGGGCGACATGAATTACGACTACATCAATTTTAAAAAGATAAAATAACAATTTAAAAATCTGGATATGAGTATTGAAGAAAGAATTCAAAAGCTTCCTGAATGGATTAAACGGACCGTGAACTTCATGAAGAAAATACGTGTTCCGGCAAAAATGGTATACATCGTGATCTCGGTATTGGCGACAATCTGGTTTCTGATTCGGGTGATTCCGAAACCATCCCGGGCTGCATATCCCTGCATGCAGGTTGCAGCGCCAATGATGTCGGGTTTTGTAATCTGGATATTGGCGTTTTCCGGTGCGACGCTTGCCATCCGAAAAGCAAAACTTCATTTTATTCAAGCCAAATACCTTGCCGCGGGACTATTCCTGATTTTTGGAATTGTCTCCACTTCGGTTTTTATGGTAAGGTCTGCAAAGGAAACTCAAGCAGAAAATCTGAAAGTTTGGTACAAACCGAACATTCCGCTTGGTGAAGCAAAAGGTATGTTTCCGGGCCGGGTTTCCTGGGGCTACAACCCGAAAATCGCAAGCTGGGACGAAAAAACCGGAATGTGGTGGGAAGACCGGTTTAATAATCAGGCAGAAACAGATCAGCTTTTTTCGCAAACACTTTTCAGCTTAACCGAAACAAAAAGTGAGAAAAAAGCATGGGATGCACTTTTCCATTTTTATAATAAAACAAAGAAGAATACTGACGCAGGATACAAATCAGGAGAAAAGGTAGCCATCAAGATTAACCTTAATAATACCGATTCGCACCAGAGCAGTCCTGAAATCAATGCCAATCCGACAACGATTCTTTCACTCCTGAAAAGTCTGGTGAATGAAGCAGGAATTCCTCAGGAATACATCACTCTGGCCGATCCAAGCCGGTATTTAACCGATAATATTTACA
Organism: Bacteroidia bacterium; assembly: GCA_037143155.1. GTDB lineage: Bacteria > Bacteroidota > Bacteroidia > Bacteroidales > Prolixibacteraceae > Aquipluma. The sequence continues at coordinate 27,343 of JBAWZG010000018.1, forward strand.
ACAAATGCCACGCTGTTTTCCCGAAAATTCACTATGTCGATCATGTAGGCGGAGATGGCCGTGAAAAAGCAACTTTCGTTGCAAATGGCTTCCCATATTCTTTCGATTTCGACCGGCAGACCCGTGGATTGGCCGCTTGCTTTGTAGAAGCTACCTATGTGATCGACATGGCTATGATGAAAGGTCATGTTAGTCAGGGTGTAACTTTGGTTGCAAAAAATTTCTTTGGATGTACAGATATCGAAACAGACTGGCGGAAAAATGCGCATTGCAGCGGATTCAGCCAAAGCCGCGAAGGTAAACGCCAATATTCGGTTTATCCTGATTTTATTGGTCACAAAGATCTGGGCGCAAAAACCGTTCTTTATTTGGTTGACGGCATTTACAGTAATAAAGCATTAAATGGAATTCCAAATACCAAATGGACTTTAGCTCCTTTTAACAACGAGTGGATGGGCAGCTTATTTGTATCACAGGATCCGGTTGCCATCGAATCGGTTGTCCTCGATTTTGCTCTGGCAGCCTGGCCCGATGTGCCGGACATGCTATACAGCGATCATGCCATGGAAGAAATGGCGTTAGCCAACAATCCGCCTTCGGGAGTGAAATATGATCCTGAACGCGACGGAACACCACTGGTCAGCCTGGGTACTGCAGAACACTGGAACAATCCGATTGACAAGAAATACAGCCGGAATCTTAAAACAGGGAAAGGTATCGAACTGGTTTACATGAAAGTTAAAAACTAAGAAAATCAAGAGAAGTTTATGAAGAAAGTATCTCTTTTTGCTATTTTGATCATGTCAGTTTTTATATTCGGATCGACTTTATCTTTTGCACAGCCCAAAAGGATGGTTGTCTGGAATGGTGAAACGGCCAGCAAAGCTGCTGGCTGGACAAACCCTGCAGCTACTTGCACCATTTCTGCTCAAACGATTGAAGCTCACAGCGGAAAAACTGCTGTTGAGTTTAGGTTCAAAGGCGACGGCAAGAATGGCTGGCTGGGCTGTGGATGGGATTGGGCCTCATTTCAGGTTGGCGAATATGGTACTGACATTTCGGCAATGAAAAACTTCAGCTTCTGGCTGAAAGTGAAAGGAACTTCCGCCGAATTGTCTTTCAACCTGTTGTGCAACGGAGGCCCTGCACTCGATCAGCCACAGCACCATACAGAAAAGGTAATTGTTTCGAAATATTGTCCGGATTGGAAAGACGGAAACTGGCATCAGGTTGTCGTTCCGCTGGCCGATTTGGTTCAGCCAAAAGGATTTGATGCCAAGCACGTTGCCGAAATGCAGTTTTTCAATACCGGCGAGGGTGACGGAAGCTTTTTTATAGATGATCTGGCATTTGATGATGGCTCATTTCACAAACAATAAATCAATCTCATGAACAAGCTTAAATCCCTGCAACGAAGCGTTTTTCTGTTTTTCCTTTACCTGACTTTTCCGGTTGCAGGCCAGACTTATCCGCAATTGATCAATGTTGCAGGCCGAAAGACCACTTCGCTTGATGGATTGTGGAAAACCATTGTCGATCCTTACGAAAACGGCTATTACGATTATCGCCGGAAACCTTTGCCCAATGGGTTTGGAAGCGATAAAGACATTATCGATAAAAGTGTGTTGCAGGAATATGATTTTACGACAGACAAGACCCTTTCCGTTCCAGGAGACTGGAATACCCAGCGTCCGGAATTATACTATTATGAAGGTACAGTTTGGTACAGAAAACGATTTGATTATCAACCAACAGATGGGAATCGTCAATTTCTGCATTTTGGCGCTGTAAACTATGAAGCCATTATTTTCATGAATGGGAAGGAAATTGGAAAGCACATCGGTGGATTCACTCCTTTCAATTTCGAAGTCACTGGTTTGATCAAAGCCGGACAAAACTCAGTCGTTGTGAAAGTGGATAATAAACGACTGCCGGAAGGTGTGCCGACCATCAACACCGACTGGTGGAACTATGGCGGAATAACCCGGCAGGTTAACCTGATCGAAACACCAGAAACCTTAATCCGCGATTACCATATCCAGTTAAAAAAGGGAGATAAAAACATCATCAGCGGATGGATTCAACTCGACGGAAAACAAGCAATACAAAAGGTAAAAGTCGAAATACCTGAACTGAAGATTGCTGAGGAAATAAAAACCGACGAAGCCGGCCATGCAACATTCGAACTAAAAGCAATACCGGTTTATTGGAGTCCTGAAAATCCAAAACTGTATCAAGTTTCAATCACCTCCGAAACCGACAAGATATCGGATGAAATCGGATTCCGTACCATCGAAACAAAAGGAACAAAAATCATCCTTAATGGAAAAGAAATTTTTCTGCGGGGAGTTTGTATTCATGAAGAAGCCGCCTTTCGGAACGGGAGAGCCTATTCTTCAGAAGAAGCTGCGACACTGTTGGGATGGGCGAAAGAAATGGGATGCAATTTTGTTCGCCTGGCACATTATCCGCACAACGAACAAATGATTCGTCAGGCTGAAAAAATGGGCATCATGGTCTGGTCCGAAATACCTGTATACTGGACAATCCAATGGACGAATCCTGATACCTATAAAAATGCCGAGAACCAGCTTGCCGATATGATTACCCGAGATAAAAACAGGGCAAATATCATCATTTGGTCGATTGCCAATGAAACGCCGCAAAGCCCTGAACGTTTGGATTTTTTAAGCCGGTTAGCTGCCAAAGCGCGGAGCATGGATGATTCCAGATTTATCAGTGCAGCTCTGGAAAAGGAAGAGATAAAACCGGGTGTAATCACCGTGAACGATCAGTTGAGCAAGCTTTTCGACATTATCAGCTTCAATCAATACGTTGGCTGGTACGATGGCCTTCCGGAGAAATGTGACCGTGTGAATTGGACATTTTCAGAAGAAAAACCAGTAGTAATCAGTGAATTTGGCGGCGAATGTGTTTATGGATTACGAGGTGGCAAAACTGATCGGTTCACGGAAGATTACCAGGAAGATATGTACATCCGGAGTGTTAATATGCTCAAGAGAATTCCAGGTCTTGCAGGAACAACTCCATGGATATTGAAAGATTTCCGTTCACCTCGGAGACAACTGCCAGGTTTTCAGGATGATTTCAACAGAAAGGGATTGGTTTCTGACAAAGGACAAAAGAAAAAGGCATTTTATGTGATGCAAAAATGGTACGAAGAGATTAAAAAAAAATAACGCAAACGATTTATTAAAACTAAAACAAATGAAAAGTCTTTCTACTGATTCAAAAATTGGCAAGATCATATTTAGACTTGGCCTTTTGGCATTCATAATTATGGTTTTTATGTATTGTACACAGGAACCTAATTTGTGGGAAATCAAGTCAACAGAACAAGTTGCCAGTGATTACATCAAGAGTAATCCTGAATATTCCGAGTTTGCAAAACTGGTAGAAATTACCGGATTAGAACCCTTGCTGAGCATACGTGGACCATATACAGTAATGATTCCCAACAACGATGCGATGTTTGCCTATTACAAGGAAAAGGGTGTGAATACAATACAGGATCTCGATCCAAAATTCCTTGCAAGTTTAATTAGGAATCACCTTATTGCAAATCAAATAGCAACCGGTGATATGGGTTTGGGAGCTCTGCGTGACACCAATGCAATCGGCGATTTTCTGGTCACCGAATTTCAGGGCTCAGATATTATTTTGAACAAACATTCAAAAATTATTAAAAGGGATATTCGTCTGGCCAATGGATATGCTCACGTTTTGGATCGGGTTATTGAACCTGTCACGAAAGATATTTATACCATAATATCGGAAGATCCTTCGTTTAAAATATTTGCTGAAGGACTAAAAGTTAGCGGAATAATGGACACCTTGAAACTCATTTCATTTCCTTATGGAAATACAATAGCCCGTACCCGCTTCACGGTATTGGCAGTGCCCGATACGATTTATCAACGGTATGGAATCCGGAATATAAGCGATTTAATAAAATGGACCGGTGCCAATCCGGACAGTATCACCTACCTTAAAAATCCGTTTTACCGGTACATCGAATACCACTGCCTTACAGGTACTCGCTATCTTTCTGATCTGGATTTAAATGCGCAGTTATATCCAATTTTATCGCATGACAATAATGTATCCATTACAGTTGACACCGATTATAAAATAAATCTCAATCGCAAAACCAATAAGTACACGGCTTTTATCATTCCGGCATCAAATACTCCGGCGAAAAACGCAGCGCTTCATGTAATTAATGATTTGCTGCCTGTAATTGAACCTGATCCCAATACCATTATTTTTGAAACGACTGACTTTTTCGATCTTAAACAGAAAGATTGTTTCGGCAAATATTACCAGAAATTTTCTGATGGTCAAAATACTTTTGCTAAAATCAAATGGGTAGGTGATTATCTGCAGTACTATTATAAACCGACGCAACCGGAAAATATGCATTATGATGCTTTGAATATTGTTGGGTGGTGGACGGTTTCGGTTACGTTTCCAAAAGTCATGAAGGGAAATTACAAAATTTCAATATTTCAGCCTAACTGGCAGGATGTTACCAGTTG
>JBAWZG010000019.1:0-31050 GCA_037143155.1 Bacteroidia bacterium
ACTTTTTCTTCCTTGCCTGTTGTCAGGTTCAATTTGTAAAGAAATCCACCGTTTTCATAGACCATTTGTCCGTTTTCTCCTGAAGGCCACATGCAATCGAAATCGGCATGCGAAGTGAGTTGTTTCAGAGCTTTTGTTTGGGTATTGTATTGGTAGATGTTCAGTTTCAGGTCGCGGTCTGAAGCAAAATAAATGTTGTCACCAAACCAGGTTGGAAGCTGGTCAGTTCCTTTAAAATCAGTAATTTGTTCCGAAGTATTCTTGTCCAGATCATAAACCCACAAGTCTGAAGCACGTCCGCCCTTGTACCGTTTCCATGTGCGGAATTCGCGGTCAACCGGCGTGAAACAGATTTTTTTGTCATCCGGAGATAAAGTGGCAAAACCACCATTGATAATGGATAGCGGTTTTTCAAGACCACCTTCCAGATTGACCAGGAAATATTTACCGTTTCGTTCGCCAAAAGGAGTGCGGTTAGCGCGGATCAGAATGTTTTTGCTGTCAGATGTCCAGTCAAGCGGCACATCGTCGATACCGCCACGTGGAGGCATCACACCCACCGAATTGTACCAGGTCAGCTGCTTTGGAGTGCCACCATTCGACGGCATTACAAATATCTGGCGGCTTCCGGAGTACTCTGCTGAAAAAGCAATCCATTTTCCATCAGGTGAAATTTTTGGAAAAAGTTCCATTCCCGGGTGGGAAGTCAGTCGGCGTGCCTCGCCGCCATTGGAATCGACCGACCAAATGTCGCCGGCATACACAAAAGCGATCAGGTTTTTATTGATGTCGGGATAGCGCATGAGCCGCGCCTCGTCCTGTGCGACTGCATTTTGAATGATTAGTATTCCAAGAATGGCCAGAGCCAAAAGTTTGAAAGATAGTTTTTGCATTTTTTTCAGAATTAGATGAGTTTTATTGTAGATATTGGTTGATGTTTCGATGGGGTAATTACATGTCAATGGAAACAAAAGTAAAATTGTTTATCTTTGAAAAAAATGACAAATGCCTAAACTTTACGAATACTTTGGCTTGATAATTTTATTTTATTCTCACGAACATGAACCAATACATGTCCATGGAAGATTTCAGGGTAAAGAGAGTAAAGCGGAGATCGTATTTTTGAATGGGAAATTTCAGGAAATCGTAATTAGCAAAGTGACCGGAAAGGAACCATTGGATGTTCAGAACATGCGAAAGCTCAAAAAAATTGTTGAACTGTACCGGGATGATATCATAAGAAAATGGATTGATTTCTTTGTTTACAACATCGAAATTTCTCCTGAAAAAATCACTAAAAAGCTGTAAGTCATGGTAATTTCTATTATTAAAGCAGAATATATCGGAGGTTATAAAATTGAATTTTTCTTTTCTGATGGCGTTCAGAACATCCTGGATTTCGCAGATTTTTTACAGAACGCAAAAAATCCCATGACCAGAAAATACCTTGACAAACAATTGTTTAGTCATTTTTCGATTGAATATGGTGATATTATCTGGAATGATTATGAAATGTGCTTTCCGATCTGGGATTTACATGAAGGAAGAATATGATTATCAATGAATTGTATTTTTTAAATATTTAAGTTCAGTTTCCTTTGATACCTTCAATAAATTGACTTTTCCTACATTTATTGAACTGTTTCCTATTTGGTTTATTCACCTTATCTTCGCTCCATATATAAAAAAAAATGACCACTCACAAAATAATCGTTGCTATCGACGGGCATTCATCCTGCGGAAAAAGTACCATTGCCAGGGCATTGGCTGTCCGATTCGGATATGTTTTCATAGACAGCGGAGCCATGTATCGTGCAGTAACCTTGTTTGCCCTTCGCCGGAATCTGATTTCCGACGGTACAGTTAAGCGGGAAGAATTGATCAGTTTACTTTCGGAGATTAAAATCGAATTCATATACAATCCGGCTTCTCAAAAAAGCGACATGTACCTGAACGGAGAAAATGTAGAGGAAGAAATCAGGCAATTGCTGGTTTCCCAAAATGTGAGCCCGGTAGCCACCATTGCCGAAGTCCGGCAGGCCATGGTTCGTTTACAACAGGAAATGGGCCGGAAAAAAGGAATTGTGATGGATGGCAGAGATATTGGCACAGCGGTTTTTCCGGATGCCGAACTGAAATTTTTCGTGACTGCATCGGCTGAAATCCGCGCCAAACGTCGTTTTGATGAATTGTCGGCCAAAGGTGAAACGGTATCGTTTGAAGAAGTCCGGAAAAATATTCAGGAACGTGATCGCATTGATTCAACCCGGGCAGCCAGTCCACTCCGAAAAGCAGACGATGCATTGGTTTTGGACAATAGCTTTATGACGCAAGAAGAACAACTGGATTGGGTAATTGGCAGAGTTGAAGAATGTTTAAAGTTCAAAGTTTAAAGTTGGTTGCATTATCCTTTGCCTCGGGAGTTCAGGTTTTTAATATGATGTCATCGAACTCGTGATGATGTGTCATGCCGAACTTGTTTCGGCATCCCTCTATAGAATGAGACCCTGAAACAAGTTCAGGGTGACTGGTACCGGACAATATCAATTTGACTGAAGGATAGATTTTATTAAAACACATTAGGTGATCATAGAAATTGACCAGAAATCGGGATTTTGTTTTGGCGTTGTAAAGGCCATCGGAAAAGCAGAAGAAACGCTGCAAACAGAAGATCTGCTCTATTCTCTGGGTCATATCGTCCACAACGAGCTGGAAGTAAAACGACTTCAGGAATTGGGTTTGAGAACGATATCTCATGAAGAATATTTCAGTCTCAAAGATTGTAAGGTTCTGATACGTGCACATGGTGAGCCACCTTCGACCTACGAATATGCCAGGGAGAACAACATCGCACTTATTGATGCAACCTGTCCGGTTGTTTTAAAACTCCAGCAAAGGGTAAAAAAAGCTGCAGAAACCATGAACTCTGAAAATGGGCAGTTGGTGATCTTTGGACACATAGGTCATGCCGAAGTTGCCGGTCTTGCTGGTCAGACCAATGAAAAGGCAATCATTATTGATGATCCGAAGGATTACCGGAAACTTGATCCTTTGCGACCGGTAGTCGTATTTTCACAAACCACCAAATCGGTTGACGATTTCAGAAAACTCACTCAAAATATTCGGGAACAATCCCAGTCTGGCCGGGTTGAAACCCATGACACCATTTGCAGGCAGGTTTCGAACCGCATAGATCATCTCGACCAATTTGCAGCCCGGTTTGATGTCATTATTTTTGCAGGAGGTCGGCAAAGTTCCAATGCGCAAGTGCTTTTCGATGTGTGTAAAAGGCAAAACGAACGCAGTTATTTCGTTTCAACTCCCGAAGAAGTAATTCCGGAATGGTTTACAGGAGTTGAAACCGTTGGTATTTGTGGTGCAACATCGACTCCGCAATGGTTAATGGAAAAGCTTGCTGAACGGATCAGACAGTTTTAACTCTTCATTAATCTTGAGCCTGAATTTCTGTTGTCGGGCTTTTACCTGAAATACTTTGATTTACTTTATTTTGAATTTATATATCGGCTAAAAAAATCCATTATGACAACAAAAGATATTAGCTCAGATTTCCCTCTGAAAAGAAAAAAAATGCAAACTATTGGCGTTTTTACTTCCGGAGGCGATGCACCAGGTATGAATGCAGCCGTTCGCGCTGTTACCCGCGCTGCTATTGCCAATAACTTAAAAGTTGTTGGTATTCGCCGTGGTTACCAGGGTATGATCGAAGGTGATTTTATTCCCTTGAAATCAACCGATGTCAGTGGAATTCTGCAATTGGGCGGGACTATGCTAAAAACCGCCCGCAGTGCAGAGTTCAGGACTCCCGAAGGCCGTGAAAAAGCCTATCAGCAATTGAAAAAAGCCGATATTGATGCTGTTGTTGCGATCGGCGGTGATGGAACTTTTACAGGAGCTTTGGTGATGTCTCAGGAATACGAATTTCCATTTATCGGAATACCCGGAACCATTGACAATGATATCTATGGAACTGATTATACCATTGGTTACGATACTGCATTAAACACCGTAGTTGAAGCTGTGGATAAAATCAAAGACACAGCGCGTTCGCATGGCCGGATTTTCTTTGTTGAAGTCATGGGTCGGGAAGCCGGTTTACTGGCATTGAACAGTGGAATAGCATGTGGAGCGGAGGTTATTTTAATTCCGGAAGCAAAAGGAGATTACAATCAGTTGAAGAAATTTCTGGACAAAGGATATAAAAATAAGGAAACCAGCGGAATAATCATGGTCGCGGAAGGCGAAGAAGCCGGTGGCGCCATTAAGATTGCGGAGGAAGTTCGGAAGGAACATCCTGATCTGGATGTGCGTGTGTCAATTTTAGGACATATTCAGCGTGGTGGAAGTCCGACGGCCAAGGACCGGGTAAATGCTACCAAAATGGGCGTTGCTGCGGTAGATGCCCTGTTAGATGACCAAAAAAGTATCATGATCGGGCTTGATAATGAAAAAATCGTACACGTTCCATTCAATAAAGCGGTCAAACTGAATCATTCCATCGATACCAATTTACTGGATATCCAGAAGTTATTGAATATTTGAAAAAGAGTTCGGAGTGCCTAAAGTTAAAATATGAGATAACTTTAGGCACTTTAGTTCACTTTAGGCACTCCGAACTTATTTTATCAAATCCGGAAATAGGAAATCAATTTCTTCAGGTTTGCAGCCTGTTTTGACATTTCTTTCGAGTTGATTGATAGTCCGAACGATGATTCGGCATTTTGTTGTGTGACCTTATTGAGTTGCTTAATTCCGTTATTAATCTCTTCAGAACTTAGTTTTTGATCCATACTCGAAGCTGCGATTTCCTTGACAAGCATGGCTGTCTGTTCGATATCCGGAATAATTTCGAGCAGTTTTTCACCGGTTTCTCTGGCCTGAATCAAGCCATGAGTGGATAATTCATTGATTTCCTTGGCCGCCAGTTGTGATTTTTCGGCCAGTTTTTTGACTTCGGCAGCTACAACGGCAAATCCTTTCCCCTGGATGCCATACCTCGAAGCCTCAATTGCAGCATTGATTGCCAACAGATTCGTTTGTTTGGCGATTTCGCCCACAATCGATATTTTCTCAACGATATTGTTCATGGATAGAATCAGGTTTTTAGTCGCCTCATTACCTTCCTGAATTCCCATGGCTGCTTTTAATGCAATTTTCTCGGTTTCCTGGGCACTTCGTGTATTCTTCTGAATCCGGATAAGCATTTGTTCCATGGTGGACGATATTTCTTCGGTAGCTGCCGCCTGGTTGTTTGCCCCATTCGAAAGTTTTACAGAAGAATCCATCAGTTCAATACTTCGATCAGTAATGATTTCAGAACTTTGAATGATTTCACTCATGATCGTGGTCAGTTTGGAAGCCATACCCGACAATGAATCTGCCAGATCTCCAATTTCATCATCCTGTTTTATGAGAAGTTTTGCACTGAGGTCACCTGCAGCTATTTTCTTAGCAAAATCGACACCTTGTACGATCGGATTACTAAGCCGTGCCGCAATAAAATAAATGATTACATACAGCAGAATAAGGCCAAATAGTCCAGAAATAATGGCTGCAATCAGCACTTTTTTTGCTTCCTTCAGGATAATCCGCGTGGGAACTTCAATTCCGATGACCCAGTTCGAGGGATTGTTCCCGATCATTATCGGTTCAAACGAAACAAAATACTCTTCTTTATTTTTGCTATTGATATACGTGAACGATGCGGATGAATGATTTGCAATCTGTTTAAAACCAGCCTTAAATATGGAGCTGTCTGCCGCCAATGTCCCCAGAAAATTTTTTCCGGTCAGACTTTGATCAGTATGTGCTACAACAATCCGATTTCCGCCAAGGATATAGGCAGTAGATTCTTCGAAAGGTTTTACGCCGGAAATCAATTTATTAATTTCTTCCAGCGTGATATCAATTCCGACAAGGCCTTCAAAGTGACCTGAAGGGTCTTGAACAGGAACAAACAGTGCAGTCATTAATGTTCCGGCCAATTCTTTGGTTACCACATCGTAATACGGATCCCAAAGCATTTCCTGGTTGAAGCTCCGGGCAGTATAGTAAATACCTTTCAGCGCAATATTCGTGGTATCAACGATTTCTTTTTGAAGTTTAATTTCATTTTTTGCCCGGTAATAAATGCTGCGGCGCCGTCCGTTCTTTTTGTTGTATTTGGGATCAATGGTTTTCATTTCCCAATAAAGTCCGACGGATAAGTAATCGGGGTTCTTTTCCAGGCAGCTTAAAAGTATGTTTTCGAAGAAGGCATCACGTTGCGCAGGTTCGTATTTTTTATGCGTACTGAATATATTTCGCAAGCTGCGCGCAGATTCCATGATTACATTCAAATGTTCCGAAATTTTGTTCCGGTTCTCACGGGTCGTAGTTTTTACAATTTCAATCGACTCGGAATAGGTTATTTCCTTCAATTGGAAACTGATGTACCCAATTGCTAAACAGTATATTATTGTAGCCGGAATAAGAATATAAAAATTCAGCTTTCGTTTGAGTTTGAATCTTCTCTGCTTCATAGCATGATGCAATTTATTGAATTAAGAGCGAATGTATAGTCCAACCAATAAAGGAATGGAACTGTGACTAAGGTAGAATTATTAATTTGATTTCAAAAACTGAAAAGAAAGTTCATTTTCAGTAGATTTGAGTGCCTGGAAAAGAATGGAGGAATACGAATCTAACGCAACTGATTTAATGAAGTTTATTCATTCAATATACTTGAAGATAAAGCATCTGCGCATTTTATTTTGCATGCTCTGCATTTTTGCCGGGAATGTATCCAACGCCCAATCCGATTCAGAATACTCGATTCTTGTGGCAGGTCATGCCTATGGAGCCCATGCAGGAAAGAACATCGGATTGCATCCACCATTTCTGGATAAATTGCGGATAAATGCCGACAGCAAAGTTGCCGCACTATTTTTGACCGGTGATCTTGTAAATAACAGTACAAGTGCCAGTTGGACTCAGGTGGAAACTGAACTTTCAGGTTTGGGCCTGACTTCTTATTATGTGATGGGAAATCATGATAATAATACCATTGGACACGCAGTATTTCAGAAGAAGCATGGAGGTACCTACTATTCGGCCACGATTCACAACGAATTGTATATCATTCTGAACAGCACCGAATCCGACCGGTCAATTTCTCCGGCTCAGCTAAAATTTCTGGACGGGATTTTAAAAAATGCCGTTTCAAGCCAGAAACGAATTTTCATCTTTTTTCATGAAATTATCTGGAACAGCCACGAAAAATATCGCTTGGTCCGCAGCAACAGCCGGTCGAGGTATGAGTTCATGATTAATATTTCGAACTTTTGGAATCAGGTATTTCCCATGCTGACAGCCTATCCTGAGAAAAATTTCTATCTGATAGCAGGCGATGTCGGTGGAAATCCGGATGCCATTGCCGCCTCGTATGACCGATGGGAAAATGTTACCCTCATTTCATCGGGAATGGGAGAGGTGCGTGATGAAAATTATTTGAAGGTCGATATTTTGCCTGATACAGTGACTTTTAAGTTAATTCCTTTAAACCAGGGAGTAGCAATGAACCCTTTGCCCTGGTATAATATTCCTGAAAAACCGGATCAGATTTCAGGACCTTCAATCGTATCTTCATCAGGATCTCCAACGAAGTACGAAGTTTCTCCCTTAGGAAATGCAACGGCATATCTCTGGACTTTAAGCAATGGAATTTCGGGAAGCAGCGATTCGGCTAAAATAAATGTGAATTTCAACACCGGTTTCCAAACTGGAAAAATATCCGTGAGCGCATTCAACGATGGTTTTGGTGAAAGTGAACCTGCAGAATTGGAAGTTCATGCTGAAAATACGATTGTTTCCGAAAAAGAAACAGGTTCCGGTTTTCGGATTTTTCAAAATCGTGAATCAATTCAATTCATAATCGATTCCGAAAAAATCCAGAATGCCAGTCTAAAGGTCTACGATCCATTGGGAAGCACTCTTTTTGTGAGCGATTTTCAGTTGAATCCCGGACAAAACATTAAAGAAATACCTGCCGGTTGGCGAGGTGCTGAACTTTGCCTGATCGAATTGACAGTTGGCACTAAGCGGCTGGTTCAAAAAATCATTCTCAATTGAATTTAATTTAGCCTTTCCAATAAAAATTACCAACAAACTTTCCGCCTGATCACAGATTCAGCAATCTTTTTCGGTATTTTGCAGCATGATTGAAGATGTACTTTTTGCTGATGTAATTCTGCCATTACCATTCGATTACCGGTTCACTTACCGGGTGCCTTCTGCATTTCAGGTAAATATTAAAACAGGAATTCGCGTGATTGTGCAGTTTGGCAAACGCAAATATTATTCAGCTCTCGTTTATAAACTTCATCAAATCAGGCCGGAAGGCGATTTTGAGATCAAAGACATTGATGCCATTCTCGACGAAGAACCTATCATCGGTGATAAACAGCTTCAATTGTGGGAATGGATTGCCAATTATTATTGCTGCACTCTCGGCGAAGTTTTTAAGGCTGCATTACCTTCGGGACTGAAGCTGGAAAGCCAGACCAAAATCAGCCTGAATCCTGATGCCATTATTTCCGAAGACTTATCCGACAAGGAAAATGCGGTGGTTCTTTTGCTTGAAAGCCGGAAAACAGCCAGCATTCAGGATTTGAACCAGTTTTTGGGCCAGCAATCCTCGTTTGCCATCCTGAAATTGCTGCTCGAAAAGAATGCGGTTATCGTCGAGGAACAGCTTCGCGAAAGCTATAAGCCGAAAAGCATCACCTTTGTCAGGCTAAATCCTGAATATTCAACTGAAGATAAGTTAACGGCAGTACTCGATTCACTCAAAAAAGCAAAAAAACAGGAATTGCTTCTGAAGTTCTTTCTTTCAGAGACAATTTATGGCGATCAAAATCTGTCTGAAATTGGCAAGAAAGATTTACTGGAAATGGCTGATGCTTCTGAATCTGCGCTGAAAGGACTGGAAGAAAAGCAAATTCTGGAAGTGTTTCAGAAGGAAGTCGGGCGGATTGATCGGAAACCGGATACGGAACTGATGATAAAAGAGCTTTCAGAAGCCCAGCAGACCGCACACGACGAGATTCTCAATCAGTTCAAAACACAGCAAACTGTTTTGCTGAATGGAGTGACTTCAAGCGGAAAGACTGAAATATACATCCGTCTCATCGAAGAGCAGCTGAAACTTGGGAAACAGGTTTTGTATCTGGTTCCGGAAATAGGACTGACTACTCAAATTATTACGCGACTGAAAACTGCCTTTGGTGATTTGGCCGGAATTTACCATTCCAAATTCAACGATGCCGAACGGGTCGAAATCTGGTTCAATGTGTTGAATGAAAAGACCGGAAAAACAGGTCAACAGTATCAGGTCATTTTGGGCGCCCGATCTGCAATTTTCCTTCCGTATAAGAACCTGGGATTGATCATTGTGGATGAAGAACACGAGAATTCGTACAAGCAATTCGATCCGGCGCCACGCTACAATGCCCGCGACATGGCCATTCTCATGGGAAATATTCACGGCGCAAAGGTACTGCTGGGTTCTGCAACACCATCGTATGAAACGTATTTTAATGCCCGGAGCAACAAATATGGACTGGTTAACCTGGACGAGCGATTTCTGGGAATTGAAATGCCTGAGCTCATCACAGCTAATACGCACGAAGCACACAAACGCAAACAAATGCGCTCGGTTTTTACCCCTGAATTGTATGATGAAATCGCACTGGCACTGGTAAATAAGGAACAAATCATCCTGTTTCAGAACCGGCGAGGTTTTGCGCCATTCGTCCAGTGCGGAAAATGCGGCTGGATACCGAAATGCAAGTACTGCGATGTGAGCAAAACTTACCATAAAAACCGTTCAAGCCTGATTTGCCATTATTGTGGACACACCACATCGGTGGCTATCAAATGTGAGGATTGTGGCTCGGAAGAGATCAAAACACGAGGTTTTGGTACCGAAAAAATTGAAGACGAGATTCAGCTTCTTTTTCCGGAGGCGCGCGTTGCACGAATGGATTTGGATACCACTCGTGCCAAAAAAGCCTATGAGCAATTGATCTGGCAGTTTGAATCGCGCAAAATTGATATTCTGGTCGGCACGCAAATGGTAACTAAAGGACTTGATTTCGATCATGTTCGGGTGGTTGGCGTTTTAAATGCCGATAACCTTCTGAATTATCCTGATTTCCGTTCGTATGAGCGTACTTACCAGTTAATTATGCAGGTAAGCGGTCGCGCCGGGCGAAAGAACAAGCGCGGAAAAGTGGTTATTCAGACCTCGCAGCCCAATCATCCGGTCATTCAGGATGTGATTGCCAATGATTATTACCGGCTTTTCAGCAGGCAGATGGCAGAACGAAAGATGTTCCGGTATCCACCGTATTACAGGCTCATCAAAATAGTAGTCAAACATCAGAACAAGGACCGCCTCGATCTGGCAGCTAATCATTTGGCTGCAGCATTCAAAACTCATTTCAAAAGTAACGTGCTTGGCCCTGAATATCCCGTTGTAGGCTGGATTCAAATGTGGTTTCAGAAAGAAATGCTGATCAAACTTCCGCGCGATGGGAAGATTCAGGAAGCTAAACAGAAAATACTGGAGATTATGAATCACGCCAAATCATTGCCCAATAATTCAGGTTTGCTGGTTTATGCCGATGTGGATCCGATGTAAGGAAATCATTATGCAAATAAGTTGCGTAAGGCTTATTCTCCGCTGTATTTGTATCTGTAAACAAAGTTACCAACAGAAGAACTGGCAGCACCTTGATTGATTTCGAGAATTTTCAGTTTTTTATTTGCATCATAGGTTCGTTTAAATACCCGAATCACATTTTCAGGATCTTCAAAGTTTAGATCTTTATAAATTACTGTTTTTACATTTAATCCATTTGAAAATGTATGGATTGTCCATTTGAATGGCACATTAGTAATGCCCCAATATAAAACTTCCCGGACAGGCAGGCCATATTCATCATACTCAAATAAAGTGTACATACGTGGTTCAGATTGATGGTCTCCGGTGGAATAATTATCAATCCTTGCCAATCGCCCTTCAGTATAAAAGAATAAATTCTGCTCTTTTACAAAGCCATCTCTTTGAGCTATGGTTTCTTTGATTTTTTTGCCTTTGTCTGAATAGGTAAAAGAGTTAATTTGGTATAGGGCAGTCTCTAAAAGCGTGTCATTTCCATAATAATGCTTTATCTTAATGAGTTGACCGATTGAATTGTAATCATATAGCGCATTTTCTAAAGGGCCGGTATCATAGTAAAAATATGATATTTTGCTAATCTGACCCAAATCATTGTATTCGTATTGCTCCTCGATTCGCATGGGTTCTCTTGCGTTTAACGAACCGTACATCAATACTTGTTTAAGCCTGACAGGCTCAGGAGGAACAACTTTCTCTTTATGGCAACTTAGGAGAACCATGAAAATTAAGCAGGCAAGTCCGAATGTGAAATTTGTTTTCATAATCTGCCGTTTATGCAACATGAACAAATCCAAATCTTAGCTGTACAAATATCGTTTGATTTTTTGAGTGGCCGTTTTCTGAAAAGGTTCATTTTGAATCATAACCAACTGAACCTGCGAAAATTTATTGACATTTTGATTCACATAAGTCTGAAGTTCTTTAAGCAAATCATTCATTTTCTGTTCAGCCATATTCGATCCTTTTTCAAACAGGTCATTGTACTTGGTTTGCAATTCTTCCAGGTTGAAATGTACCAATGCAACCAGCTTTCCTTTTTGCTGAACTACCAATGATTCAAGCACATTTGGGTAATTATTGATTACTGATTCAATTTCTTCGGGGTAAATATTTTCGCCGCTGGCACCAATGATGATATTCTTTATTCGTCCACGGATATAGAGAAACTTATCCTTATCAAAAATCCCGAGATCACCGGTTTTAAACCAACCATCCGGTGTAATAACTTCAGCCGTAATTTCCGGTTCTTTGTAATAACCTTTCATGACATTGGCTCCTCTGGCCCATATTTCGCCTTCTCCGGTTTTTGGATCGGGATTGTTGATTTTGAGTTCAACTCCGGTAATTGCAGGTCCGGTAGACTGCAAGCGCGAAGCTGAGGTTTTCATGCCAGCAAGAAGTGGTGCTGTTTCGGTCAGACCATAACCAATGCTGTATGGAAACCGCGCTTCAATCAGAAATTTTTCGACATTCCGGTCGAGTTTTGCACCACCAATTCCGAAGAAATCGATTTCACCACCAAAGGTTGCCAGTAATTTTTTGCCGGCAATACGGTTTAATTTCTTCCGGATAAAGGATACTTTATAGAGCTGACGGATGGCCCATTTTGAATTAAACGCCGGTTGTATTCTGTTGTGATAAATCTTTTCAATGATCAATGGAACAGAAAACATAATGGTTGGTTTTACCTCAAGTAAAGCTGGAAGTAAAATTGATGGAGTAGGCTGTTTACTAAGATAATAAACACATGAACCCTTGAGCATAGGCATCACAAAACCGAGCGTGTTCTCGTAGGTGTGCGACATGGGGAGAATGGACAGTAAACGATCATTTTCATTTACATTTCGCACACAGGTCGAATTTTCAGCCACGGTACAAATGTTTTTGTGACTCAGCATCACACCTTTTGATTTACCTGTAGTTCCGGAGGTATAAATAATTGCAGCCAAATCATCTTCTTCAGGCTTATATTTTATGAGACTGGTTTGATCCAGTCGATATTCAGGTTTTTGTCCGATGGTTTCAGTGACAATAAAATCCTCGATCCGAATTCGGTGAACCAAGGTCTCAACCTTGAGTGATTCGAGCTTCGCCGTAAGTTTTTCAGAAACAAAAATTGCCTTAGATTCCGAGTGATTCAGGATATTTTCAATTTCTGAAGGCAGAAAATCAGGAAGCAAGGGAACTGCAACAGCTCCCATGAACGTTATAGCAAAATAAGCAATTCCCCAATTAGGCATGTTGCTGCTTAGAATCGAAACTTTATCGCCAGGTCTGATCTGCAAATCTTCGAGCAGCCGCACTAAAGCCGCTGTTTTCTGATTCAGTTCAGTATATGAAATAGGTTTTTCACCGACAAAAGCCAATGCATTAAAGTGGCCAAATTTTTTCACAGTAGCGGCAAACCGGTCGGGAAGGGTAAGTTTAACAGCTTCATTCATGTTAAGTCAATTTTTGGGTATTCAAAAGTACAATTATTCTTCAATCGCCAAACACCGATTTACGTCTAAATCAGCGGACTATAATGAATCCAAAATCTTCAGGATACAAATTGATTGTTCTTCCTTGATTTTCTGAAATCATCATTCTGTTCTTAACGGATTAATTCTATATTTAAAGACCTATTCAGTACTATGATCGCTTGCCGGAATATTTACGTTTTAAGTCTCGTTTTGTTGTGCTTCGGGGCATTTTCTCAACAAAAATATACACTTAGCGGAACTATTTCAGATGCATCAGGCGGGGAGAATCTGGCAGCTGCATTATTGCTTTTCCAAAATACCACCTACTGCGCCATAAGCAATTCGTATGGCTTTTATTCTATTACTGTTCCCGAAGGGGAATATACCGTTTCGGTAAAATATCTGGGCTATCTGGATCAGTTGATCCAGATCAGTCTTCATTCCAATCAGGTTTTAAACCTCAAATTAAATGCTATAAGTTATCTGCTTCAACATGTTGAAGTCTTTGTTGATCGCAGCAATCAAAACATTACTTCAATTGATTTGGGGAGCCTGAAAATTAATCCCAGTCGGATCGAAAGCATTCCGGTATTGTTTGGAGAACGCGATCTGATTAAAACTTTGCAGCTTTTGCCTGGAATTAAAGCAGCCGCTGAAGGGAATTCAGGATTTTACGTTCGTGGGGGTGGAATCGATCAAAACCTGATTTTGCTGGATGAGGCGCCTGTTTACAATGCTTCGCATTTGCTCGGCTTCTTCTCCGTTTTTAATTCCGAAGCTATTCGCGATGTGAACATGATGAAAGGTTCGATTCCGGCAGAATATGGAGGACGAGCCTCTTCGGTTCTTGATATCCGGATGAAGGAAGGAAATATGAGCGATTACCAGACCACCGGAAGCATTGGACTGATTTCATCAAATCTTAGTTTTGAAGGCCCGGTTAAAAAAGATGTCAGTTCATTTATGGTCAGTGCCCGGCGAACTTATGCCGATTTATTCCTGAAAATTGCACCCGAAAAAGATTTAAGAACTACTCAAATGTATTTCTATGACCTGAATATGAAAGTTAATTTTAAACTAAGCAATAACAGTCGTTTATATATTTCCGGTTACCTGGGCCGTGATAAATTCAGGTTGCAAGATCAGGTTGGTTATGAATGGGGGAGCAAAACAGCAACTGCAAGGCTAAACCATACCTTCAGCGAAAAGTTATTTTCAAACAGTTCTTTCATTTTCAGCAATTATATTTATCAGCTTGATAATTCGGGGAACAGCGATGTACTGCTTGGTTCCCGTATTCAGGATTTCAACCTGAAACAGGATTTTTCCTGGTATTTAAATTCAAATAATACCTTGAAATTCGGAGCAAACCTGATTGACCACAAGATTGTTCCGGGCGAGATTAAGGCAAAATCGGGCAGCCTTTACAATTCGCTGGCTGTCAGACCACGGAATGCCATCGAATCGGCATTTTATGTTTCTAATCTTCAGAATGTTTTACCACGGCTAAAACTGTATTACGGTCTTCGGCTGGCCCTTTTTACGAATGTTGGACCGGGTGATTTCTATCGTTTCGACTCCAACGGAAACCTGATTCAAACGATAAGTTACGAACATTTTAAAATTGCAAAAACGCAGGGAGGGCTTGAACCGAGACTTGCCTTGAATTATCAGTTGGGTAACCGGGATGCCCTCAAGGCTTCCTTCAACCACATCTATCAGTTTATTCACCTACTCAGCAATTCAACTTCGACAAATCCAAACGATGTTTGGTTGCCAAGCAGTGAGAATGTAAAGCCCCAGATTGCCGATCAGTGGTCACTGGGATATTTCAGGAACAGCAAAGAGAATAAATATGAAGGTTCAGTTGAAACCTATTATAAAAATTTGCAAAACCAGATTGAGTATAAAAATGGAGCAGACCTGATTTTCAATTCAACCGTTGAAGCAGAATTGGTTTTCGGTCGGGGATGGGCCTACGGAACTGAATTTTTATTCCGGAAAAATACCGGAAAACTTACCGGATGGGTGGGATATACCTGGTCAAAAACCATGCAGCAATTCGACCAAATCAATAATGGTAAAGCTTTTCCGGCTCGTCAGGACCGCCGTCATGATTTTTCGGTGGTGGGCATGTATGAACTTAGCCCGAAACTTAAATTTTCGGCTGTTTGGGTGTTCAATACCGGAAATGCAGTAACTTTCCCCAACGGAAAATACGAAATTGACGGACATACAGTGGGCTATTATACTGAGCGAAACGGGTATCGGATGCCTGATTATCACCGGCTGGATTTGGGTCTGACATGGATCAGGAAACAAACGGCAAAATATGAGTCGAGCTGGAATTTTTCGGTTTACAATGCCTACGGAAGGGAGAATGCCTATTATATTACATTCAGGCAGAACAAAATTAATCCTGAACTGATTGAAGCCGTTCAGATTTCGCTGTTCAAAGTAGTACCTTCAATTAGTTATAATTTCAAATTTTTGTAAAACTTGTCAAGGTATAAAAACATAGTAGTTCTGGTTATTGGATGTTTTCTTCTGAATTCATGCGAAAAGGTCATAGAATTTGATTTAGGAGAATCCAGTTCTGTCGTTGTTATTGAAGCAAATTTGACGAATAACAAAATGCCGCTTACCGTTTTAGTGTCAAAAACTTCGTCCTATTCCGTTTCTAAAGCCGGCACACCGGTTTCAGGTGCAAAGGTTAGTGTGAAAATTGAAAATGGAAATCCGAAATATCTGACCGAGGTTCAGCCAGGCGTTTATCGTCTGGAAAAAGTTGCTACGCTAACCGGAAATTGGTATGTTGTAGATGTTGTTTCAGAAGGAGTTACTTATTCAGCCAGATCGTTTTTAAACAGACCGGTTCCAATTATTGATCTGACTTTTTCGTATTTCGACGGTTTCGGGCTTTTAAATAGTGGTTATATGGCGAACTGTTATATTCGCGATCCGGCGGATACAGAGAATTTTTACCGGATTAAATATTACGTTGACAGAAAACCAGTCAGCGAACAGGACGGTATTACCCTGTTTTCGGATGAACTCTTTAATGGAAACGAAATTGGGTTGAGTCACCAAAGTTTTGTGTTCAAGGAAACGGATACTTTAACCGTTGAATTACAGTCGATTGATCGGGCTGCATTCAATTACTTCTCTACTCTGGAAGACATTTCAGGACCAGGCTGGCAACAAAATGCCGCACCAGCCAATCCAAACAGCAATTTTAATAACGGTGCATTAGGATATTTTTCAGCTTATTCGTACGAGCGAAGGACAGTGGTTGTAAAGGATTTCGTGAAAAGCAAATAAATGTATATAGCCGTTTTATTTTTTGATAATCAGTTTTTGAATGATCGTATCAGTACCAAGATTTGATTTGACTAAGTAAAGCCCAGCAGACTGATTCTCAACATTAAATTCTTCAGAAATTCCATGAATCATCCGGGATGCAATTATTCTTCCTGAAATATCCAGAATTTGAATTGTGCTGCCAGTTTCAGGCATTTTTGAAAATCGAATAATGACAGTATTTTTAACAGGGTTTGGAAAAATAGCGAAGCTGATTGAATTATCCATGTTATTAATCCCAGTCGATATGGACTTCAACTGAACCAATACACTTGCATTTTTTTCATATTTCATTTCCCCATCGATAACTTCGGTTCTGGCTGTTGCTTTAATCCCGGTAAGTTTATTCCAGGAAACGATCTGAATTGCATTGCCTTCCAGGAATCCATCCTGATTGGTGAAGTCTTCAGTAAATGAGGAAACTAAGCTGGCCATGTCTTTGGAAAAGTGATCTTCATTAAGTTTTAAGGAACCAACACAGATATTTCCGTCAAAAGCTGCCAGTTCATCTCCAACAGAGAAGCCGGATTCACTAATTCCAATCAGATTAATGTTCATATGGTCAGATCCATTTCCTTCGTAAAGTGTGGTGAAATATTCTGTTTTTTCAGGCAGTGAAAGATTCATTGCTGTCTTTAAATAAGCCTTTTGGATAGTTAATGTACAGGCTGCACTTACGGAAACTTTATAGCTTTTACCCGGAATGAAGTTACCAATGCTATTCTTCCATAACGATTTAATTTTCTCAAGAGTATATCCTTTTTCGTCCTGAACCTTTACTAATTTATTTTGATCGATCAGGGATTGGATTACGCTCATGGCATTCACCTGGGTCAGGTATGGAAATGAAATAAAATTCACGCCAAGTTTCAGAGGAATGTCAAGAGGCAAAGCGACCATTCTACCGGTAAGTACCAAGGTGGAATTAAAATTTACACTGATGCTGTAACCTTCTGTTTTAGTAAGAGATCCGATATTATTAACCCAAGTTTTTGTCGTAGTATTATATGAGAATGTTTTTCCTGTTTCATCTGTAACTTTAGGCAAAGCACCTTGGTCACAAAGCGGTTTCATAATGACACTGAAACTCGCATTTGAAGGAAGAACATAAGTCGAGAACAAATTGGTTCCTTTAATTAGCGGAATAGATTGAGTATATTCGGTATAGGATACAATTTCTACCACGGCAGTTGCGCCAGCCGCATATTTGCCGTTTGTAATCCATGTTGGCATATCGGTTCTATAGGTAACAGTCTTTGCCAGCATTTCCTTCTGGTTTTTACTATCCCAAAATTTGAAGATAATTGCATCATTGTCTTTAAAACCATTGGCAGAGCCATCGTCCTGCGAAGCTTTAATATTGCAAAAAGTAGCACTATTGGTCGTATTAATTGATTGAGTCAACGCTGCGGTACCAACACAGGATAACCCATCATAAACTGCTATTTCATCTCCTGAAACCAAAGGGATATCTTCCAGAATGGCTGAAACCACGATAAAATTCATGTGATTCTGACCATTTTCTCCTTGCCAAACTGTAGTAAAATGAGCTGGATTAACCAGAATCTGAGCATAAACAGTGGCATAACTTAGAAATGATAAAAGTACAAGCAGTAAAAATTGCTGAATTGATTTTTGGGCATTTTCATAAAACTGTTTCATTAGTTTACTTATAAATTAATAATCTTTGAATAATCTTCACTATTTCCCTATCTCTCTCTGTCATTTATTCTGCGGATTACTGATTTTGCAACCAATAAGATTTCAGCTTTCAATAAAATCAAGTGGGTATTTCTCAGAAAGAAATGTTTCCAAAGACTATACCAATTCCCCGAAAATTGATTTCTGGAGTTCTAAGATTTAATTAGAATTCTAAATACTAACTACATACACAGAAATTATCAGGATGTGTTCGTTGTATTTTTCCAACTTTCCGATTCAAGTCTAAATTAATATGCCGGAAAATCATGCATATGTGCGATTCGGAAACCTGCTAAAACAAATATCTGGAAGGAGATAAGGATCTAAAAAATGAAATTTGTACTTTTTCAGCGAGAATGTCTTTTTTGCTATCGTATTTGACATTACATTTGAATACTAAATTTCAAACTACCAAACCATGAACGAACTCTTAATAAAACTGTCAGAATGCATTGAATTTGGAAAGATAAATCTTGCTTCGCCATACCCGCCTCAAATGAAAGGTCAGGCCGGTGCGGACGAAATTACACGTCAGGCTCTGGATGAAGGAGTAAATCCCCAGGATATTTTAACCCTTGGCTTGATGCCTGGAATGGAACGCATTGGAATAAAGTTCCGTGAAAATAAAGTATTTGTGCCTCAGGTACTGATGTCGGCCAAAGCAATGAGTACTGCCATGTTACACCTGAAACCGTATTTTCTGTCTGGCGCAGCTAAGCAAAAAGGAACATTCATCATCGGAACAGTTTTAGGCGATTTACATGATATCGGCAAAAACCTGGTTGGTATGATGGTCGAAGGGAATGGTTACAAGGTCATTGATTTAGGCACCGATGTCAGTTCAGCAAAATTTATTGAGGCAGTCAAAGAGAATCCAAACTCGGTAGTTGGCCTTTCAGCCCTGCTAACAACGACTATGGTGAACATGGAAAAAATCACCAGGGAAATTAAGGAAGCTGTTCCCGGAACTCTGGTAACTATTGGTGGTGCGCCTGTCAACAGCGATTTCTGTGCAAAAATTGGTGCAGATAATTATTCGCCGGATCCACAAGGAGTAGTTGAATATTTGAATGCCAAAATTGCCTAAGCATTAAATCATAAACTATTCTGGAATTGGACTTTATAAAAATTGATCATGAGTAAAATAATTCAGGAAATACAAAAAGGCAGAATATTGGTGTCCGACGGAGCCTGGGGAACTTTTCTTCAGAAAAAAGGATTAAGCCCGGGTGAATGTCCCGAAGAATGGAACATCACTCGACCTGACGATGTTTTTGACATCGCCCAAAGTTACATTCAGGCAGGTGCAGATATGATCGAAACCAACAGCTTTGGCGGAAACTGGTATAAATTAAAAGGATACGGATTGGAAAATCAGGTATTCGAATTGAATAAGGCAGCTGCAGAAATAAGCCGGAAAGCCGCCGGAACTGACCGCTTTGTGCTTGGTTCGGTGGGTCCAACGGGAAAGTTGCTGATGATGGATGAAGTTACTGAAGATGAACTTTACAAGGCTTTTAAAGACCAATCATTGGCTCTTGAAGCCGGCGGTGCAGATGCAATTGTCATTGAAACCATGACTGATCTGGAAGAGGCCCGGATTGCAGTAAAAGCAGCCAAAGAAAATACAGCGTGTGAGGTGATCTGTACCATGACTTTCGATAAAATCCTAAGTGGAGAGTACCGCACGATGATGGGTATTTCGCCAGAGGAAATGACAGAAACACTTGTTGAAGCCGGTGCATCAGTTATTGGAGCCAATTGTGGAAATGGAATCGCAGACATGATAGGTATAGTCAGGGAAATCAGGAAGGTAAATGCCACTATTCCAATACTTATTCATGCAAATGCAGGAATGCCGCACTATTGTGATGGTGAAACAAGCTTCCCTGAATCGCCATCAGATATGGCCGGACGGGTAAAAGAAATTATCGAAGCCGGAGCAAATATCATTGGCGGATGTTGCGGAACAACTCCAGATCATATTCGTGAAGTTCATCATGTAGTCAAAAGCTTGTGAATCCTCACAATAATATAATCGAATATTCTTTTACCTTCAGTAAACTGAAGATCAATCCGTCTGAAGTTGCTATTCTTTTGGGGTATCCGGATGGATTACTTCCTGAACCTTTTGCTGAATATCTTTCGGAAGCAATGAAGAAGGCTGAAAACTTCAGTGATCTTCGTGGGGCAATTCACATTGTCGATGATGTCCATTTTCCTGAAGAAGTTGGCCTTTTAACTGTTCATGATATTGTTTTTACTGTGGGCAAAACCGTAGCTCATGAGCTTCGGAATTCAGAGTCAGTGGTTCTGTTTGCCTGCACTGCCGGAAAAGAAATCAGTGATCTTGCTCAAAATTTACTGGTAGGAGATAATCCTGTTTTGGGATATGTTTACGATGTCTTGGGATCAGTTACCGTTGAAGCTGTTTCTATCCGGATTCAAGAGAAAATCAAAGAAATGGCTAATTCTTCCGGAGAATTAATTACCAATCGTTACAGTCCGGGATATTGTCAGTGGAGTGTAGCTGACCAACATAAGTTGTTTTCATTTTTTCCGGAGAATTGCTGCGGAATTAGTTTAACCGACTCAGCTTTGATGTACCCGATTAAATCGATCAGCGGAATCATTGGCATGGGTAAAAAAGTCAAATACAGGCAATATACCTGTGATTTGTGCAGCCTCACTGATTGCTTTTACCGCAACCGCAAAAAAGAAAAATGAATCCATCTTGTTTAACTGTTATTTTTGAATTTTCTTTACATACCTTTTAAATTCTAACATTTTGAAGATTGTTGTTTTAGATGGTTTTGCCCTCAATCCGGGCGATCTGTCGTGGGAAAACATAAAAACCTTGGGCGATTGCCTGATTTATGACCGAACTAAACCAGAAGAAATATTCGACCGCATTCATCATGCGGAAGCGATTATTACCAACAAGGTTGTCATTGGCAAATCGTTGATAGAAAGATTGCCAGATTTAAAATACATTGGTGTTACTGCTACCGGCTACAATGTAGTTGATGTTCAGGCTTCAGAAGAGCGAAATATTGTTGTAACCAATATCCCTGCTTACAGCACTGACTCGGTTGCCCAACTGGTTTTTTCGCATATCCTGAATATTGCTAACCGGGTCGAACTCCATGCCGATTCAGTAAAAACCGGCGAATGGATAGTCAATCCTGATTTTGCATATTGGAAAACTCCCCAAATGGAACTCGCTGGTAAAACACTCGGGATCATTGGTTTGGGGCGTATTGGCCAAAAAGTTGCTGAAATTGCAGAAGCTTTTGGAATGAAAGTCATTTTTCAAAATCGTTCTCCTAAAAATAATATTCCGAAAGGCTGGATTCAGAAAAGCCTTCAGGAAGTTTTTTCTGAAAGTGACTTTATTAGTCTGAATTGTCCGCTCTCGAATGAGAACAATGCATTTGTGAACCGCGAAGTACTTATGAGTATGAAGCCAAGCACAGTTTTAATCAACACGGGCAGGGGAGGACTGATCCATGAAGATGATCTCGCTAATGCATTGAATTCCGGGGTAATTGCAGCAGCTTGCCTGGATGTGCTTTCAGCAGAACCGCCTTCATCTGATAATCCACTGATTTCGGCAAGAAATTGTTTCATAACGCCGCATATTGCTTGGGCAACATTTGAAGCACGGCAGCGATTGATGAATATAACGGTTGAGAATTTGAAGCTTTTTCTATCTGGAAATCCACAGAATGTGGTGAAGACGTAGATTCTAATTTTTTTGCAGGTTCAATTTTAACCGAGAATACTAAACTACAAAATCAGGTCAAAATGAAAAAATTTATTGCCGTATTTCTGTTTACAGCTGTTTTAATGAACACAGGTTATTGTATTTCTGATAAGAAAGAGAAAAAGGCTAAACATCAGCTTGAAATGGCTCAGCTGATTCATAATGGCCGATTTAGATTTATACCCAATTCAGCCAGTTCAAGTATAGGAAACATTAACAATATTGCATCCGGTTACGAAATGGTTTTTGATTCGCTGAATTTCAAAGCAAATCTTCCGTATTACGGAAGGTCTTATGCGTCCTATTATCAATTCACGGGTGGGATAAAATTTAATTTTGCGGCTAAAAGAATTGATAAATCATGGCATGAAAGAAAGAAAATTTATACTATTAAATTTGACGTCTCAAATAATCCGGATGCGTATTCAATTGATTTTACTGCGGGTTTGAATGGTTTTGGCAACCTGAAAATTATTTTCAGTGATCGGGAATTGATCAGTTATTATGGAGTGATTGAGAAAATTTCTGCACGTCAAAAATGAAATAAATTAAAAAGGACCAGCTAAACTGGTCCTTTAAATTATAATATCTAAATGCGAAACCCCTTGGGTAGCATTTATTCGGGTCTATGGATTATTCTTCATCAAATTGGTCATCCCTGTATTTATATTCAAATTCGTCATTGTTTTCATCAGCAAAATCATCGTAAATAGATAATCTTCTTTTAGAGCTCTTATCCTTATGCAATTTGGCGTTTTTAATAGCATCACCATCTGTTTTTAAAGGATCGATACCTTTTTTTGTAATTTTCAGATTCATGTTTGTTTTCATCTCGAAAATCTAAAAGATTGATAATTAAATTTTTAAAAGTTTATAACACGTATTTGATTTCGATTGTTAAACTATGAAAAAAAATAAATATTTCCCTATTATTTCCAGATTTATTTTTGCTTTTTTTTTTTGATATCCTGATAATCTGACAATTATGTGTATTATGAAAAATGTATTCACATCATACTATAAGGGGTTTCCTTCCGTTTTAAAAATATTGTTTAACTTCGACGATGCCATTTTATTTCGTTCAATATATTTCGATCGAAGTACCAGGTAAAAAGGGAGAAATAATGTCCGCCAGGATGAATGAAATTTGTATTACTCATTTTTAAGATTAGTATTTATTATCACTTGATTTCATGAAAATATATTTATCTCTCATATTTATTTTTCTATATCATATTTCTTTTTGTCAGAGTTATTCATCTGGAAATAAGAAGGCTATAAAACTTTTTGAGCAGGCAAAACTGGCTTATCAGAGCAATTTTTTTGGTAAATCATTGAATTTGCTTGATGAGGTACTGGTATTAGATCCAGGTTTTCTGGAAGTATATCTGATGAAGTCAGATATTTATCAGGAAGAAGATTCCGTAGCTTTACAAATCATATCACTTGAAAAAGCTTTAAAAATTTGTCCTGACAAGAATGCGAAGTTATATTTTTCAATAGGCAACGCTTTTTACCGTTCAGGAAAATACCTGGAAGCCAATGCTGCATTCAATACTTATTTACAAATGGTTGATGAAAATGCCCCATTTGTGAGTCGAGCCCGGAAAAGTATAATCAAGTGCAATGGGGCGTCCAAATTGTTAAAGAACCCGGTGCCATTCAAATCGGTTAATATGGGCGAAAACATTAATTCTGTGGATGATGAATACTGGCCCAGTATCACCGTAGATGGTAAAACCATGATTTTTACCCGACTGGTAGGTTCAAAAACTGCAGTCGGCGACAAGCGTGCCAGCGCCCAGGAAGATTTTTATACTTCACAGTTGGTTGACAACATTTGGCAGCCTTGCCAACCGCTTTCGTCTATAAACACGCCATATAACGAAGGAGCGCAATCTATTTCAACCGACGGAAAATTATTGTTTTTCACAGCTTGTACCCGAATCGACGGAAAAGGTAGTTGCGATATTTATTTTTCGCGCAATAAAGCTGGAAGCTGGTCAGTTCCTCAAAATGCAGGTGACCCGGTAAATTCTCCGTCATGGGAATCTCAACCTTCCATTTCAGCCAATGGAGAAATCTTGTATTTTGTGAGCAATCGTGAAGGAGGTAAAGGTGGCATGGACATTTGGAAATGCAATTTGAGAGGTTTTTCGTACTTGGGAAGTCCAATTTGGGGCAATCCGGTTAATCTGGGTGATTCGGTAAATACTCCAGGAAATGAAATGTCACCATTTATACATTCAGATGGAAAAACGCTTTATTTCGCCTCTGATTACTGGCCGGGAATGGGCGGATACGACATATTCTACTGCAGGCAGAAGAACGATTCGGTCTGGTCAAGACCTCAAAATATTGGTTACCCGATCAATTCCTACAAAGATGAACAGGGACTCGTTGTTGACGCTTCCGGAAAGAATGCCTATTATTCATCAGACCGCCCAGGTTCGAGGGGAATGGATATTTATTCGTTTGAACTCTATAAAGAAGCTCGGCCAAATCCGGTTTCATACATTAAAGGGAAGGTGATTGACGAAGAAACCGGTGCTCCTATTTGTGCCAAAGTAGAATTAACTGATCTGGAGAATTCCAAATCGGTTATTCAAGGTGAATCGTGCTGGGAGAAAGGCGAATTTCTGATGTGTTTGCCTCTTGGAAAAGAATATGCTTTCAATGTTTCAAAAGAAGGTTATTTATTTTATTCCGACAATTTCCAGTTGAAAGAAAAGAAAGATATCATCGATCCGTATATTCTTCAAATTAAAATGAAAAAAATAAAGGTTGGCGGTTCAGTGATTCTGCGAAATGTATTCTTTGATACTGCATCATTTGAACTTTTGCCCGAATCAAAGATTGAACTTCAAAAGCTGACTGATTTTCTGAACCAGAATAGTACTGTTTTTATTGAAATTAATGGCCATACCGACAATGTCGGTAATGAGGAAATGAATCAAAAACTTTCTGAGTCCAGAGCTAAAGAAGTATTTAAATATATGGTTAGTAGTGGTATAGATGAGTCCAGAATGAAATACACAGGATATGGTTTTACGAGACCTGTCAGTTCGAACGATTCGGCTGAAGGTAGGTCCTTAAACCGGCGTACCGAATTCAGGATAATTAAAAAGTAATCATTTTAATCCATTCTGGAGAAAACATTCTGAATATTCTTTGTCTACTTCCAGAATATGATGTTCTATCCAGCCTTTCAAAAAATTCAACAAATCAAAAGATAAAGCAATTGTTCCTGAATTTAATTCCGCTTTTAATTCAGCAATTTTTTGTATAAATAACTGATGTTCGCCAATATGTTTTTCAGTGCCTGGATAATTAAACCGATGAAAAAAGTATTCCTCTTTATGGAAATGAATGACCGCATATTGTTCCAATTCCAGAATAATTTGAGTGGTAACACTGCTGGCTTGACCCTGTTTCATGGCCTCGAGCAAATTGCTTAACAACCTGAATATTTTTTCGTGCTGGATGTCAATAGATTGAATTCCAACACTGTATTTTTCTTCCCAAATGTACATCAGAACCTATTTTATACTCAGTAAAAAGAAATCGTCAACGAACTTTTACGAAATCAATGCAAACAAATCGCATTTATATCTCAAAGTCCATCGCTTCAAGATTGAAAGGGGTTTGCTGATACACGTAGTAATTCAGCCAGTTAGTTATCAGCAGGTTGGCATGACCTCTCCATCGCATGACGGGTTCATTTTCCGGATTATCATTTGGATAATAATTTACCGGAATTTCAATCGGCAGTTTTTTCTTTACATCCCGTTTGTATTCAGTATCCAGTGTAAATCTGGAATACTCGGAATGCCCGGTAATGAAAAACTGACGGCCTTCCTGTGCCATGACCATATTTACCCCCGACTCATTGGATTGGGAAATAATATTCAGTTCAGGCACTTTTCGGATATCTTCTTCTAAAACTTCGGTATGCCTCGAATGAGGAACAAAATACTCATCGTCAAAACCTCTGTAGATGGGCAAGGCATTATTTACATTCTTATGTTTGAAAACGCCAAACATTTTTTTATCCAGTGTGTACTTCGGAACGCCATAAAAATGAAACATACCGGCTTGTGCTGCCCAGCAGATGAATAGGGTAGAAGTCACGTGTTTTTGCGACCAGTCAAAGATTGCGGTAAGTTCTTTCCAATAAGTAACTTCCTCAAATGGAAGCATTTCAACCGGTGCTCCGGTGATTATCATACCATCGTAATTTCTGGATTTTAGCTGATTGAAAGTTTTATAAAAGGCCTTCATGTGAACTTCCGGAGTATTTTTTGACTCATGACCAGACATCCTCAAAAACTCAATTTCAACCTGCAACGGACTGTTCGAAAGCAATCGAATCAAATCTGTTTCCGTAGTAATTTTGATGGGCATCAAATTGACTATCACAATCTTTAACGGACGAATATCCTGATGCGCTGCCCGCGATTCGTCCATGATAAAGATATTTTCCTTTTGCAGCAATTCAATTGCAGGCAATTGATCGGGGACATTTATAGGCATAATTCAGCAGTTTATTAGAAATTCCGGTGAAGCTGTTTCAAAAGGTACTTTCCTCGTCATCCTGAACTTGTTTCAGGATCGCAATACTCAGTTCGACAGACCCCGAAATAAATTCGGGGTGACGGGTTCTACGAGTGTTTTAACTATTAAGACAGCCTCACCGGAATATGGATTGTAAAACTAATTAATTTGACCGAAAGCTTGCTCGAAATCGGCTATGATGTCGTCGATGTGTTCCAGTCCGACTGAAACCCGCAATGAATTTGGGAAAACACCTGCCGAAAGCTGTGCTTCATCAGATAATTGCTGGTGAGTAGTAGCTGCCGGTTGTATAATTAACGTTTTGGCATCGCCTACATTGGCCAAATGACTCACCATTTTCAGGCTGTCAACCACTTTGCTTCCTGCTTCCTTGTCGCCTTTCACTTCGAATGAAAGAACACCACCGGCGCCGTTCAGTAAATATTTTTGAGCCAAGGCATAAGAAGAACTACTTTTAAGTCCCGGATAATTGACACTTGCCACTTTCGGATGTTTTTCGAGCCAATGTGCCAAAGCAACAGTATTCTGAATGTGACGTTCCATGCGCAATGAAAGCGTTTCAAGGCCCTGTAGCAATAAAAAAGAGTTGAACGGACTTTGCGATGCTCCAATGTCACGTAATCCTTCTACACGGGCTTTAATGATGAATGCAATGTTGCCGAATGGTCCGTCGAAATTGAAAATATCCCAATATTTCAGGCCATGATAACCTTCTGAAGGTTCAGTAAATCCAGGGAATTTACCATTTCCCCAGTTGAAATTTCCGGCATCCACAATTACTCCACCAATACTTGTTCCGTGTCCGCCAATCCATTTGGTAGCCGATTCAACCACGATATTTGCACCATGTTCGATAGGACGAAACAGATATCCTGCCGCACCAAAGGTATTGTCAACAATAAACGGAATGTCATATTTCTTTGCCAATGCGCCAAAAGCGTCAAAATCAGGTATCACATAACCCGGATTGCCAATGGTTTCCAGATAAATTGCTTTGGTATTTTCGTCGATCAGTTTTTCGAAAGCTTCAATACTCAAATCTTTGGCCAGGCGCGCTTCAATGCCAAGTTTCTTGAAAGTTACCGTAAACTGGTTGTATGAACCTCCGTAAAGAAATGGTGAACTCACAAAATTATCACCAATACCCATGATATTGGTAAAGGTTAAAAACTGTGCAGAATGCCCGGAAGCCACACCCAGGGCAGCAACTCCACCTTCCAGTGCAGCAATTCGCTGCTCGAATACGTCGGTTGTCGGATTCATGATCCGGGTATAAATGTTCCCGAACTCCTTCAGTGCAAACAGATTTGCAGCATGTTCGGCGTTCTTAAACACATACGACGAAGTTTGGTAAATCGGTACTGCACGCGATTGTGTAGTCGGATCAACCTGTTGTCCTGCATGTAACTGCAGCGTTTCAAAATGTAATTTTCGTTCAGTCATTATCTCTATTTTTAAGGATTAAATGTTCTCGTTAAAAAAAATACGATGTATTTCTGTAATGGCTTTCCGGGTGTCCTTCTGATCGACAATCAGGTAGCTGACTAAGTCAGATGCACCGGAACCACTCAGTAAAACATTGATTTTGTATTGGGCAACGGCGGTGAATAATTTTGCCGATACACCGTGATGCTGCTGCATTCCGTGTCCAACCACTGCAATAAGCGAAACCTGATCTTCAATAATGATTTCGCTTACCGAACTGAGTTGCAAGTGCTGACATATTTGCCGAGCCTGTTCAATTTCATTCTTATTCAGGATGATGTTTATGCTCACCTGTGATGTTATCACTGAACGGATATTGATTCCGGAATGATGAAATGCCGTAGTCACCTTGGCCAGAATGCCGGGTTTAAATCCAACTCCGGGACCATTTAATTTTAAAATGGCGATATCGTCGGTATGAACTACACTCTTTACTACGTTGGGCGATACAAATGATTCGGAATTGATTATTGTTGTCAGTTCCTTTCCTTTGTTGGCAAGACGGTACACCTGAATTGGAATGTGTTTACTGATTAATGGCTCAACAATTCGCGGGTGAATGGAAAGTTCGCTGAAATAAGACAGTTCTGAGGCTTCGTCGTAGGTCAAACGCGGAATCAGTTTGGATTCAGGAATAAACTCTGAGTCAGAAGTTCTGAATTCCTTGTCGAGTTCCCATAATTGAAGCGAATCCGATTCAATGAGTCGTGTAATTCCGGCAGCCGAATAATCAGCCGACCGTTTACCGAGCCGGACGATCTTTCCTGCTGAAGTTATTCCATAAGAACCTGTAATGATGCTAATTCCAGCGGGAATTGAATTTTTCAGCTCCTTTGATTCACTATACAAGATGGAAGCATTTCCGAATTCTTCCGTTGCAAAGAGGCCGATATCTTCAGGAAAAATAAGACTGGAAGCGATTTGCCTGATGTTCAGAAATTGGTGAAGTATGCCAGCTGTAATGCGTTCAGAAAAACTAATCACCTGATCTTTTAAGGCAAGCGAAAAATCACCGGTGAATTCGATGCCTTTCAGAAGGTTCTGAAGATTTTTCAGTTCATTTTTCAGGCTTTCGTCGGGTTCAGTTTGTTGAAAAACCTGCAATTTATGGCCAATAATATTGTTTATCTGATTAATAATCAGATCAGAAGTAGCAGCATTGTTAATCAGCAATTCGATGCCTTGTTCAATGGCTTGTTGTATTTCAGGAACGGCGGAAACCACCACAGTTATTTTATTTTCTGATTCAGAAAGAAGACTTGCAAAAGCTTCTAAAACAGGAAAATTAGATAAACTGTTTCCGCCAAATCGTACGGTACAATTTGACATGATAAAAAATTAAAGTGATAATTGGGGAAAAACCTGGGCTTCAGCCTTCAAACAACATGATTAATCACACTGCCTAAAGGCTAATGCATTATCATAGGCATGACGGACATCAAAGAATCATTGAATCCCATTGGCCGGGAAACACAGAAAGCGGAATATTTTGCTGAATGATTCATTGTTGATAATCTATTATAATTGAGTGCAAACATAAACAGTTTTTCAAAATAGACAAAACTTTATAGAAAATGTTCAGGTAAAACCCGATTAAATATTTGTTAAGAGCCAGTTTCGTTTCCGAAAACAGCCTTGAAGTTCCTGAAAATCAGATTAATAAGTATTTCATTTTCTATTTTCAGAATTTGCGATGCTGACAAATAGATCTGCCGGATGGAAATTTCACTGTCATCAGTTTCCATAAATAGACGTTCGGTAGGAATCGTTCGAAGAACAGAGTGACTGGAAACATTTTTCAGGAGTCGTTCACCTACGGAAAAATAGAATCCATGCCTGATCAGACTCCAGGTTGTTTCCATATTGCCACTGTATCCATGAAGAATCCAAGGCACCTCTGATTTAGTTTGTATTTTTAGATTGATGATATCGGAATAAGCTCTTACACAATGAATAATCAGGCACTTGGATTGATTTTCAGCTACTCTGATTTGTTCTTTGAATATCATCTCCTGAAGTGCGAAGTCTGTTGAAACCGACCGATCAAGACCGCATTCGCCGATCGCGACGAAATTTTTCATTCCTGAAATGCGTTCAATTTCACTGATACATTCTTCAGGATTCACCTTTTCGATGTGCCATGGATGAAGTCCGGCAGAAAAAAGAAACTCCGGTTTAGCCTTAGGAATATCCTGAGCAAAAATATTCAGGATTTGAATGTCATCGGCCTCTGTTAATCGATGGGTGTGTAAATCAATAAATTTCATGGATTGATTCGTTTCTGGTCTCAAAATATTTTTCACGCAATCATTTTACTGTTTGATCGTTTATCCTTTCAAAAATAGTGGTTTTACCGGAATTAGTTTCCGTCTAAATATTTTATCTACTTTTGATGGCCACTGGCATGAAGACATGAGAATAAAAACTTTATATATATTAGCGCTATTCCTCTCAATTCTAATACCAACGCAGGTAACAGGACAGATTTCAGAAGGAGGGCTTCCTATTGAAATTAAAAAACTTAAATCAGTTTCTCCGGATAACGATTGGATTGTTATGCCTTCGGTTGACAATCAGAAAATGCGGATGATGAACAGCGATACAGACCAAAGTCATTTGAAATCCTTTCGGTTCGCATATTCATTTCCAGTAATGCTTTCTTTAAAAAATTCAGGAAAATGGTTCAATACCACCCAGGTCAATGTGTGGCAGCTGTATATCCGGTCAACCGGAGCCTATTCGTTGAACCTTATTTTGGAACAATTTAAATTGCCCGAACATGCCCGATTGTTTTTGATCAGCTTGAAAACAGGACAGATTAAAGGTGCATATACTTCGGCCAATAATTCAAACAGCAAAGTGCTTGCCATTGAACCAGTAGAAGGCGATGAGATTCTGGTTCAATATGAAGAACCAGTTAATGCTGCATTCCCGGGCGAATTTCAAATAACTAAAATAGC
>JBAWZG010000020.1:0-30328 GCA_037143155.1 Bacteroidia bacterium
TTCCTTTTCTAATATGCTCATATTTATTAACTTACTAATTATTTTCGGATGAAACTAAAATGTTTTTTTATGGCAGTATTGTTTGCTTCAGGTTTTTTCCTGGCAAATGCTCAAGTAGTTGTTAAAGGTGATAAAGTAGTGAACCTTGGAGTAGGTTTTGGAAGTGCATTGTACAGCGGTACTGGAAACACAAGCAGCGTTCCTCCAGTTTCCGGATCTCTGGAGGTTGTAATCAAAGATGGTCTTTTTGATGGGAAAGGAGCTATTGGTGTTGGTGGATATCTTGGTTATTCAGCTTATAAATGGGAATACTCAGGATATGGCTGGAAGTACAGCAACATCATTATTGGGCCACGAGGTTATCTGCACTATAATTTAGTTGAAAAACTGGATACGTATGCTGGAGCGATGATTGGATACAATATTGTTAGTTCAAAAGAAACTGGAAACTCAATACCTGGTTATAATTATAATGCCTCTTCTGGTGGTGTAATCTTCTCGGGTTTTGTTGGGGCACGCTATTTCTTTAATGATAAGTTTGCTGCAATGGCTGAATTAGGTTCAGGAATTGCCTACCTCAATTTAGGCCTGGCTATTAAACTGTAATTCAAGTTTCTATCATAATCGAAAGAGGCTGTCCAGTACTGGACAGCCTCTTTTTTGTAGACTTCAGAACGCCAATAATAATTATTGCTACAGCGTTTAATTGAATTCAATTATTTTACCAGTTCTTTGAACTTAGCTTCGTTGAAGTATTTCACAAATTCCATGTCGGTAGCTGCAGTCTTTTTCAGTTCAGGGTTCATCTTAGTTGCTTTTGAGAGGCTTTCGTACATCAGGTTTTCCTTAGCTGTACGTGCGCCCACTACTCCTTTGAAGTATTCTTTCATATAGCAACCTTCCCAGGTGCAGTTTTCGAGTGATTTTAGAGCACCATTGTTGTCGCCTGTTAGGATTTTGGCTAAACCTGTATTTGGTGAATCAGAATCGCCTAAATACTTAACCGCTTTGCTGTAGTCGCCTTTGATGATACTTAAAATACCCAGGTTGTTATTTACCGCATCACCTGCTCCTGAAGCTGCTCCGAATAGTGTTTCAGCTTTTGCCAGGTCTCCAGCTTTTAAAGCACAAACGCCTAAGTTGTTTTTAATGATTGGTTCATTGTTATTCAGCTTTTCGGCTTGTTCGAACAAGCTTTTTGCGTCAGAAGCTTTCTGTTGTTTTACCAAAACCATACCGGCATTGTTGAAACCTCTCCAGTCTTTTGGAAATTGTTTCAAAGCCGAATTATAGATAGCCAGTTGCTTATTCAGGTCTTTGGTTAAAGTAGCAGCATAAAGTAATTCAGCAGGATTTAATTTCGAAGGATCAGAATCAGCCAAAGCTGCAATTTCTGCATCTGATTTGCCAATCAAATCGATGCTGGTGGTGAATTTTGAACGGCGCAGCTGAGGTAAGATTTCGCTGGCAACACCAGTGAAAGCAGCTGAAAGGTTTTTGATTTCGCGTTCGCGAACTTCAGGATCGGTGTACATCGAAAGTACGCGCAGAATCAATTCTTTATCCTGAATGTTTGATTTAGCCATCAAAGCCTGAAATCCGTCCCAGTCTTCAGGAGTGAATTTGGTCTTGAACTGAGCTTCAACTTCCGCTTTTTTAAGTTCTTGAGTCAGGAATTTTGATGAAGCATCCTGACGTTTTTGAGCCAATTTGGTGTTTAAATCCAAGGCGCCGTCTGGTGAAGCATAGGAAGAAACCTCCATGCTTTTCAGTTTTTTCGTTGGATCTTTTGCAATGGCTTTGTTGTATTCATTCAATTTGGCAATATCACCTTTGGTTAATTCGGTCGGACGAATATCCGCTTTGTTAATCAGGTATAGAATGTCAGCAGTATATTCATCAGGAACAATCCGTTGAAAAGCGTCAATGTTTGGATCATATTTTCCAGTGGTGTTTTTTTCACGCTGAACGCCAATAATCGGTGTCGGTTGATTTACAACCAGTGTGGAAGTAGCGATTACACCCTGAGCCAATTTAATTGGCGCAAAATCTACACTTTTTTTGCCTTGCGAAGCAGTAATGCGAAGTTCAAGGTTCGATGAACGCATGGCTTCGGCATATGGAACTGCATCTTTGTAGGCAAAACTTCCGCCATTAGCCAAAGTGATAACTTTGTTGTTGGCATCAACTTTTTCGCCCTGAAGCGTTACCGGCTCAAATGCTTTTTCTCCACCTTCATATTTAAGGACTGGAGTAGCAACCATCGTGACTTTTTTTGCAAAATACTTAACTGGAAACTTTCCGTCAATAGCCAGATCAACTTTTCCTGCATTTGTTTCAAGTATTTCAGGAGTCGTTTTAAAGTTAATGAGGTTTGCATTCTTTTTCATCTTCTCCAAACTCGCACAGCTGGAAAACAGCATAGCTATAATGGCAATGATGACAAGTGGTTGTAAGTTGGTTTTTCTCATAGTGATTTTATTAATGTTGATTAATGTGAATTTTTCGTAAGGTGCACACAAAATTAGTATTAATTTTCCTTGTCTCATAATATAAATTCGCAATTTGTGATTGTATTTTCACAACAGAATCCGGGTTATTCCTTTGATATACTGCTTTTCAAAAATAGATGAAGCAATTTTCTCATAATCTTCAGGTTTGTTAACAAAATCCAGATCATTTGTGTCAACAATCAGGATGGGAATTTCATTTTGTTGTTTGAAAAAGCTGAAATACCCCTGAGCTATTTTTTCGAGGTATTCCTTGGTAATGTATGTTTCATAACTTCTACCCCTGAGGGCAATATTTTTCAGAAGCAGATCGGTATCCTTATGCAGGTAAATGTATAGGTCAGGCCTTGGCATTTTGTCGTAAATGATGGAGAAAAACTGCCGGTATAAATTGTATTCATCGGATTGAAGCGTGTTTTGCGCAAAAATCAATGATTTCATGAAGTAATAATCCGAAATTGTGAATGGGCTAAACAATTCGAAATGACTTAGTTCGCGGTTGAGTTGGTTGTATCGTTCGGCCAGAAAAGCCATTTCAAGCGGGAACGAATATTGTTCCTGATTTTGGTAGAATTTAGGCAAAAACGGATTGTCGTCAAATTGTTCCAAAACCAGCTTTGCCTGATGTTTTTCACCAATCATCTTGGCAAGGGTAGTCTTGCCAGCTCCGATATTTCCTTCAATTACCAGGTAGTTTAAACTCATAATCAGGATGCAAAAAAGAATCCCGAAATATACATTCCGGGATTTTAAAAGTACAATATTTTGTGTCAATTGAATGGAAAAATCTTTGGTCATCCGAAAAAAGAAAAAAGTAATTAGGAAAAGGTAAAATCTTTGTCTGAAAATACCTGCTCAATTTTTTTCTATCAGCTTTGACTGACTATTGATTCCTTTTTACCCTTACCTAACTACCATTCCCAGATGATAGAATACAAACGCCCAGACATCGGTATATTCTTCAATCACTTTGGCCGTTGGCTTTCCAGCGCCATGACCCGCTTTGGTGTCGATTCGAACTAAAAGAGGAAGCTTGTTTTCTGAATTGTATTCCTGCAGTCGTGCCATGTATTTAAAGGTATGTGCCGGAACAACGCGATCATCATGATCGGCGGTTGTGGCCAGAATAGCCGGATAGGCAGTTCCTTTTTTTATGTTGTGATATGGCGAATAGCCGTCCAGGTACTTAAACATTTCCTCATTGTCTTCACTGGTACCGAAATCGCCGGCCCATGCCCAGCCAATGGTGAATTTGTTGAACCGGAGCATATCCATTACCCCAACCTGTGGCAATGCAACTTTGAATAAATCTGGGCGCTGGTTGGTTACTGCACCGATAAGCAGACCTCCGTTCGATCCGCCCTGAATAGCCAGTTTTTCGCTGGAAGTATATTTTTTGCTGATCAGGTATTCTGCTGCTGCAATGAAATCGTCGAACACATTCTGCTTCTGTAGTTTGGTTCCAGCCAGGTGCCAGTCTTCCCCATATTCACCTCCTCCGCGTAGGTTAGCCATCACATATACGCCGCCATTTTCAAGAAATGCAATGCGCGATGCTGAAAATGAAGGTGTCAGGCTGATATTGAACCCGCCATATGCATATAGCAAAGTCGGGTTTTGGCCATCCAGTTTCAATCCTTTTTTATGAACGATGAACATTGGAACCTTTGTGCCATCTTTACTGGCATAGAATTCCTGGTTTACCTCAAAATCGTCAGGATTGAATTTGACTTCCGGCCTGAAATGCAGTGTTGATTTTTTTGTGGTGAAGTCGTATTTATAGATTTCTCCTGGAGTATTGAAAGAAGTGTAACTGTAATAGGCAACATTTTCATCTTTCTTTCCGGATAAAGCACTAACAGTTCCAATTCCCGGGAGCACGATTTCATGATCCAATTTGCCGTCATAAGAATAGATTTCAGTTCGGCTGTGCGCATCGGTCATGAAATTAACGGCTAACTTGCCGGCCACCATCACGATGGACTCCATCACATCTTTTTTCTCCGGAATAACATCTACCCAGTTTTTTTCTTCCGGGTGATTCGTATTAATCCTGATTAACCGGTATTTGGGCGCTTTGTAATTGGTTCGCACAAATAAATCATCGCCAATATTGTCTACCGGACTAAATTCGAATTCGTAGCTTTCCATCAGCTTTACAAACGTACTGCTACTTTTACTGAGGTCTTTGAAATCAAGCGCATTTCCGTGAGTTCCAATACTTTTTGAGATGATCATAAAGCGTTTGTCATCGGTTAATCCGGCGCCAAACATTTGTTTTGGATTTTTCGGATCATTTATGATGAGCTTGTCGGCCACCTGTTCAGTACCAAGTTTATGAAAATACACTTTCTGAAATTCATTTGCTTTTGACAATTCGCTTCCTGCTTCGGGTTTGTCGTAGGAACTGTAAAAGAATCCATCCTTATACCAGCTGATTCCTGAAAATTTAACCCAAAGGATATGATCCGAAAGCATTTCCCCGGTTCCAATATTCTTTACGAAAATTTCGTTCCAATCTGAACCTGATTTAGCCACCTGATACATCAGGTATTTACCGTCGTTGGATAATTCTATGCTGGTTAAAGCAGCAGTTCCGTCAGTTGAGAGGGTATTCGGATCGAGTAAAACCTGAGGCTTGGATGCCATATCGGAAGTCATGTACAAAACACTCTGGTTTTGTAGTCCATTGTTTTTATAAAAAAAATATTTGCCGGCTTCCTTGAATGGATTTCCGTATTTAGGATAATCCCACAATGCAGTGAGACGTGTTTTAATCTCGTTTCGATATGGAAGCTTTGCCAGATAAGCAAATGTGAGCTGGTTCTGTGCTTTCACCCAATCTGCAGTTTCAGGCGAATTGTCGTCTTCGAGCCAGCGGTAAGGATCTTCAACAACATTTCCGAAGTAGGTATCTTTTACATCGCCTTTTTTTGAAGCTGGATAGGGTGTAGAATCTATGGTAAATGACATCATAAAAAACAGTGCTAATAAAGTGATGAGATTTCGTTTCATAAAATAGAATTTTTTGCAAAATTAACCGAATATAAAGACTATTTGTAGTAGTTCTGTAAGTTCCATTACAGATAGGGTAATATGCATACAATTTTCTTTATATTGAACCTGATTTAAAAAAGTAGCAAAGAAGTTTATAATGTCTATGCATCAAATTTTTGAAACAGAACGATTAATAATTCAGCCAACAACTGAAGTCGATGCCGTATTTCTTTTTGAGTTGATGAACACTCCAAAATGGATCAAAAATATTGGAGATCGAAATGTCAAATCAATTGAAGACGCAAAAGTATATGTCCGCAATAAAATTACACCGCAACTTGAAAGACTGGGCTATTCAAGTTATACCGTTATCAGGCAATCGGATGGTGTAAAATTGGGAGTATGCGGACTTTATGATCGAGATGGAGTGGATGGAATTGATATCGGATTTGCTTTTCTACCCCAGTTCGAAAAGAAAGGTTATGCCTTTGAAGCCGCCGGCGAACTTAAAAATAAGGCTATTACTGTTTTCAGTATAAATCAGATAAGTGCAATAACGACCATCGACAATATTGAATCGCAAAGACTTTTAGAGAAAATCGGTTTCGGATTTGTTAGCTTGACAAAAATTCCACATGATGACGAAGAACTTCTTCTATACAGGTGTCTGTCGCTATAAAATTTAAAAAAGTTGGTACCTGAAGTTCAGCTAAAGAAAATTTTCATCGAGGTATTCCTGAAATTCGTCTTTGCACTGAACGCTAACCGGAATGTAGGTTTTTCCGGAAATAATGCTTCTGCTTTCATTGGATTCCATTCGGTCGGAGTTTACGATAAATGAACGATGAACCCTCATAAACCGGGTTCCCGGAAGTTTTTGCTCAAGCGATTTGATGGAATTGAGCGACAAAACGGGTTTGAATTCTCTGGTCGTGTAAACTTAATTGTAGTCTTTCAGTCCTTCAATCTATAGGTTGTCATTGAAGTTGATTGGCCTGATTTTGTATTAAGTTTGCAAGCAGTTTTTTTTATGGCTCAATTTATGAATGAAGACACCAGTAACTCAAGAATGTAAGGATGAAGTTATTCAGCAACAAGTGGTTCATTGTTTTGCTTTCTTTGGCAGGCATCGCCTACCTGGCTGGTTTGTTTTTGGATATCATGGAAGTTGATGCCAGCCAATATGCCAGCATGAGCATGGAGATGCTGCAGAAAAAAACATATCTGCAGATTTTGTATCATGGTGAAAATTATCTGGATAAGCCGCCACTTCTATTTTGGTTATCGTCGCTTTCATACTTCCTGTTTGGAATTTCAAGTTTTGCTTACCGTCTGCCTTCCTTTTTATTTACCCTCTTGGGAATCTATTCTACCTATCGATTGGCCAGTTCATTGCATAACAGGCAGGTTGGGATGCTGGCTGCTACGATGCTTGCAACCTGTCAGGCCTGGTTCCTGTTCAACCACGATGTTCGTACTGACACGATGCTTACCGGCTCAGTAATTTTTGGAATTTGGCAAATCCATGAATTCCTGAATGGGAGCAAAATGAAGCATCTTATTCTGGGATTCGTTGGGATCGGTTTAGCCATGCTTTCCAAAGGACCAATTGGCC
Organism: Bacteroidia bacterium; assembly: GCA_037143155.1. GTDB lineage: Bacteria > Bacteroidota > Bacteroidia > Bacteroidales > Prolixibacteraceae > Aquipluma. Next base: position 7,123 of record JBAWZG010000020.1, read on the forward strand.
TGATTGTTCCCATATTTGCCTTTGCCCCGGATTTCATATTTCGTCGTAAATGGAAAGATTTTATCCGCTGGCAATGGATCGTCGGACTTGTTGTTTTAATCGCAATACTTAGCCCAATGTTGGTTGGACTTTATCAGCAATATGGACCCTACGGATTTCGGTTTTATTTCTGGATTCAAAGTTTTGGACGTATTACCGGCGAAAATGTCTGGAACAATAATCCCGATCCTTTCTTTCTATACCATAGCTTTCTGTGGGCTTTTCTTCCATGGAGTTTCTTCGCAGTATACGCTATTGCAGATCGGTTGAAATTGATTTATCTGGAGGTAAAAAGTAAACTTCCACGAACTGAAATCTTTACGATAGGCGGTATCGTACTGACATTCATTTCACTTTCGCGTTCACATTATCAGTTACCGCATTACATTTTTGTGATTTTCCCTCTCATTGCTGTAATAACTTCTGCAGAAATTGAAAAAATTCTGCTTTTCAGACCCAAGGCACTCAAAATACTGAACAACTCCCAGTTTGTGCTATGCTGTTTATTATGGATTTTTAGCCTGGTGCTTTTTGGATTTTTTTTCTCCGGAATGAATTGGATGATCTGGTTAGTCTGGGCAGCGATGATCGGCGCTGCCATTCTGATTTTCTATAAAAGCAAACGGAGCATTGCCAGTCTGATCGTACCTTCGGCTCTAACGATAATAGGTATCAATATTATTCTAAACCTGCATTTTTATCCGTATATTTTATCTTACCAGTGTGGACCGGCAATCCGAAAAGTCATGGATGAAAAACACATCCCGGTTCAGCATATTTATGTCTATAAATACGTTGGATTATCGCTGGAACTTTCAATGCATAAGCTATTGATGTCGCTGGACGAACAAATGATAAAAGACAGCATTGCGGCAAACCGGAAGATTTGGGTAATTACCGATTCCAAAGGATTTTTAGAAATTGCTGAAAGATGCAAACCAAATCATACCTATACGTTCGACGAGTTTCATGTCGCCATGCTGACTTCGGATTTTATCAATCCAAAAACCCGAAAAAATTCACTGATCAAAGGTTATATTCTGGAATTCGATAAACCATGAAACAGGTAGCCAAGAGTCAGTATTTGCGATGCAGAAATTGATTTTGCGTGATTTCTACAAAAAATTCTTGTCCAGGTATTCCTGAAATTTGTCTTTGTACTGATCGCTGACCGGAATGTAGGTTTTGCCGAAAATGATGCGGCTTCGTTCAATGGTGTCGATCCGGTCGAGGTTTACGATGAATGAGCGATGTACCCGCATAAACCTGGTTTCCGGCAGTTTTTGTTCGAGCGATTTCATGGAATTGAGTGACAAAACGGGCTTATCTTCTCCGGTTGTATAAACTTTGATGTAGTCTTTTAATCCTTCGATGTACAGGATATCGTTGAAGTTGATCCGCCTGATTTTGTATTCCGATTTCAGGAATAGAAACTGGTTATTCGCTTCGATGGAAGGAAGTGCACTCGCCTCTAATTCCGACTGTTTTCGCGCTTTCTGTGCGGCTTTCAGGAATTCTTCGTAGCTGAAAGGCTTCAGTAAATAATCGATGGCATTCAGTTTAAAACCTTCGAGTGCATACTTTTCATATGCGGTGGTGAATATGATTTTAGGCGCATTTTCGAGGCTCCGGGCAAATTCAATTCCGGTCAGGTCGGGCATCTGAATGTCAACAAAAATCAAATCAGCTGATTGAGTTGAAAGAAAATCGATGGCATCCAGCGGATTATCGAAAGCCCCAATCAGTTCAAGGAAAGGAGTTTTGCTGACGTAATCGCTCACTAAGCGAAGGGCAAGTGGTTCATCATCAATGGCAATTGTTCTCAGTTTCATCCCTTTATTTTTTCTTTTTGGATAGAAAGTTCGATGCAGAAAATCGTGTCCTTAATTTCAATTTTCAGTTCGTGTTTTTCCGGGAATAGCAGGCCAAGTCGTTTCTTTACGTTTTCAAGTCCGATTCCTGAATGCTGCAGATCTTCCGTCTGGGCACCTTTCCCTATGCTGTTTTCCGAACTGAAAATGATTTGTTCCTGATCGATTTTCATCTGAATGTTGATAAATGAACGGTCACGATAGCTGATGCCATGTTTAAAGGCATTTTCGATAAACGGTACAAAAAGTAATGGAGGTATGGTGAAGTCGGGAAATCCCGCCGGAAAATCGATCTGCAATTCCACCTTCGAATTCAGCCTTAATTTCATCAGGTCGATGTAGTTATTCATGAAATCGATTTCATGACTCATTAAGGTTTCGCCATGTTCCGATTCGTAGAGCAGATATCGCATCAACTTCGACAGTTTCAGTACCGAATCCTGAGCCGTTGGTCCGTCGATGCCAATCAGTGAGTAAATATTATTCAGCGTATTGAAGAAAAAGTGAGGACTGACTTGGTTTTTTAGAAATGCCAGCTCCGAATTTAGCTTTTCTTTTTCAAGTTCCTTTTGCTTTTTCTCGTTCTGTTTCAGTTTTTCCATCACACCCAGTCCAATGGCAAAACCTGAAAGTAGCAATGATGTCATTGATTGACTAAGAATACCAGCCAAATACGTTTTCTTTGGAACTTCTTTACCATCTATCATTTTCATTGCTTCGCGGAACTTAGCATCAGCAACGGGATCGGTTAAAAAGGTCATGTCAATATAGGTGGAAACAAATTGGGTAGCAATTATAATCGCAATTAGGAGGAAGAAGTAAGTACCCTGTTTGTTCTGAACAAAATAACGGGGGACCAGCCAAAGATAACTTACATAAAAGATGAATGCGTTGAAAAAGATATACTGATATAAAGCATATAAGCGCAACACATTTCCTCCTCCATATAAGCTATGCAGATAGTGACCAATAAGAATTAAAATGATCCAGACGGTGGTATGAAGCGTAAACTTAATCCGTTTATCGGAGAATGATATTAATTTTCCCATTGATGACTTTTTTTCAAAGATAACATACCAATTACAATTTACTATTTAGCGATTTACAATTTACTCATTTACCAAACTTTTCAGGAACGACAATATTAAATTGCAAAATCGCAAATAACTATTATTCATATCTCAACGCATCGATTGGGTTCAGGTTCGAAGCTTTCCTGGCAGGATACCATCCAAAGAAAATACCAATAGCCGAACAAACCAGGAAAGCCAAGGCTTGTATTTCCGGCATAATAATCATTGACCAACCGATTACTGAAGTAACCGCGTAGGTTACCGTCATTCCAAAAACAATTCCGATTATTCCCCCAAATACGCTTAAAAGAACCGATTCGATCAGGAACTGCATCATAATATCATTGGCACGACCACCCACAGACAAACGTAATCCAATTTCACGGGTTCGCTCAGTAACCGATACAAACATGATATTCATGATACCAATACCACCAACCAACAGTGAGATTCCGGCAATTGCCCCTAAAAGATAGGTTAAGAGATCCATCACCGACGAAAATGTTTGTACCAATTCAGCCTGCGACCTTACCTGAAAATCATCGGTCTCGCCATCCCTTAGTTTATGGCTTTTGCGAAGCGATTCGGTAACCTGAGTAATGGCTTCACTGTTCTTTTCCTCACTGACTGCAGAGCCTAATATAGTCTGGATATGCGTTATTGCAAGGATACGTTTCTGCACAGTTGTGTACGGTGCCATTAACAGGTCATCCTGATCCTGCCCAAAGGAATTTTCACCTTTTTCCGTCAGGATACCAATGATCAAAAGCGGAATTCCTTTAAACCTGATCGTTTGGCCAATTGGCTCGGGTTGCCCCTCAAACAGTTTCTCTATGATGGTTTGCCCCACCACACATACTTTTGCATAAGTTTGTATTTCCCGTTCTGAAAAGCCACGACCTGATTTAATTGTATATTTTTTTATACCAAAATATTTGTTGTTTACCCCGTAAACTGAAGTTGGCCAGTTTGCATTACCTACCACAGCCTGTCCGCTGGAGCGAACTTCAGGCGATACGGCAGATAACGCCGGGCACTCTTTTTCTATTGAAGTAATATCACTCAAAGTCATACTTTGCGCATTCGAATTTCCCATCGCTACACCGCCTTTTTGTTGCGATGCGGGCATAACCATAATCAGGTTGGTTCCCATGCTCGACATTTGGGCTCCGATGCTACGTTTCGAACCCTCCCCGATGGCAAGCATCACAATCACTGATGCCACCCCGATAATAATTCCAAGCATGGTTAGGAATGCCCTGAACTTATTGCGTTTCAAAGCATTCATTGATATTTTGACTGTATTTGTATAGTTCATGACTTTACTTTTTTTAGTTAAATCGGTTCTTCCACCGGAAGAGCTTTTAGTAATTCAGCAGCATTGTGCCTTAGAGTTATCATATCTTCGCGAATAATGTGTCCATCGCGGAAAACAACCTCACGGGTCATAAACTTGGCAATATCGGCTTCATGAGTTACAAACACAATGGTTTTGCCTTTGGAGTTTAAATCCTGAAGCAAGGCCATGATTTCGTATGAAGTTCGGGTGTCGAGATTACCGGTCGCTTCGTCTGCCAGAATAACCACAGGATCGTTAACCAGGGATCGTGCAATAGCTACACGCTGCTGTTGTCCGCCTGAAAGCTGATTGGGCATATGGTGCATCCGGTCGGTTAAACCAACAGCTTCAAGCGCTGCCTCGGCGCGTTCACGACGTTCCTTCGGTCTCACTTTTGAGTTATAGAAAAGCGGCAGTTCAACGTTTTCGAGTGCCGAAGTTCGTGACAAAAGATTGTACGACTGAAAAACAAATCCCAACTTATTATTCCTCAAACCTGCAAGTTCATTCCTTGAAAGCTCTCCCATGCTAACTCCATCTAAAAGGTAGCTTCCTGATGTTGGTTTATCCAGGCAACCCAAAACGTTCAGCATAGTTGATTTTCCGGAACCACTGGTTCCCATAATGGCGACAAATTCACCCTCTTTGATTTCCAGGTTAATTCCTCTCAAGGCATGAACCGTGATATCTCCTACATAGAAATCTTTCTTTAGGTTCTGAACCTGTATTATTGTCTTTTTCATGTGATCTGTTTTTTGAAGCCCACTCCCTGCCTGCGGCAGGCAGGCAAACCTCTTCGTCCGTAGGCGAAAGGCTTAAAAGCAAAGCTTTGATTTTGTATTTCAATAATCATTATCCTGTGTGTCAACTTAAACCAAGATCGACTTGTCTGGATTATTGTGGTGGACCACCCCGCTGAGTGTTTGTTGTTGATGTTCTCTTTTCACTTCCGGGAGGCTTGAAAAAACTTGATGATGTTTTTGCTTTTTGGATCTGTGTCCCGGTTGTAGTTATTGAAGTAAGCACTTCATCTCCTACTTTTAATCCATTAACTACTTCAAAATTAATTTCATCAGTAACCCCAACCTTAACTTTTTGCGGATGTATTCCACCATTAATTTCCTTTAACCAAACCGTATGGATCGAATCATTACTTACTTCTTTAGCAGGCGCGCCTTCTCCCATTGGTGGTATAGGAAGTTCCGCTGCCGGTGCACCATTTCTGCCCGTTTGTGCCATGTATGCTGCCAGAGTTTCAGGATCGGGAGTAAACCGGGTGGCTTTTGAAGTTACCAGCAGAATGTCTTTTCTCTCAGTAACAAAGAAAGTTGCATTGGCAGTCATACCAGGTTTCAGAATGTTGTCAGGATTAGGAGCTCCAATAACTACAGTATAGGTAACTACATTATTGGTTGTAACTGGCTGAAGTCTGATTTCGGTTACTTCACCATTAAATTTTTTGATAGGAAATGCATCAACATTAAATTCAACGCGTTGGCCGTTTAGGACTTTACCGATATCAGCTTCGTCAACTTTTGCTTCCACCCGCATTTGGGTAAGATCGTTAGCAATGGTAAACAAGGTAGGCGTACTGAAACTTGCTGCCACTGTTTGACCTTCATCGACTGCACGATTAAGGATAACTCCGTCGATAGGCGAATAAATACGTGCATAAGACAGGTTGATCTTGTTCTTGTCGTACATTGACTTGGCATTGCTCAATGAGCCTAATGCATTGTTGTAATTGAACTCTGCAAGGTCAAAATCTGATTGGGCAATCAGTTTCTTTTGGACCAGCGCTTTGTAGCGGTCGAAGGTTGCCTTTTGGTATTTAACCTGTGCTTCAGCCTGATCGACTGATGCCTTGGTTTGTTCGAGCTGAGCAAGCAAAGGAGTTTCATCCAACTGAGCCAGTAACTGACCTTTCTTTACCTGGGAGTTAAAGTCAACAAATATTTTTTCGATGACTCCTGATACCTGGGTACCTACATTGACTGTCTTAACTGCTTCGAGGGTACCGGTTGCAGTAATAGTATTGCTAATCGTTCCTCGTTCAACTTTGGCTGTTTCAAGCGAAACAGTTTGTTTGGTACTTCCGATTGATCTGTAAATCAGGAAGCTAATGGCGAGTACAGCGACTGCCGATCCGATGATTATAATGCGTTTTTTCATGATGTTTGTATTTTGATGTTTTTCTGAATTGATAATTTTTCCTGTTATTATGTCATTCGATTTTGGTTGAGACCCTGAAACAAGTTCAGGGTGACTCTCTGAATTGGGCAGACCGAAGTTCGGAGCGTCATGGTGAACTTGTTTCAGCATCTGTATCACCTATAAAGCCAGTGGAATTCCCTTGTAAAAATCAACTATTTTGTAACTGAAAATTACATTGAATTTCGATTGAAGCAATTTACTTTCCGAAGTAATCAGGTTGGTTTTCTGAATCAGAAAATCAACCGAGTTGAGCAATCCCAATTTGTATTTTTCCGTAGTCACATCATACGATTCCTGGCTTGATTGCATTTGCTCGTGACTGGCAGTATATTTACTTTTTGCCGACACCACATCGACGCAGGCTTGTTCAATGTCTTTGCGAAGTTGATTCTTTGTATTAATCTCATCGAGTTCAGCATCAGAAACCGCAATTGTGGCAATGGCTACATTGGTTTTTACCTGTTTTTTCTGAAATATCGGAATCGAAAGAGAAAGGCCGATTGAAGGATTTACTTTATCCTTTAATTGGGCAGTATATCCTGCATTGGTGGTCAGGCTCGAATACCCGCTCGATAAGCCGGCATCCATCGAAAGGCTTGGCAGAAAATCTGCTTTGGCGATATCCACATTGAGCATGGTACTTTCTTTGGTTAGTTCAGCATTCTTGATTTGTGGCTTTATCCCTAACGCCAGATTGTAAATTTCCTGGGCATCGGGCTGATTGGATTCGATCAACAAACTGTCGAGATTCGGCGAACTGACTGCAAAGTTGGGGTCAACCGGCAATTCCATCAATTGCATCAGTGTAACCTTGCCAATCGACAATTGACTTTGAGCAATAGCCAAAGTTGATTTTTCGGTGGCAAGTTCCGATTTAATCTGTAAATAATCTGACATCGAAATGACACCTAAGTCCATGCGCTCCTTTGACAAATTCAATTGTTCGGTTGTGGATACAATTTGCTTTTCAGCATTGTTAACGCTTTCATAGTCATACAAAACCTGCAGATAGGCATTTAGGATATTTAAACCAACCGATTCCTTTACAGTTTCAGAATAGAAATTTCCGGATTGCAAATTGAGTTCTGCCTGTTTTATTTTGTTCGCCAGTTTTTCGCCGTTAAAAAGCGAAACACTCGAATTCACCGAATAACTGGTGCTGTTCGAACCGCTGCTACTTCCGTAACCACCGGTCGATGAATCGAATCCCTTGTACCAGTTGAAATTCTGACGTACTGATGCATTCATTGAAGGTAGCCGGTTATTCTGTGCCTGATCGGAATAAAGCTGATTCCGGTCGTTGGTCAGGTTGGCTTTCATGATCTGGACATTTTTACTTAATGCATAGTTGATGCATTCTTCCAGAGTCCAGGTCTTGCTTTGTGCTTTCCCTGTGAATCCTGAAAAGATAATCAGTAGGAAGGCAATTAGTAAACTTGTTCGAATTGTTTTCATGGCTTCTATTACTATTTTGAAACAAAACTAATCCGGGTTCTGCGCCTTTAAAAATGCAATAGACGTTTCGGACGATTTTATCGACGGATGGGCAGATTTTATGTTTGGGAGAAAATAAAGTCAGCTAACCTAAAAAACCACTTAGCTCGAAATGGTCCAATTGTTAAAGTTCCTTAAGGTTTTATTTCGCTTAAACATTGGCCATATCCTATTGTTCTAATCAAAATTACAGTAAACAATTCGTTTAATTAAAACAGAAGATTATGAAAAAACAATTTTATGTATTCGCGGCAATTATCGTTTTCGCAGCTTCGGCTTTTGCCGCAATTCAATCGATGGACTGGAAAATTGCCGATACATATTCAGTAAAATTTGATGGAGGTGATCCTTCCGGCGAATTTAAAGGACTAAAAGGTTCCATCAGCTTTGATGCAGCCAATCTGAAAAACTCTAAGTTTGCAGTCTCCATTGATGTTGCAACAATCAACACAGGAAATGGAATGAAGAATACTCATGCTGTTAGTGAGAAATGGCTGGATGCTCAAAAATTTCCCTTAATTACCTTTACTTCAAAGGAAATCACCAAAACAGCCGCCGGGTTTGAAGCAAAAGGAACCCTTGATATGCATGGCGTTCAAAAAGAAATTACGCTTCCATTTACATTTGATAAAAATGTTTTTGCCGGAAGCATCTCGGTTAACCGGATGGACTACAATATTAATACCGCAGAACCAAATCATGGCAGTCAAATCATGAAAATTGACATTCAGGTTCCGGTTACCAAATAGGAATTCAGATGTTTAAAAAAGATTTTATCCATGGAATAATTGCCGGACTATTGGCTTCAATGGCCGGCATTATTTATTCCCATGTTTATTTTTTTGCCAATGAGGCCGATTTCTCTGGTCTGTTGAATGTGGCAAGCATTATTGGGATGAACCTGGCTCTGTGTATGGTGATTGCCGCTGTACATGCCATTTTCCTGAAATTGATGAAAAAGAACGGAGAATTGGTTTTCAACTTGTTTCTGTCAGTTTCTTCCTTCGCCCTGATTGTAGTGCCCATCTCCATTTCACTTCCACTTACCGTAAAATTTCCGGAGTTATTTCCCGGACTTGCAGTTCCGATGTTGTTTTTTCCTGCCATTTCCTGGTTTACAATCAATCCGCTTTTTATTCATCCGGAAATTCAGAAATAGTCTTTCAATTTTGTATATTTAGTGATTCTTAATCCTTTAAAATCAACTGAATATGGAAAAGGTAATTGCCTGTTGTGGTTTAAATTGTGCTACCTGTGATGCACGAATTGCCACATTAGCAGATGACAACGAATTGCGTGCTCAAACCGCCGAAAAATGGAAAGTTGCATTTAGTGCTGATATCACTCCTGAAATGATTAATTGTACCGGATGCCGTGAAGCCGGATTCAAATTTTCACATTGTTCGGAATGCGAAATCAGGAATTGTGTATTATCAAAAAGCTTTCAAACCTGCGCCGATTGCGACAAACTGGAGAATTGCGCCTTGCTGGTAAATATTCACCAGTATGCACCCGAGGCATTGGGAAATCTAAAATCGTTGAATTAGCATCAATCCTAAAACACCACTTTAATGCCAATTACTCCCGGATACGCCTGAAGGTAATAATTGACCGAAGGTGCATAGGAAATTCCATCTCCGTTTTCCGGATATTTCTGAAGATATTTTTTGTAATTCCTATTGGCCAAAGTCGGTTGTGTCCAAATCTGGGTTTCAGTAATGGCCGTATTTAATACAAAATATCCTATCCCAGCACCAATACTTCGGTTAAATCCCAACCAGGTTATTAATCCTCCGCCCATATTGACTGCACTGCACAAGGCGTGGTATTTCCAGCTTCTGGCCAACTTTTCACGTCTGGCACAATCTTTCAGCAACTTTTCGGCAAACGCCAGTTTGTTCAGTCGTTCACTGCCGGAAGTTGCGGAAAATGAGTTCAGTTTTTCCGGCTCTTTTCCGGGAATTAAAGGCGAGATCAGCTGGCTTGCAGCACCAAGAAGAGTGGTTGCTGCGCCCAGCGCCATATCCTGCCTCATTTTTGTTTCATTGCTGGTAAAATACACTGCACCTTGCACAATAGTGGCTGCACTGTAACCCACCAGCCAGCCGTACCACCAGCGCTGCGTGTTGGTTTTGTCGTGATCAAGAATGTTTTGGATGTTTTGCAACCGCTGAGTAATCAGAGAATCTGGAAGTTCATTTTGTGCATGAAGTGGCAAGAATTCGAAACTTAAAATCAGGATAAGAAAAATGACTTTCAAGTTCAGCGGAGATGATTCTTTTCTTATCATGATTTTTTTCTTATTAATCTTCCACTAAAACTAATTCTTCCAGTTCTTCCGGCTCTTTTTTCCCAATCATAGCTGACTCTTTTAGCTGGGTTGAGATAATTAGACTTAAAACCATTAATCCGATAAGCACCATCAATGGATTACTCATTGATCCGTCAGCCTTCGATTTAAAAATATCCATTCCGAAGATGAATGCAATTCCTGAAATCTGGCCCATCAGCAAAAGTAAACCGTTGGACGAACCTTCAGATGCCGGATAAGTAATTTCGGCGCCGTATTGAAATCCGATAGGACCTGAACTGAGCAGAAAGAAACCTAAAACTCCACCTGAAAGCAGCACCAAAGATAAGTTGCTTGAGTAGGAAATTCCAATCAACCCGAGAGTTGCTCCAAGTAACGCCAACTGAATGAAAGGTACCCGCTTTTGGTAGCGGTCAGATAAAATAGGGATTACCATCGCACCGGCAATTCCGGCAGCAATCATCACGCCGCCGACAATTCCGGCTTGCGTCACTGAAATATTACGTGGATTCAGAATGGCCTCAATCCAGGTAGTTACACTATTGAAAACACCCAATCCGATGAAGAAGATGAACATCAGCAGGAGAAAATCGCGGGATCGGAAAATGATTTTAAATCCGTCGAGTACCAGAGCGCGTTCTTCCTGACCTGGCAGGCAAGGAGCCGTTGGCGGTCCTTCTTTGGCCAGAAGAATAAAGATCACGGCTGCAACTACCGACAGAATTCCATAGAAATAAAGCATTCCGTCTATTCCGGAACTCAATGTCAGGAAAGGTGTAAAAATCATACCAGCCAGTATTCCAACGTACATCGATAAAGTACCCAATCCTGAAGCTGTGGCCCGTTCGGTAATGGGAAACCAGCGTGCTGAAAGTTTGGTGATTGCATTCAGCAGAAATGGTTGTCCGATGGCAATTCCGATTTGAGATACAAGGAGCAAATTAAAATTAGTGGATGCAAATCCGCGGGTTAATCCGAAAATGCCGGTCAGCAAAGCTCCGATCCCAACGCCGACCCGGATACCATATTTATCGATGATCCAGGATGCCGGTATTGAAAAGACAATAAATACCACCATAAAACTCATGGAAAGAATTCCGATCCAGAGTTCGGAAACTCCGTAGTAATGAACTGCTTCGCTGGTAATTGGAGCGAAGGTGATCCACAAAAGCTGGTTTATTGCCACCATGAACATATACACGGCAAGCATCACCCAGCGATAACCGTAAATTTTAAAATCTGATTTTTCCATGATCATTTCGGATAAAAGCGTTTGAAATAAATATGCACTTCGGTAAATGTAAAAGAAAAATCAGGTTTAATAACAAAATGGATTAGGAAAGTAATTGCGAATAGATTTAGTCCTGACTCCGCGAAGAACCTGAAATGCTTTCCTGATAAAAAAACGAAATGTTGATTTGACTTTGAATTAGTTGGATATTAAAAAAAAAGTACCTTTGAATAAACGATTTATAGCTTATGAGCACAATTGAATTAAGACATATAATTAACGAGCATCTGTCTCATATTGAAGATGTTTCTTTTTTAAACGCCATAAAGACAATCATAGAATCAAAAGCCTCCGGAGGTATTTATAGACTTAGCGAATTTCAAAAGGAGCGAATAGATTCGGCCAGGCAACAGCTTAAAAATGGTCAGACTATTTCGCATGACGATTTACAAAAAGAAATTGACCAATGGTTAAGTACAAAATAACATGGTCAAGTGAAGCCAGATTGGATTTAATGGACATCCTTGAATTTTATCTAAGGATAAATGGTACAGCTACTTATAGTGTAAAACTAAATGCAAAAATAAATAGCAGTATAAAATTACTTTCAAAGAATCCATTCCTTGGCACTCCAACCGACTATGATTCTATAAGAGCATTAGTTACGGGCGATTATCAAGTTATCTACGAAATTTTCAATCAACTGATTTTAATAATAATGATTTGGGATTGCCGCAGAGATCCTGAAGATAAAGTAATTGACAGGAGAATTATGTAGCTACACATTCAGCGTTCGTTCGTATAATTCGAAATTCTCCTGATCGAAGCAAACAAAATATACTTTGCTGATCTGATCGTTTCCAGACAAAAAATCAGTGACAGTCTGGATCGCAATTCGGGCGGCTTTTTCCTTCGGAAATGAATAAACTCCTGTGCTGATGTTCGGAAAAGCAATAGTTTCAACTTCGTTTTCAACGGCTAATTTCAGAGAATTCAGATAGGCATTTTCGAGCAATTTAATTTCGTTATGCGAGCCACCCTGCCAAACGGGACCAACGGTATGAATGACAAACCGGGCACAAAGATTGCCGCCTGAAGTAATCACTGCATTTCCGGTTGCACAAAGACCTTGTCGGGCGACAATTTGCCGGCATTCCTTCAGAATTGTTGGTCCTCCAGCACGATGGATAGCGCCATCAACTCCGCCACCTCCCAAAAGCGAAGAGTTGGCTGCATTCACAATCGCATCCACTTTACATTTGGTTATGTCTCCAAGAATCAATTGGATACGATTTTTCATTTTCTTTATAGAATCTGATTAAACTCCAGACGCTCACCATCAGGCCCAAGGATATTGAAATATTTACAACCATTTTTCCAAAACGGCAGAAAAACAGGCTGTTCTTCAAGAATATGGAAAGATGCCTCTTTCACTGCTGAATAGGTCTGGTCAATGTCACTGACATCAAAAGTAACATGATCGATGTGCCCGTCTTTCCGGCTTCGTATCTCTTCCAGATCAGCCTCAGGTAATTGATACAGTTCAATAAAAATATCCTTCAATTGCATCATCGTCATTTTACCTGCACTGCCGTTGTGATTAAATTCGGAACTGGTAGCATTCTTAAAACCTAATTTTTCATAAAAGGCTTCAGAAACATTCAGGTCAGTAACTGGTAGACCAATGTGCTGAAGATGATTGATTCTTATTTCCATTTTGCTTGAATTACTTTCGGGCCATTTTCATGGCTTCGGTGGTGGTGTAATATTTGGTGATCATGTTTGGAATTTCCCATTCGGGTAATTTGCCATCTTTCAGGTACTGCAGAAATTTTTCGGTTACCTGCCCAAAATGAGCTTCATGGCCAACTTTATACTGATCAGGAATTTCTATCACCCAATGTTTATCACTCAGTTTATTTAATTTCAGACCGGCGTGTTTGACCGAAATAGTTTGTTCAACCGCCTTTTTCAGATTGGCTTCGAAAGCGACTAAACCAATAGCCCCGGTAGCTTCGATATAGACAGTTGGTTTATACCCTTCTTCTTTTTTCTGCTGAATCAACACATTACAAAGTTTTCCATGCATTACACAGAAATGCGAATCGCCTGCGCCTTTTGGTGCTTCAAAATCCCACAAGGCAGTAACTTTTACGACCTTATTCTTCAGTTTATAGCACATTTTGCCATTGGCGTACACTTTCAGGTTTCCATCCGACACATCCTTTTTAAGGAATTCAGGAAATTCTTTCAGTCCTGTTACCATTTCAAACTGAGCAAGACTCATATCGGTGGTCCAGTGTTTCGCCGAAATCATCTGCACGTCGGTCTTATTCAGAATTGTTTCCGGGAAAGCACTCCATTGAACCAAATCGACCAGATGTGTAGCTACATCGGCATTTCCTTCGCCCTGTTGAGTCGTGTCAAAAAACCATGCCGGACGTTTATTCGGAACACCTGACACCATTTTCATGAAATTATGCACGCTTTCGATAACAACAGCAGGTTCATCAACCGTTCCATCAATCAATCCGCCAAAAACATCGGGCGTATTCACCAGTTCGCGTTGAATAATGTTGGTGATTTCGAGGCGTTCAGTCATGATATCGTATAATAAAACACCTTTTTCTTTGGCTGTTTTGAAAGTCTGTTCCAGGATTGGAAACGCTTCCGGGGTGATTACCATGGGTTTATCTGCAAATACATTAATTCCAGCTTCAATTGCTTTCTGAATGTATTCGGTCTTTTTGGCGTTATTCCCGGCTACCATCATCACATTACCCGGTTTTTCGGCCAGCATTTTTTTCAGGTAATCAACGCCGGTATATACTTTTTCAACCCAGGCTGTTGGGTTTTCAGCACGTTTGTTGAATGCTTCAATACGGGCCAGATGATCCGAAACATCGGGGCCTTCAGGAGAATAAACATAAACGGTTGGATCGATTTGTTCATACATCGATTTTTGGATTAGGGCAGCGTGAAAATGCCCTGGGTCAAGGGTCATCAACTTCACTTCGCCTTTGGCACCCGTAAATTTGCTCACAGATTTTTCTTTTTCAGCGGGTTTTTGTCCACCACCACAGGCCGATAGCAGCGTTGCAATAGCAATCATGGGAATAAGGTTTTTATTCATGGATTGAAGGTATGGTTTGTGTGATTAAGCTCAACAAAAATAAGACTTTCTGAAGAAGTAAACAGGTATAATCAGTATTAAGAAAGAATCATATGGATTGCAGGTAAGTGAAAACTGGAAACTGCGACTAATTACTGTCCTGTCAATTCTCGTTCAATCGCCATTTGCATTCCTGAAAGTTCAGAAAGTCCTTTCAAACGGCCAATCAAGGGATATCCCGGATTGGCAGAACGGTTATAATCATCCAGCATTTTCACGCCGTGATCAGGACGGAATGGAATGCGAAGATCTATTCTTCCGGATTCTTTTCTCCGGATTTGCTCTTTCAGTAAGGCTTTTACAATCGGATACATATCAATGTCGCCTTCAATGTGACCAAATTCATGAAAAGCGCGATTTTCAAAAAAGACATTATTCCTCAAATGAGCAAAATGTATGCGCGGCCCCAGTTTTTCGACAATTTGCTCCAGATTGTTTTGCCTGTTCACCGAAAGCGACCCGGTACAAAATGTAATTCCGTTAGCCGTTGAATCCACCTGCTGGCAAATCCATTCCAGATCTTCCTGAGAACTTACAATGCGCGGCAATCCAAGCACCGAAAATGGCGGATCATCCGGGTGAATGCACAGATTCACACCATATTTTTCAGCGACGGGAACTACTTCCTGAAGGAAAAGAGATAGGTTTTTACGTAATTTATCGCGGTTAATGGCGCTGTAGGTTTCCAGAAATTTTAGGAACACCTTTTTATAATCTGGTGTCGATCCATCGACCACACCATCGACAAATCCCTGTGAAACTACAATGATATTTCGGGCCAGGTCTTCCTGTTCTTCGGAAGTCATTGATGCAGTGATTTTCTCTGCTTTGATGATTATTTCATCAGGATAATCATTCGCTGCATTCGGGCGTTTCAGGATAAATACATCGAAAGCGGCAAAGGTGGCATAGTCGAAATACATGACTTCTCCACCATCCTGAAGCGGATAATGCAGACTCGTGCGCACCCAGTCGAGTACCGGCATAAAATTATAGCAAACGGTATCGATTCCACATTCGCCCAGATTCCTGATCGAATTTTTATAGTTGGAAATCAAGCGTTCGCAATCACTATTTCTGGTTTTAATTCCTTCTGAAACCGGCAAACTTTCAGCTACAGTCCAACGCATTCCCTGAGCTTCGATTGCAGATTTCACTTTCATAATTTCTACTATCGGCCAAACTTCACCGTTAGGAATATGATGCAGTGCCGTAACTACACCTTCAATTCCCATCTGTTTCAGGTCGGATAACTGAACTAAATCGTCGAATCCAAACCAACGCCATGATTTTTCGAGTGCCATTCTTTGAATTATTAATGATGAATTTTAAACACCGCTAAATGAGCTGAAGCCTCCGTCAACCGGGATAATGGCGCCAGTGATGAAACTGGCCGCGTCGGAACAAAGAAACTGAACCAATCCATTTAATTCGCTGATTTCGCCGAAACGTCCCATCGGAGTTTTGGCCAGCACTTTATGGCTTCGTTCGGTATAGGAGCCATCTGGATTAATCAGCGCTGAACGATTTTGATCGCCAATGAAAAAGCCGGGAGCGATGGCATTCACGCGCAAACCTTCTCCAAACTTCTGCGCCAGTTCGGTTGCCAGCCACTGGGTAAAAATATTCATTCCGCTTTTAGCCACCGAATAGCCTGGCACACGTGTCATTGCCGAATAGGTAGCCATCGACGAAATATTAATGATGCTACCTTTCTTTTTCCGGGCCATAACTTCTCCAAAAACCATACAGGGATAGACTGTCCCGTTTTGGTTGAGTTCGAGCACCTTGTCCCACTCTTCGGTATTCATGTCGAAAAAAGTCTGGTCGGGATTGATGTTTGCACCTGGCATATTCCCACCTGCACAATTAATCAAAATATCGATGGTGCCCCATTTTTTGAGTATTTCAGAACGGGCACAAATCAACTCCTGCATGTCAACCACGTCGCTCATTACTGGCATGGCCTCACCTCCCTGCATATTGATCTCTTCGGTGCGAACCAAAATATTTTCGGGAGACCTCCCCAGAATTACCACTTTCACACCAGCTATGGCCAGACTATGGGCAATGCTTCCGCCCAAAACACCACCACCACCGGTTACAACAGCCACTTTACCTGTCAAATCGAAATTTGGGTTACTCATTTTTCAGTTTGTTTTTGAATTTTCAAATTGCTAACTCATAAAAAAGGCACAATCAGCAATTGAATAATGAATAACAATTACAGATGTACCTTAGTTGTTGTTTTTACCTTTGGTCACGAAATTACGGACTAAAAGGTTTTGTCCCTGAGATTATGATATATCGAAATCTCACGAACAACCTTATCTGATATTATTTTCGTTTGATATTCCCAACTCCATACGGGTATCGCTCCGGACGGCTGAGCATCGAATTGGCCTGATCGTCGTTTTCGAAACGCTCCGTCCCCGGATTCCAGTTCAGTTTGCGATTCAGTTTCATTGCAATGTGTGTGATGAGGCAAACGGTGCAGGCCCGGTGACCAATTTCTGCCGGAGATATCGGCTCCTTCTTGGTCTGAATACATTCGAGCCAGTTGCCATGCTGTTCATCGCTTTTGTACAGGTGAATTTCATTTTCGCCAATTACTGATGTCAGTATTTTTGGGTCGCTGGCATCCAGTGCTTTGGCGCTGTTGGCTTTGGCAACCGGATCGCTGGCTGAAGCCACATAGTCGCCGCGCGAAACAAAAATCCAGCCATCGGTGCCTTCGTAGCGGATTCCGTTGGGATAACCGCCACTGGTGTACATGGTAATTCCATTGGCATATTCTGCTTTGGCCATAAAATCACCATGAACATTCCATAAACCCGACTTCGGAAATTCGGCAACTGCCTGAATGGATATTGGTCCGGTTAATTCAGTATTCATTCCCCATGCAGCGGAGTCGAAATGATGTTGTCCCCAACCTGTAATCATTCCGGCACCGAACTGTTCGCGACGCAACCAACCTGGCCGATCGTACCCTTTTTGCGGATGGACACCAATCTCAGTATAGGGAACATATGGGGTTTCGCCAAGCCACATATCGTAATTGAAGCCTTTTGGTACAGGCATTTCAGTAGATTCCGGGCCGGAAGGATCGCCTGGCAAGCCGATTTTTACAGTATGCAAACGTCCGATTCTTCCGTTTCGTACCAGCTCAGCAGCAAGTCGAAATTGATTCGAGGAGCGTTGCTGTGTTCCCACCTGAAGGATAATTCCTTTTTCCTTCACAATATTAGCCATTATCCGGCCTTCGGTAACGGTCAATGAAGTTGGTTTCTGGACGTATACATGTTTACCAGCCAGAGCCGCCTCAATGGCAGGTTGCGCATGCCAGTGGTCAGGCGTGCTAATAATGACCGCATCGATATCCTTGTTTAAAAGCATTTCGTGATAATCATCGTACATTTTAACGTTAACGTAATTATCCTGCCCAGTTTTCTTTTTGTAGAAATCTTCCACCAGTTTTTTCCCGTCAGCCATACGGTTTTTATCCAGATCGCTCACCGCAATCATTCGTGCCACTTCGTGCTGAAGGGTTCCCGGCATATCATGACTTTGGGCAATCCGGCCACAACCAATTTGCCCGATGTTGATTTTATTGCTTGGTGCATTTTTGCCTAATACGGATGACGGGATAATCGTAGGGACAATAACCATTGCAGTTGCGCCTGTTAGCGTGGTTTGCAGAAATTTTCTTCTTTCCATGATTAATATGGTTTGACTTAGTTTTTCATTTTCAATATCCATAAAATTCCACCGCGCAGGTGTTTTCTGAAGATCTCATCTTTGTAGAATTCAGGATTGTGACCCAGAGCCGAATACCACTGACGGCCTCCTTCAAATTCGTGACACCAGCAAAGCGGGAAATAGGTTCCAAAAGTTTCTCCCGGATAATCCTTCTTACCTTCGTCTTTCACCGTGTTCAAATCTACAGCGAGCAATACATGAATGTCAGGATTCAATTCATTCGAATAATAACATTCATCTTCTATGGTCCACCGTTTGGGTAAAGCAGAAGTGGAAGGATTTTTGTCGTCAACTACAACCACATCAAATTTCTGGTAGGCTGCGTGGCGGACAAATTTTCCGCCAACAAGCGCCCAGTACCAGGGCCATTCGCGCTCGGTGGCATTGGCCGAATGAAGCGCTCCAAATCCTTTTCCGCTCCGGCAAAAATCCTGAAATGCTTTCTTTTGATCATCGTTATCAAAACCCTCGTTATTGCTATTGCAAAAATACAAGGCATCGTACTGCTTCAGATTTTCCGGAGTAAATACCGAAGGATTTTCCGAAACATCGGTCAAAATTTTCTCTGATGCACAAATTTCCTGTAAAGTTTTGACACTTGCAGCGATGTTTTCGTGCACATAGCCTTTACCATTTTTGGTGTAAATCAGGATTTTCTTTTTTGCCGCTGAAGCTGGCTGAAAAGCCAAAAACAAGCTCAATACAATTGTTGCAATCTGAATTCTTTTCATAATTGTTGGATCTATTTAATCAAGATTGCCGGTGGATTGGCAAAAGCCTGCCAGTAGTTTTCAGCTTCTTCCGGAGTCATTTTACCATCGAAAATGATCAGCCGGTATCTTAAGGTATAATCGTTTCCCTTTTCAATTTTCCAGTCTTTGTGACGGATTGGGCAGAATTCGAAGAACAGGTCGCCTCGTCCATTCTGGTCTTCTGGCCAAACGCGCATCGGTTCAGGGTGCATCCGGTTTGCCGGATAACTCAGAAACAGAATTCCTGAACGTCCTTCTTTGGTAGTCGATTCGCCTTCTACAATGCACCATCGGGCGTTGCTACCGTCAGCGTCCTTGCGGGTTTTCCCTTCCGAAGTCAGCACCGAACTGTTGTCTTTCATCCATTTTTCTGTTGCTCGGAATCCAATTCCACCACCGTAACGGTAAGCTGCCAGCAGAATTCCTGAATCGAGTGGTGTATTCAATGTACTTTGATAATCAAACATGTACCGCTGATTCTTCAGGTTCCAAACGCGCACATCAAATAATTCGTTCATAGCAACGGCATCACCACCAACAGCTCCAAAATCGATGTGTTCCTGATGTGATTTGAACCCCGTGAAAACGGGACCTTCAACCTGCGAAATCATACCGGCAAAGCGAACAGTACCTTCGCCTTTCATCAGATTCCAGAAATCGACCTCGCGTTTTCCGATGAAAGTCAAAGTCCACGGGTTCCATATTCCAAAGTGATGATAATGGTCAGGAGCCTGAATCCGGGTGAGCATCTCGCCACCGGGCGAATAAAGCGGATGGATGAAAGCCGAGCGTTTATATAACGGACTAATTCCTTTTGGCGGATTCACGGTTTCCATCTGGTAACTCAGGATTGGCTTTTCTCCGGAAAACAAACTCAAAGCGCCATCTTTTTGAAGCGCATGGATTTCGGTTTTAAACGGTTGCTGATTGGCAGTTTTCCGAAGCACAAAGTTGCGTTTGGTATTTTTCGGAGTTTGTCCGTTTAAAATAAACCATAATCTGGCTCCGGAAACAATTTCCAACTGGCAGGGAATTGCGATCTCAGTTTTTCCGTTGATTTCGAACAGAGCCAGCTTCAGTGAATCCGAATTATAATTCAACTGATCGATGGAGAAACTGATTGGACAATCGGTTCGGTCAGTGTTTCCGGCCAAAACATCAAATTTCAGGAGATCCTGAGCGGAAACCTGAAATGAGAACAAGATTGCCATAAACATAAGTAGTTGTTTCATGATTTTATAATTAAGCCCCCTCCATACCTCCCCCGAAGGGTGAGGCCTAAAAAAGCATTGTCATCATTTTGGGTATTAGAATCATCCTTCTGTGCGTTAAAATTTTGTCATGATTGTTTCATCTGCTTTAAGCTTCTAAAGTAACGAATATCCAATTTCCATGGTAGAATTCCCCTCCTTCGGAGGGGTTAGGGGAGGCCATTCTCCAACTTCCTGATGGTTTCGATAAATGCCTGCATATTTTCGGTCGGAACATTCTGAGGAATTCCGCCGCCACACGACCAGATGATGCCTTTTTTATCCAGAACTTGGTGCCACATCTGCTCTGTTTTCGCTTTTACTTCTTCAGGAGTAGCAGCCATCAGCACATCGCGCGGAGGAAGGTTTCCGAGCAAGGCAACTTCAGATCCGGCCAGTTCACGAATTTCGTTAATCGAATGTTCGAAGCTGAAATTAAACAGATTAACTCCGATTTCTTTCAGAAAAGGTGTGCTGATCAGTCCCTGCGCATCATTGTGGAAAAAACGAACTTTTGTTTCAAAGGCTGCAAAGATGGGAGACAGGTATGGCACAACAAATTCGCGGCATTCGTCTTCGCCCACAAATCCGACGATATCGTCCAAAACCAAGATTCCTTCGATCGATGGAAATTGTTCTTTCTGATACCGGAGCCAATCGATTATAAATTCAGTAATGATTTTTAAAAGTTGGTGAGCCTCATCCGGATTCATCATCAGGGCCATCATAAACTCCGTGGTTCCCATCAGGAAGGTCGCGATATTCAGCGGACCGCGGGCAATGGCGAATTTAATTTCATGACCTATTTCGTGAATGGAGGGTTCAAACTCTTTCAGGCGTTGAATGATGAACGGAAGCAAGCCATCCAGTTTTGCATTTGGTTTTTTAATGGAGGCAATGTCTTCAATCGAATGAATGGTTTTTTCGGCATGAGGTAGATTGCTTTCGTACCAAACCTGTTTGGCGCCAAACGCCGAAGGCTCGCTGCACATGCCGTATTCCGACCAGAAACCGGGCAGAAAAATAGTTTCAGGAAAAGTTTCAATGGCTTTCCGATTGGTTTCGAACCACTGTTTTCCGCTGGCGTAATAATCGAGGGTTGAAATACCTGCCCAACCTGGCAGCCAGGGGCTATCGATGATAAAACCTATTGGGGCGGCCCCCTGATGTTTTCGGTTAATTACATCAACCAGCAGGTTCCATTGTTCGTTAGTCATAGTGTCAGGTTTAGGATAGTCCAAATATAAGTGATATTCGGACACCATTTTGACCTGCATTTATACTATTTTTGAAAACAATATAAATCAATGCCCCAAATTCAAACCAATGACACACATCGAAAAATACATCGAAGAAAATAAAGAACGTTTTCTGGAAGAATTATTCGGATTACTCCGGATACAATCCATCAGTTCATTGGCTGCGAACAAGCCTGAAATGTACGTGGCTGCCGAATACTGGAAACAATTGTTGCTGAATGCCGGTGCCGACAAGGCAGAAATCTTCGAAACTGAAGGTAATCCGGTAACCTACGGCGAAAAGATCATTGATCCGGCAAAGCCAACTATACTCATTTATGGGCACATGGATGTGATGCCTGTGGATCCGCTGAATTTATGGACGTCGCCGCCTTTTGAACCTGAAATCCGTGACGGGAAAATCTGGGCGCGTGGTGCCGAGGATAATAAAGGGCAAAGCATGATGCATGCCAAAGCATTCGAGTTGATGGTTCGGACAAATACTCTGCCCTGTAACGTGAAATTTATGATTGAAGGCGAGGAGGAAGTTGGTTCACAGAATCTGGGTAAATGGTGCGAACAAAACAAAGATATGTTGAAAGCAGACATCATCCTGGTTTCCGACACTTCGATGATTGCTCCTGATATGCCATCAATCACAACCGGATTGCGTGGACTGGCTTACTGGCAGGTTGAAGTTACCGGCCCGAATAAGGATTTGCACTCCGGATTGTTTGGCGGAGCAGTAGCCAATCCCATCAATGTACTGACCAAGTTGATAGCCCAAATGACCGACGAACAAGGCCAGATCACTATTCCCGGTTTTTATGATGACGTGGTGGAGATCTCAGCTGAAGAACGTGCCTTGCTGGCTCAGGCTCCGTTCGATCTTGAAAAGTATAAGAAATCATTGGATATAGCAGAGGTTTCAGGAGAAGTAGGTTACTCTACTACCGAAAGAACGGGCATCCGGCCAAGCTTTGATGTTTGCGGAATCTGGGGCGGTTACACGGGCGAAGGCGCCAAAACGGTCATGCCATCCAAGGCTTTTGCGAAAATTTCAACCCGTCTGGTTCCCAATCAGGACCATCAGAAAATTGAAATTATATTTAAAAAACATTTCGAAAGCATTGCACCAAAGACAGTAAAAGTTGAGGTGATTTATTTGCACGGCGGTTACGGTTATGGCTGCCCGATAGACTTGCCGGCATATAAGGCTGCCGAAAAGGCATACGTTGATGTCTATGGTAAACGACCGGTTCCGGTTCGCAGCGGCGGAAGTATCCCGATTATCTCCACTTTTGAGCAGGTTCTGGGAATCAAAACTATCCTGATGGGTTTCGGATTGGAATCGGATGCCATCCATTCGCCCAATGAAAACTTTGCGCTGGAACAATTTTTTAACGGCATCCGGACGATACCGCTCTTTTATAAATATTTTGCGGAGATAGTTTAACCACAGA
>JBAWZG010000021.1:0-30037 GCA_037143155.1 Bacteroidia bacterium
AGTTTGTAGTCGAAGTTTAATTCCTCATTCTGCAACTGAACTTCGAAGCATTGGTTTTTGACTGAACCCGGATATATGTCTGCAAGTTCGGTCAGTCCCAGATCATGCGTGGCAACGATTCCATGCGTTTTTAAAGCAATCAGCTGACGGATCAAATCCTTGGATCCATTCAATTTGTCCACCGAATTGGTGCCTTTCAACATTTCATCCACAATCACAAACAGGTTCGTACCGTTCCGGAGCAGCGTTAGCATGGTTTGAAGCCGCAGCAGTTCGGCATAGAAATAGGATTCATCGTTCATCAGGTTGTCTGAAGTGCGCATATTGGTAAAGACACGAACCGGACTAAATTCGAAGTCGGAAGCACAAACTTTACAGCCATTTGCTGCCAGAATCAGATTGATGCCCATTGTCCGCAAAAAAGTACTTTTCCCGGCCATATTGGCTCCGGTGATGATCGCAATTTGTTCTTCGCCACTAATTTTAAAAGAGTTTTTGATACACCGTGACTCGTCAATTAACGGATGTCCCAATCCGACTGCTTTAACCTGAAATCCTGAATCAGTCAGCTTGGGCATATTCCATTCCGGATGATTGTAATTGCAGTTTGCCATGCTGATCAGGGCATCCATTTCGGCAATCACCTCGAACCAAACGGGCAATTCTGCTGAATATTTCTGTTGCCAACGGAACATCCGGTAAATGCATCGAAGATCCCAGAGAAAAACCGAGTTGAGCAAAAATCCAACCAGAATATTTTGACGGTAATCGAATTCATTCAGTATTTTCTGAAGTTCTGCGGTGATTGAGCTGGCTGCTTTTCCTTCTTTAGTCAGCTTTTCTTTCAGGAGAACCAGATAGCTACTTTGAAAATGCTTCATTTCTATTAGATGAAGCAGGTTTGAATATCGCCCCAAACGCTTGGACTGACTTTCGAATTGCTTATGAAATCTGGAAATGGTTTTGCTGTACAGGATGAAAATGATCCACTGCGAAAAGATGGCAATGAGGAAAAAAGCATTGATTAAAAGTCCTGCAAGGCTAAATCCGACGAACAGAAGAGTCAGTACAGGCAATGTTTTCAACAAATAGTTTACAGTTTTTACAGACTTTAACCCAATGAACTGCCCCAGAAATTCATCCGTCCGGTTCGGAATTTTTTGATTTTCAGTTTCCTTCCCCCAAGCCATAAATTGCTGCCTCCAGTTCAGTTCTTCGGCGAGTTCCTGAATGGCAATTTGTTTCTCACTGATTTCCTGAACCGGGTGCTGACTTTGGTTCAGGAGAGCAGCCAGATGATCCTTGCCTCGATTGGTTACCGTTCGGTTCAGAAATTGAAACATGGAGCCGATTCCAAACAAATCCAGATCAAAACTGTAATCATGATGAGGATCCGTGAATTCATTTCCGGGATCAAACGGACTAAAATTGCGTTTTAGTGCGCCGGCTTCGTTTTGATTGATTTCAACCAGCCGCTGGTAAAACTCCATTTTTTTTTCAGTCTTAATAAACAGTTTTATCAAGAACAAAAATGAGCTGAGAAGCAGCATTGATGCGACTATCGCAAGGATATTACTGTACGCATTGAGATAAAAATAAATGGGGAAAATTCCGACAAAACTGATGAAACGTCCAAGAGAAATAAGTTTGATTTGTTTCCTTTTGGAGTTATAAAGCGTTTGATATTGACTGCCCAGAGTCTGGTAATTCTTAGCTAATACTTCGTTCATGAACTGAAAAACTGATATTTGGTTAACCTGTCTATGGTAATAAGTATCGTAGTAACATAGATAATCAGGAATAAGAACAAATACATTGAACCTTCAGGAGTGATGGATGCTTTTGAAATATCGGGAAAATTTGCATTAAAATATCTTTTTTGAACGATCACCATAAGCTTGTAAAATCCCCAGCCGGCCAGAAAACCCCAGATCCAACCGGTTAGTATATCACCCGGATAATGAAGCCCGATATAAATCCGAGTATAGGATACCAGGATGGCCCAGGTAAATATCAGAACAGTATAAATTTGATTTTTAAAGAGTTTAGCCGTAATTATTGCCAGAGTAAATGTGTTGGCTGCATGGGCCGAGAAGAATCCATAGGCTCCGCCACGGTTGAAAACATTGTGTACCAAACTTCCCAGAACCGGATCCTGCGTGGGACGAAAACGCTGTACTGTTTCTTTAATCAGTCCCGAAAACTGATCGCTTACGGTAATTGACAGGCCGATCAGAATGAGGATATATACCGAATTGTTTTTGTAGGTTTTAATGATGAAGTAAATGATCAGCAAATAGAATGGAATCCAGATTTCGATGCTGGTAAAAATGGTTACTGCCTTGTCCCAGAAATCGTTGTGGAAGCTGTTCAGAAACAACAGGAACGATTGATCGATGTGTTTAAGTGTTTCCATAAAAACAAAATTAGAAGTACCTAAAGTGTCTAAAGTTCGAAATGCACTAAAGTACTTTAGGCACTTCGAACTTTAGCTCACTCCGGACTTTTTGTGTTCAGAATTTGCCAGATTTTATCTTTCAATTGGGTGATTCCCTGCCCGGTGATGGATGAAATAAAAAGATGCGGAATGTCTTTCAGGTCTTTGCTGATTTCAACCATCAGTTCCTCATCCAGAAAATCACTTTTGCTGATGACCAGAAAACGTTCTTTATCCAGTAATTCCGGATTAAATTGTTGCAATTCATTCATTAAAATTCCGAATTCCTTCCGGTAATCTTTTGCATCGGCCGGAACCATGAACAAAAGCATCGAATTGCGCTCGATGTGGCGAAGAAATCGAAGTCCGAGACCTTTTCCTTCATGAGCTCCTTCAATAATACCGGGAATATCTGCCATCACAAACGACTGGTTGTCGCGGTAGGCAACAATTCCAAGATTAGGAACCAGCGTAGTGAAAGGATAATCTGCAATTTTAGGTTTGGCTGCTGAAACGACCGATAACAAAGTTGATTTTCCGGCGCTTGGGAAACCAACCAATCCGACATCGGCCAGGATTTTCAATTCCAAAGTGAACCAACCTTCTGTAAATTCTTCACCTGGCTGCGCAAAACGCGGAGTTTGCTGTGTCGACGATTTGAAATGAACGTTTCCAAGTCCGCCTCTTCCACCTTGTGCTATAATGTGGGTTTCACCCTCTTTGGTAATTTCGAAAAGAAATTCGCCGGTTTCGGCATCTTTGGCCACTGTTCCAAGCGGAACATCCAGATAGACATCTTCACCATCAGCGCCGCTGCTTTGCTGTTTTCCTCCGGATTCGCCATGGCCGGCAAAGATATGTTTGCGGTATTTCAGGTGCAGAAGCGTCCACATTTGCTCATTCCCCGTCAGGATAACATGTCCTCCGCGACCACCATCGCCCCCATCCGGACCACCTTTAGGTTCCGATTTTTCTCTCCTGAAATGCGCGGATCCGGGGCCGCCGTTTCCTGATTTGCAGTATATTTTAACGTAATCAACAAAATTAGTATCTGCCATCTAAAAAGTTCCAAATTTAAAGTTCCAAATGCTAGTCATTGATTGTCATTTAATGGTCATTGATTGTCATTTGAAGTAAAGACGACAAGGAATGACTATTTAATGACGTGAAGCAAATGACTACTGCGACTGATCACTGACCATTTTTCTGTGGCGCAAGATAACAAAAAAAGACGAATGGCTGGTGAACCATTCGTCTTTGATGTTAAAAATCAGAATCTTATAATGCAGAAACGGTTTCGATCAGTCGTTCTGCAATTTCTTCGACAGAACCCATGCCACGGATTCGGTGAAATTTATTTTGTGCTGCGTAATAATCTTTGATGGGTCTGGTCTTCTCATCATATTCATGAATTCTGTTTTCGATGATTTCAGTACCCTGATCATCTGATCGTCCTGAAGTTTTTGCCCTGGCCAGTAATCGCTTGATCAGTTCTTCTTTTTCGACAGATAATAATAACATTCCTGCTATCTCAGTTCCATTTTTACTCAGCACTTCATCCAATGCTTTGGCCTGTTCAACTGTTCTCGGGAAACCATCAAAAACATAACCGGTCACCTCTTTGTGTTCAAGAAGTTCAGTTTTAAGCATTTCTATCACCAATGAATCCGGAACTAAAAATCCTTTGTCCATGTAAAGTTCAGCTTTCTTCCCAAGCTCAGTTCGTGCAGCAATCTGATCTCTCAGCAATTCACCTGTTGACAGATGCGTCAGATGGAATTTCTTAATCAGGAAATCGGCTTGTGTGCCTTTTCCGGCACCGGGAGGTCCAAATAAAACAAGGTTTAACATTTAAATAATGGTTACTTATTGATTACTTTATAAATATCAATCAAATTGCGGCCTTTTCGATCGTAATCCAAACCGTAACCAACGATAAAATCGTTCGGAATTTCAAGCCCTATATAGTCCAGCTGGACTTTTATCTGAAGAGCTTCTGGTTTAAGGAGCAAAGTGGCAATCTTTATTTCAGCAGGATTCTTAGCTTTTATTTGTTCAATGGTATTGGTCATGGTAATTCCTGAATCAACGATGTCTTCAAGAACAACAACCGTGCGACCGGTCAAATCTTCGTTCAGACCAATCAGTTGTTTTACTGAACCTGTGGTTTGTGTACCTGAATAAGATGCCAGTTTAATGAATGAAATCTCAGCATCGAGAAGTGATATGCGTTTGAAAATTTCAGCAGCAAACATAAAGGAACCATTCAGAATGCAGAGGAACAAGGGATTTTTGCCTTCGAAATCCTTATTCATTTTTTCTGCCATTTCTTCGACAATAGCTCTGATCTTTTCGTAAGGAATGAAAATTTCGAATTCCCGGTCATTAATAGTTACGTTCTTCATTAGGCTTTAAGTTGAAATTTTCTATGTTTACAGTAAAATTTATCTTCTTTATTTTTCAATTCCTACCACGAAAAATGAAGCGACAAAGTAACAAAACTAATTCGCATTGAAAAAATTAATTTCGTAAAAGATGGAAGCAAAAGTAAGTATTATCATGGGCAGTACTTCCGATTTAAGTATTATGGAAGCAGCAGCCAAAATACTGGACGAGTTTGAAATACCTTTTGAAATCAATGCTTTGTCGGCTCATCGAACCCCTGATGCGGTTGAAGTTTTTGCGAAAGGAGCAAGAGACCGTGGCGTTCAGGTAATTATTGCTGCAGCTGGTATGGCCGCTCATTTACCAGGTGTTATCGCAGCTATGACGACTTTACCTGTTATTGGTGTACCAATTAATGCTTCGCTAAGCGGATTGGATTCGCTTTTGGCCATCGTGCAGATGCCTCCGGGTATTCCGGTTGCCACTGTCGCTGTAAATGGCGCTCAAAACGCTGGCATACTGGCCGTTCAAATGATGGCTCTGGGGGATCCGGTTCTGGCTGGTAAACTTGATTTGTTTAAAGAGAATTTAAAGCTGAAAATCGAAAAGGCCAACAACGACCTGGCTGAGATAAAATTCAGGTTTAAAACGAATTAGACTTGACTCGTTAACAAAATAGTTGTAACTTGTAGGGAAAGAACCGTGTTCCTGCGCTTCACTTCAGGAACTTTTTTTCCTGAAGGTTATGAAATTGTTACCTGCTTTATTATTGGGGTCGATCTTGTTTTCGGCACTGGTCGTCAGATCACAGGAAATGTTCTCCTCCGGAGCACGAATTCAGTCGCTTGGAGGGGTTTCTGTTGGTTTATCCGACATCTGGTCTGTTTGCGGAAACCAGGCAGGTCTGGCACAAATCAGCCACGTTGAAATCGGAGGTGCTTTTCAGAATCGCTTCCTGATCAGCGAATTATCTACCCGTTCACTGGTTTTCTCAATTCCCGTTCAATCCTCCGTTTTTGCAGTAACAATTTCTCAATTCGGAAAAAACAATTTCCGGCAGGAAAAATATGGTTTGGCCTATGCGAGGCAAATCTTTCCAAAGCTAAATTTTGGTGTCCAATTTAATTATTACCGGATCTATCTGCCTGAAGATAACCGGAGCGCCGGTTCTTCAGGCATTGAGCTTGGCGTTCAATATTTACTTTCACGCCAGCTGATTCTGGGTCTTCACGTTATGAATCCATACCAGACAGGAATCGCCACCATGACGGGAACCTACCAGTTCCACAGACGAATTAACTTCGGAGCAAACTTCCATCTTTCAAATGATTTCAGCTGGTCTTCCGAACTCGAACATGATTTGAGCGGCCATCTCACGGTCAGGACCGGAATGGAGTACACGATTCTTGAAAAACTCTTTTTACGGGCAGGGTTTTCCGGAAAACCATATCAGTTGTCAGCTGGACTGGGTTTTCAGGTTAAGAAAATCATCGTGGATCTGGCCGGTTCCTACAATCAGTATTTAGGAAATTCTCCTTCGGTAAGCTTTCAATATCAATTTTGAAGATGAAGAAGATCTTGCTTTTCATAATGGTTTTTCTCATTGCAAATTTGTCGTTTGCACAGGATCCCATGCTACAAAAGATAGTTGAAGATTTATTGGAATCCACCGGGGAAAACATGAGCGATGAAACTGATTTTCAGGAAATACTGGATGATCTGATCCGGCTGAAGCAAAATCCTGTCCCGATAAATACAGGAACGAGTGAAGAACTCATGCGATTGCATTTGTTATCTGGTCTGCAAATTGATAACCTGATCAGTTTCAGACAGAAAACGGGGACAATATTCAGCATTTACGAAATGGCTTCAATTGATGATTTTACTCCGGATATATTGCAGAAGATTGAGCCATTTATCAGCTTCGAAAGTGAGGCGAAAACTTCAGCAAAGAAAGGTGCTTCCAACGATATATTTCTTCGGTCTTCCAGGTCATTCTCTTATAATAGCCAGTCTGGATCAACAGTGAATGAAGGCTCGCCTGAGAGGTATTACCTTCGTTTCAGGCACTCATCGGCCAATCTTGAATATGGATTTACAAGTGAAAAAGATCCCGGCGAATCGTTCTTCAGGCAATCGAACAAACTTGGATTCGATTACAACAGTGCATTTGTAAATTTCAGGGTAGGAAAAGCGGATAACCGCATTTTTGCCGGCGATTATCATGTCCGGTTTGGACAGGGATTGGTTGCGTGGCAGGGATTCTCCATGGGAAAATCAGTTGAAACAACTCAGATTTTTCGTTCCGACCAGTTGGTCAGTTCGTATTCATCGTCCGACGAGAACCTGTTTTTCAGAGGATTTGCCGGAAAGCTCAAATACCGTAACCTTATTTTATCGCCTTTTATTTCATTGCACCGCATAGATGCCAATGTGGATACGCTGGAAAGAAGCCCATATTTTGGCGCTTTTCAGACCAGCGGAAATCACCGGACCGCTTCAGAAATTGCAGGCGAGAATGCTATCAGCCAGTTTACTACCGGAGGTCACATGAGTTATACTTACGAACGCTGGGTTTTTGGAGTCACCACTGTTTATAACTGTTTTAATGTAGAAATGATTCGTGACACTGAACCTTACAATCAGTTTTTACCCAATGGGAAAGAGAATCTTGTGGCTGGTTTCGACTGGAAAGGATCAATCAACAAAATTTATTTTTATGGAGAAGCCGCTGCAAGTGCAAATTCAGGGAAGGCATTACTTGCGGGCATTATGCTGAAACCAGCTCCAAATGCCGAATTGTCGATGGTTTACCGGAACATTAACAAAACATATTTCAGCTATTTCTCCAATGCGTTCACCGAATCATCTCGTATTAACGACGAACACGCTCTCTATGTTGGTCTGAAATTTTTCCCCGCTCCGAAATGGATTGTTTGTGCCTATGCCGATTTTTTCAAAAATAAATGGATTAAATATACTACAGCAGCTCCTTCAATCGGAGCGGAATTCATGTCGCAGGTTTCATACAATCCAAGTCAGCAAACCAATTTCTACCTAAGATATTTTCAGGAAGAGAAAGACGAGAAGGAAATATCCGGAATGCTAAAATACAATACAAGCCAGCTAATTAACCGGATCCGTCTCAATTATGCACAGATTCTGAACGAGCAAATAAATTTGAAAAGCAGGGTGGAACTTTCCTGTTATTCAAAATTAACCAGCGAAAAAGGATTTCTGATACTTCAGGATATTGTTTTTAAACCTCTCAACAAACCATACACAATGAATGGCCGATTGGCCTATTTCAAGACCGGCGGATACAATTCGAGACTGTATGCCTGCGAAAATGATGTTCTCTATTCATTTTCGGTTCCGGCACTTTACGGAAACGGAATCCGAACTTTTTTCAACATTCAGTATAAATTCACCAATAGTTTTTGCCTTTGGATCAAATTTGCCACTACACACTCGTTTGCCCAAAAAGAACCCGTTGAAAGTGCCAACTCATCTACCCGATCGGAACTGAAAATACAGCTTCGATACCAGTTTTAACTGTTTTTATCGCTGTTTGTTTTGGTCCATTTCAGACTTACCATACTAAATATTTATTGCCATGCTGTTTAATTTAATGTTTCAATATGTACCTAATCAGCCTGTTAGGAGACTTTTGAAAAAATAAAATAATAGCAAATTCTGTCACTTGTTCGATCTCAATTATTATCTTTGCCCGACAAAAAAACAGAAATGCTTCACAAAATTAACTTCGACGATATTCGACCTTTCAATGATTCGGAGGTAAATCATTATGTGAATTTACTGATTCATGATGAAGGATTTCAACGCATCTTATTTTATATTTTTAAAGATCAGGCAAAAATTGATCAGGTCAAATTATTGCTTTCAGGTTTGACCACAGTAAAGGAATTACAGCACGAATTCGTTTATAATCTGATAAACGACCTGATACTGAAGCCATCAACCGATGGATTGACATCGAGCGGAATGGAAAGTCTCGATAAGCATACGAGTTACCTTTTCATTTCTAATCACCGCGATATTATTCTTGATTCGGCATTCATAAATTTTCTGATTGTATTGGAAGGAATGAATACCACCGAAATTGCCATCGGGGATAATCTGTTAATTGAGAAATGGATTGAATATGCGGTCAAACTGAACCGTGCATTTGTTGTACGAAGAGGCCTTCCGGTCCGTGAATTACTGATGGCATCCAAAAAACTTTCAGAATATATCCGTCGTGGTATTACCATGAACCACACTTCAGTTTGGATTGCCCAACGCGAAGGAAGGACAAAAGACGGAAACGATAAAACACAACAAGCATTGTTGAAAATGCTGAATCTGAGCAACCATAAGGAATTTAAAGAAGGATTTAATGAACTGAAGATTGTTCCGATTTCAATTTCTTATGAGATTGAACCTTGCGGTATTTCGAAAGTGGACGAACTCTACCGGAAACAGACTGAAGGCTTCGAAAAAACACAAAGTGATGATTTACGAAGTATGGGTCATGGCTTGGTTAATCCAAAAGGACATGTTCATTTTGGATTTGGTGAGCCAATTTCAACTCAACTTGATTTAATTTCAAGCGAAGAAACCACATCTGCCCAGATTGAAAAGCTTGCCGATTATATTGACCGGCAGATTTACCGAAATTTCAGGCTTTGGCCAAACAACTATATTGCTGAAGACCTACTGAACCATACCAGTACTAACACCGAACATTATACCAAAGAGCAGTTTCAAAAGTTCGAGACTTTGGTTGAAGAAGCCGTTGCCCAGATATCAGGCGATCCGGAAACTATTCGGACGATGTTCCTTCAAATGTACGTCAATCCGCTCATCAACAAACGCAATTCGCTGTTATAGAAAATGCTCAGTCATATCCGATGCATCATCTGGGATTGGAACGGCACCTTGCTCGACGACGTAGATCTATGTGTGCAGACCATCAATGAAATGCTGGACAAACGCGATCTTCCAACACTTTCGCTTTCCGGCTACAAAGAAGTCTTTTCTTTTCCGGTGAAAAATTATTATCAGAAGATTGGTTTTGATTTCCGGAAAGAACCCTTTGAAATCCCTGCCCTTGAATTTACTGAACGATATAATGATCAGGTCATTGGCTGCCAACTGCACGAAGATTCATTCAGTGTTTTAAGTTATTTCCATTCAATCGGAATCCGCCAGTTTATTCTTTCGGCCATGAAACAGGATATCCTGGAAGAATGCCTGAATCATTATCGGATCAGCCACTTTTTTGAGCACGTTTCCGGCCTGGACAATCATTATGCAGTTTCCAAACTCGAAAACGGACATCTCCTGATTTCTGATTTGGAACTGGATGTGGACGAACTTGTTTTAATTGGCGATACCGTTCATGATTTTGAAGTTGCAAAAGCATTGGGCTGCCCCTGCATTCTACTCGCCAACGGACATCAATCCAACGAAGTACTTCACGCAACCGGTGCTGTAATTATCGACCGGCTGAGTCAATTGACTGATTAGCAACACTACCGTAAAGCAAACCACAAAAACAGAAGAGTCAGACCACTGTTCAGGTTGACTTTGCTAACAATTTTTGTGCATATCTATTCCCTCGCCTGCCATCCTGACTTAAAAACAATGATTACATTCATGGCGGTTTATAATAAACCGACAAATCTTATGTAAAAAACCTAAACTAATTAAAAAAGGAGAACTAAAAAATGGCGCGACGAATTATTGGTATTCATGAAAAACTTCCCCTGTTAGAGAGCCTTCCTCTAAGTTTCCAACATTTAACAGCAATGTTTGGTGCTACAATACTGGTCCCTATTTTGCTTGGCGTTGATCCAGCAATTGCGTTACTGATGAATGGTCTTGGAACCTTAATTTACACCTGGGTAACCAAAGGTGGCATTCCGGCTTACCTGGGATCCAGTTTTGCTTTTATTGCACCGGCCATGCTGGTTATCAGCACTTATGGTGGCTTTACCCATGCACAATCCGGGTTTATCTTCTTTGGGTTGTTTTTCATCCTGATTTCGTTTGTAGTCAAATTCTGGGGAATTAAATGGATCGACATTGTGATGCCTCCTGCCGTTATGGGTGCTGTGGTTGCCATCATCGGACTCGAACTGGCTCCGGTTGCTGCTCAGCAGGCTGGTCTGGCTCCTTGGCCGGCCAATGTTGGCCAGGTAGTTCAGCCATTTGTAATGAACTCCAATGTGGTATTTGTTTCGATGTTCACCTTAATCGTGGGTATCGCAGGCTCAGTTCTTTTTAAAGGATTTATGCAGGTAATACCTATTCTGTTTGCAGTGGTTGCCGGTTACCTTTTAGCTCTTGGAATGGGCATGGTCAATACCGCTGTGATCGGAAACGCCGCATGGTTTGCACTTCCTAAATTTCAAACTCCGGTTTTTGATATCAACGCTATTGTCATTATAGCTCCGGCCTGTATTGTCGTACTGGCCGAACACATCAGCCACCTAATTGTAACCGGTAAAATTACCGAAACGGATTTAATGAAAGATCCGGGATTGCACAAATCCTTGCTTGGCGATGGAATCAGCAATGTTTTATCCGGATTTGCAGGTTCGCCTCCAAATACAACTTATGGCGAAAACATTGGCGTAATGGCAATTACACGTGTTTATTCGGTTTGGATTATTCGCGGAGCAGCTTTGCTTGCCATTGCTTTTTCATTAATTGGAAAAGTATCAGCCGCTATTTCAACCATTCCAAGTGCGGTAATGGGCGGAATTACCATGTTGTTGTACGGAGTAATTGCAGTTCAGGGATTCCGCAT
This sequence comes from Bacteroidia bacterium, assembly GCA_037143155.1. Classification (GTDB taxonomy): domain Bacteria; phylum Bacteroidota; class Bacteroidia; order Bacteroidales; family Prolixibacteraceae; genus Aquipluma. The sequence continues at coordinate 11,640 of JBAWZG010000021.1, forward strand.
GTTCGTGGAACAAAAGGTTGATTTCAGCAAAAACAGCAACATGGTTCTGGGCGCAATTACTTTTGTTGTCGGGGTTAGCGGTGCCAGCATTCAAATTGGCTCTGTTCAGCTCAAAGGAATGGCTTTCGCTGCAATCATAGGTGTCGTATTATCTTTGATTTTCTGGATATTAGGAAAATTAAACATCATGGGTAAAGACGTTTAATTTTTGTTATTTTCTGTTTCTGAAAAACCTGCTTATTACCGTTTAATACGGTAATAAGCAGGTTTTTCATTTTTATTTCACTGAATGCAGATCTCAACCAGCAACTGTTTAAACATTGCTTGTTGATTGGTTGTTAAATGAGCAAATAAAAACTCCTGAACAGATTTTTTTCAGGTTGGAAATAAACTGTAAATCCATTAATATCATCCTATGAAATTTCAAGTTACACTGCTTTTGCTGGCTGGTCTTTTGCCGGTTACTGGTTTATTCGCTCAACAAACGGGCAAAGATTCTGCCATTTGGGTTAGAGATGGTTTTACGCTTACCATTGCTGAAGATTTGGTTGATTTTCCGCGTTTTATGGCTTTCGATGATCGGGGAACTCTGTATGTTTCACTGCCGGGAAGCGGCGAAATTAAATCACTGAGAGATACCAACAACGATGGTTATTACGAAACTGTAAAAACATTTGTAAGTGGTTATCCGACCGTTCATGGTATGTTTTTTTACGACGGCTGGCTTTGGTTTACCGAATCAGGCGCAATCTACAAAGCCATTGACAGCGATCATGACGGTGTTGCAGACCAGACAGAAACCGTTATAGCCAAAGGGGCTCTTCCTGAAGGCGGCGGTCATTGGTGGCGTCCGGTGATGATCAATAACAAGCGGATTTATACAGCGATCGGTTGTTCAGGAAATATTGCCATTGATGAAGGAACCGAAAGGCAAAAAATCTGGTCGTTCGACCTGAATGGAAAAGACAAAAAACTTTATGCTTCGGGAATCCGCAACACTGAAAAGCTGGTGGTCCGACCGGGGACCGAAGAAATCTGGGGAATGGATCATGGCAGCGACGATTTTGGAGGATATTTTGAAAAGAAAATTTCAAACGGCGGGCAGCCCATTACTGATTTAAATCCGCCCTGTGAGATGAATCGTTATGTACAGGATGGTTTTTACGGACATCCGTTTATCGTTGGCAACCGCCTTGTCCGGTATGAATACATGAACCGGCCCGATATTGTTGAACTGGCGGCCAAAACCATTGTACCCGAATGGGCAACCGGCGCTCACTGGGCACCTTGCGCGATGACTTTTTATACAGGCAATCAGTTTCCTTCGGAATTCAAAAATGATGCATTTGTTGCTTTTCACGGGTCGTGGAACAGTAGCATAAAAGTCGGATATTGTGTGAGCCGGGTGCTGTTCGACAATGGCCATCCTTACGGAGCGCTAAAATTTGTCGATTTCCTTACTCCTGACGGAAATGTGCTGGGAAGGCCGGTTGATGTGGTGGTCGCCCCGGATGGATCACTGCTGATTTCAGACGATTTTAAAGGCAAGATTTACAGGCTCAGCTGGAAAGGAAAAAAATAATTGAGGCTCTGGATTCAGGAAGTTTTTTTTACCAAAAAATTCCTGAATCCAGTTGAATTTCATCTCTGCTTCTAAACTTTGCTAATTCGGATTTTCAATCCGCATTTCATACCGCCTTTATTGAGGTGTGGATTTGCAATCCATTTCCTGGAGGGGTAAAGTGAAATAAAATGTTGAGCCTTTTTCTTCTTCGCTGCTTACCCAAATTTTACCGCCAAGTAACTCCACAAATGCTTTAGAAATTGATAAACCCAAACCCGCCCCCTGTCGTGCCATTTTATTCGTAATATCGGCCTGAATAAACCGTTCAAATATAGCCTCTTGTTGGTTTTTGGGAATACCAATACCGGTGTCTTTAACGAAAAATTGCAATACATTAGACTGATGCTCAGTTTTTAGGTCGTACCCAAATTCGATTGACCCTTCATCGGTATATTTAATTGCATTTTTGACCAGGTTGGTCAGTATGGCATAAATTTTTTCACGGTCGGTATGAATAACAGCTTCTTCACAGGATAACGATTTTTTACAGGAAAACTGAATTCTCTTTTTATCCACCTCAGGTTTAAAGAAGTTATGAATATAATCTATTTGATCGTTTATATTCGATTCCTTCGAATGAACTTCTATCTGCCCCGATTCTATTTTCGAAATATCAACAATATCATTAATGATATTAAGCATTCGGTTACCGCTTCTCTCCAGGAGTTCCAGATACTCCCGACGCTCTTCTCCGGAAATATCTGCATCTTTCAATAAGCTGGCAAATCCTAAGATACCGTTCATCGGAGTCCTTATCTCATGCGACATATTGGCTAAGAATGCAGATTTCAAGCGATCGCTTTCTTCTGCTCTGCCCAAAGCTTTAATTAATTCTTGCGTGCGCTTTTCCAACTCCTCATTTTTATAAGCAAGTTCTTTGTTCGTATTTATTATTTCTTGCTCTGCCTGCTTGAGCGTGGAAATATCGTTGGATACACCAACAACACCAATAACCTGACCAATTGAATCCCGCATCGGAACTTTGCTGGTATCTAACCATATTACCTTACCGTCGGATTGATGCAGCATTTCAACAATGTGCAACCTTTCTTTACCAGATTCCATGACTTCAAAATCGTCTTTACGGTATTCTATGCCCTCTGTTGATGCCCATGGCATTTCAAGGTCAGTTTTTCCGACAATCTGAACTGGACTATTTAATCCAGCGATGGTTGCACAAGACTGATTACATCCCAAAAAAGTCGACTGTCTGTCCTTCCAAAAGACCACCCCAGGAAAATTATCCAGAACCGTTTGAAGCATATTTTCACTTTTCAGCAATAACTCCTCTGCATTCTTGCGCTTGGTAATGTCTTCATGCATGAAAACAAAGCTTTGAATAATGTCATTCTGGTCTGTTAAAGGAAAAAGAACCGCACTAATCCAAACCGGTTTATCAGGCAGCTCGGCATATGCATCATGAACATTATAATAAGTGTCTGGGAAATGAACCACTTCGCCATTTTTGGCAAGAAGAATATATTCTCCCAATCCTTTATCCCGGAGATCGTCAAAAATTGAAAAGTCAGGAGGAGGAGGAGGGCCAAAAAGCAAGAAGTGCGCAGAATTTACTTTAAGAGTGAAACCGTCCTTATCTACGATTTGAATCGACATCGGATTTTTTTCTATGAGGTCGCCAAATAATTTCTCTGCATGTTTACGCTCAGTGACATTGTTGATAATGCCAATTACCCCGATTGTATTTCCCTCCTTATCTTTAATTGCATCTGCCCGCTCATAGGCGGGAAAGACCTGTCCGCTTTTGGTTACCATATCTAATTCGCCTGACCAGGATTTGCCTTGCAAAATAGTTTCAAAAATTTGTTTTGCAATCGACGGGTCTTTAACCCTGGCCATTCCTCCTCCGGCCGCTTCAGTTTCTTCGGCAGTTTCGTATCCAAACAGATTGGAAAGAGCCTTGTTCTGGTAAAAATGACGTCCCTGAGAATCGGCAATTGCAATAGCATCACCTGCGGAATCAAGTGCTTTCATAATTTTAAGCAAATGAAGCTCAGCTTGTTTCCGTTCAGTAATGTTAAATACAAACCCGGTACAAATCAATGGAACTCCATTTGAATCTCTTTTTACAACAGAACCATAATCAAAGAACCAGATATATTCACCGGAGCTGGCCAGAATCCGGTATTCAACTTCATATTTGGCATGAATACCCTCAAAATGGTCTCTCATCGCATCCATGATCCTCTGATAATCTTTAGGATGAACCAGAGCTGTAAAATCCTTGTAATGTTTGAAGTTTTCTGTTGGATACCCCAGCATTTCACACTTATTTTTGTCGAAAGTGACATTGCCGCTTGGTATATCCATTTCCCACCAGGCCATTTTTCCGCCCTGCATAGCCAGTGTTAATTTAAGATTGGTTTCAAGCATCTCATCATACGAGTGGTTGCGCAGGGAACTTTCCTTATCATATAATTCCTTTAAGGAATTATATTCTTGCCGCAATTCGATTAACTCTTTTTGGAATTCTTCCTGGGGTTTGTGCAGAATGTCCATGGTTAAGGTTGTTTTTAATGACGAAATTTTGTAAAACAAGTCAGAGCATCAACAATAAAAAGTATCTTTCTCCAAAGCTAAATAATTTTTACGGTCTTTCAATTATATTAAGCAGATTTATTTTACTTCTTTTAAATCAGGGTTTTATGGGCACGGCAGTTCTGCCTGAACAATGATGATTGTTAAATGAAAAGATATGTTTTTCCGGAAAGGATTCGCTCTTAATAAGCTTTCGATTTGATATCGCGAATGAGGAGTTGCAGATTGGTTTTCCCCCTGAATTCGTTTTCGGTTACCGAATAACAAATATCGAAGGGCAGTCCCTGGCTGATGGCATCAAAATGGTGGGCCTGGTTGAATGCAATCCCGGCAAATTTGGAGGAATGGCTGGTTGGCTCAATTAATTCAAGCTTTAAATGTTCCTGATTTTTACCAACCGTCCGGCTGCTGCCACTATCAAGCACATTTTCAGAAATAAAAACAGGCATCATGTTGTGCGGGCCGAATGGAGCAAACTGTTTGAGCAGGCGGTAAAACTTTGGGGTAATATCCGAAAGGTAAATTTTGGCCTCGGCTTCAATCGATTCGGTTTGTTGCTGGTTGGTAATCTGTTTGGTTACAATGTCCTCGAAGCGTTTCGAAAACTCGTAGATATTTTCAATTTTCAAAGTCAGGCCGGCTGCATACATGTGTCCGCCGTACGATTCAAGCAAATCGCTGCAGGCACCAATTGCCTCGTATAAATCAAAATCGCGCACCGAACGTGCCGATCCGGTAGCCAGACCATTCGATTCGGTCAAAACAACCGTTGGGCGATAGAAATATTCGGTGAGTCGGGAAGCTACAATACCTACAACCCCTTTGTGCCAGTCGCGATTATAAAGAACGGTTGCATTTTTCCCTTCATGTCCGGGATCACGATGAATCATCTCGAGCGCCTCCAGTGTAATGTCGCGGTCGAGTGTTTTCCGGATTTCGTTGTACGAATTGATTTCGTCACCCAGCAAAAGCGCAGCATCCTCATTGGTTGAGGTTAGAATTGCCACCGATTTTTTCCCGTGTTCAATTCTTCCTGAAGCGTTCAGGCGAGGTCCAATCTTAAAAACGATATCGCTGACCGATATTTCTTCGGAGTTCAACCCTGAATACTGCATGATTGTTTTCAGGCCAATACTGGGAGATGAATTGAGCTTTTTTAAGCCGTAATGGGCCAAAACCCTGTTTTCACCTGTGACCGGAACAATGTCGGAAGCAATGCTGACAACCAGCAAATCCAACAGTTCTGCTAATTCTGAAAATGGAATATTGTTCTTGGAAGAAAATGCCTGAAGAAATTTAAATCCAACGCCACAGCCCGAAAGTTCTTTGTATGGATAGCTGCAATCGGGCCGTTTTGGATCCAGAACGGCGATCGCATCGGGTATGATATCATCCGGATTGTGGTGATCGCAAATAATAAAATCGACACCCAGATCTTTAGCCATCTTAATTTTATCGACTGCCTTAATTCCGCAATCGAGCACAATTACAAGCGATATTTTTTGTTCCGCGGCATAAAGTATGCTGGTTTTCGAAATGCCATATCCTTCTGAATACCGGTCAGGAATATAATAATCGAGATTTTTTAGCCTGGTCCGGAGAAATTGGTACATCATGGCTACCGAGGTTGTGCCATCCACATCATAATCGCCATAAATCAGTACTTTCTCCTGATTATCAATGGCACGTTCCAACCGTTCCACGGCTTTGTCCATGTCTTTCATCAGAAACGGATCGTGGAGGTCGGTTAATTTTGGCCTGAAAAAAGCCTGAGCTTCGGCAAATGAAGTAATGCCTCTTTGTGCTAAAAGATTGGCAACAATCATATTAACATTTAACGCTACCGATAAATGCTTGATGATATTTAAATCGCCTTCTTTTTTGATATTCCAGACCTTATCCATTCGTTGATTTTCAGAACCGATGCGTTTTGCGCAAAAATTTCTCAAAGATAAAAAATGAAGTCAGAACTCGAAAGTAAATCCGGTTCATTAATTCATATTTTGTTAACAATTCCAATATGCAATACTTTGCTATCTTTGTCGGGATTTTTTTTGAATTTTTAACTGTTGATTTTTATGAGCATATCTGAATTAAGCGAACAGGAAACAGTAAGGAGAAATTCCTTACAGAAAATGAAGGACTTAGGTATTGATCCTTATCCAGCAGCTGAATTCCCGGTAAATGTTTCCACTTCAGAAATCAAAGAAAAGTACAATCCTGAATTGAATAACTTTCAGGAAGTAGTGCTGGCAGGCCGTATCATGAGCCGCCGCATCATGGGAAAAGCCTCGTTCGCCGAATTGCAGGATTCTACCGGAAGGTTGCAACTTTACATCAATCGCGACGAAATATGCCCGGACGAGGATAAAACCCTTTACAACGATGTGTTTAAAAAACTGCTCGACATTGGCGATGTAGTTGGCGTAAAGGGATTTGCTTTTATTACTCAGGTGGGTGAATTATCCGTACATGTGAAAGAGCTTTTTGTGCTCAGCAAGTCGCTTCGTCCACTGCCGATTGTTAAGGAAAAAGACGGTCAACTGTTTGATGCCGTTACCGATCCTGAAATGCGTTATCGTCAGCGTTATGTCGATCTGATTGTAAATCCCCAGGTGAAAGACACGTTTATCAAACGATCGAAAATTATCAATACCATGCGCCAGTTTTTCAACGAACAAGGTTACCTTGAAGTTGAAACTCCGATATTGCAATCCATCGCCGGTGGTGCCACTGCCCGGCCTTTTATCACGCATCACAATGCCTTAAATATTCCTCTCTATTTACGGGTAGCCAACGAACTTTACCTGAAACGCCTGATTGTAGGCGGATTCGATGGAGTTTACGAATTTGCCAAAGACTTCCGTAACGAAGGAATGGACCGTACGCACAATCCGGAATTTACCGTCATGGAAATTTATGTAGCCTACAAAGACTACCTCTGGATGATGAATTTCACCGAAGAAATGATTGAGCGGGTAGCCATTGCCCTGCACGGAACAACCCAGGTTCAGCTTGGCGAAACCGTGATTAATTACCAAAGGCCATTCAAACGGGTGACCATGTACGATTCAATCAAGGAATTCACCGGTTTTGATATTGCCGGAAAATCTGAATCCGAACTCCGGGATATTTGCAAACAGCTGGGTATCGAAACCGATTCCAGCATGGGAAAAGGAAAGATGATCGACGAGATTTTTGGTGAAAAATGCGAACATCATTACATACAGCCGACTTTCATTATTGATTACCCGGTCGAAATGTCGCCCCTGACCAAGAAGCACCGCACCGTTGAAGGCTTAACCGAACGTTTTGAATTAATGGTGAACGGAAAAGAAGTGGCTAACGCCTATTCGGAATTGAATGATCCGATCGACCAGCGTGAACGCTTTGAAGATCAGATGAAATTATCCGAAAAAGGCGACGACGAAGCCATGTTTATCGATCAGGATTTCCTTCGGGCACTGGAATACGGAATGCCGCCAACTTCAGGAATGGGAATTGGAATCGACCGACTGACCATGTTCATGACCAATAATTTATCGATTCAGGATGTACTTTTCTTTCCACAGATGAAACCCGAAAAGGCTGCTGAAACCAACGATCCGGATGAAAAATTCATCGAATTGGGAATTCCTGCCGAATGGATTGATGTGATCCGGAAAATAGGGTTAAAAAAAGTTAAAGATTTAAAAGAAATTAAAGCCGGAAAATTTTTTAACGACATTTGCGGATTCAACAAAAAGAACAAACTGGGTCTGGACAACCCATCGTTGGAAGATGTAAACAAATGGTTGTCATAATTCAGAAAATCTAAAAATGTTTGCAAACTCAAAAATAGCAATAATTGGAAGTGGTAGTTGGGCTACTGCCCTTGCAAAAATCCTTTTGCACAATGTGGATACCATCAATTGGTATTTCCGGAATCCGGATAATATTGTACAATTCAAAAAGTTTAAACACAACCCCAGTTATTTAAGGAGTGTAGAGTTCGATGTAAACAAACTGAATTTCTGCACCGATATTAATCAGGCGATTGAAGGTGTTGATATCGTAATTCTTGCCATCCCGTCTGCCTTCCTGAAAGATGCGATGTCCGAAGTGACTGTTGATCTGTCTCAAAAATTTGTGGTCTCGGCTATCAAAGGAATTGTACCTGAAGATAATCTGATTGTCGGGCAATATCTGCATCAGTACTATAACATTCCATACGACAGGATTGGCGTAATTGCAGGACCTTGCCACGCTGAGGAAGTTGCTCTGGAACGCTTATCGTACCTGACCATTGCCTGTCCTGATGTGAAAAAGGCCCGGGCATTTGCTTTCCGCCTCGAATGTCCTTACATCCGCACACACGTTTCCGATGATATTTTTGGCACCGAATATGCGTCTGTTCTTAAAAACATTGTAGCTATTGCCTCCGGAATTGTGCATGGATTGCGCTACGGCGATAATTTCCAGGCGGTGCTGATCTCCAATGCCATTCAGGAAATCAAACGTTTTGTCGATAAAGTTCACCCGATTACCCGCGATATTAAAAGCTCAGCCTATCTGGGTGATTTGCTGGTCACCGCATATTCGCAATTTTCACGAAACCGCACTTTTGGAACGATGATCGGAAAAGGCTATTCGGTTCGTTCGGCGCAACTCGAAATGCACATGGTCGCCGAAGGTTATTATGCCGCCAAGTCAATCAAAGAGATCAACGAAGAATTCAGGGTGAATATGCCCATTGCAGAGGCTGTCTATAATATCTTATACGAAAATATTTCCCCCGCCATCGAAATCAGATTGTTAACCGAAAATCTCAGGTAAAAAACATAAAATAAAACAACCACATAGACACATAGGTCGCATAGAAAAAATCAGGTGTCCCATTTGGTCTAAAAAATTAACAGATGAAGAATATTACTTTAAATTTTGACAAGACTTTTGATTTTATTTCAAAAGACTCGATTTACTCATATCGCGAAGAGATCGGGAATCATAGTCGTGCGCTTTTCAACAAGACCGGAAAAGGAAATGACTTTTTGGGTTGGACGAATTTGCCGACTTCAATTTCTGAAACCGAACTGGCCGATTACGAAGCAACAGCAGCTAAATTGCTTGCCAAAAACATCGACATTCTGGTTGTGATTGGCATTGGCGGCTCCTACCTTGGAGCAAAAGCTGTGGTTGATGCACTTTCCGACAGTTTTGCTCACCTGAAAGAACGCAAAAATCCGTTTATCCTGTTTGCAGGACAAAATATCAGTGAAGATTACCTGTTCGAAATCCGCGACTTGTTGAAAAACAAAGAATACGCGCTGGCTGTGATTTCCAAATCAGGAACGACAACAGAACCTGCACTGGCTTTTCGCCTCCTGAAACAGGATATCGAAGATAAATACGGAAAGGCAGAAGCCAACGAACGAATCATAGCCATTACTGATGCAAGCAAAGGCGCCTTGCGATCATTGGCAACCATAGAAGGCTACAAAACCTTTGTTATTCCTGATGATATTGGTGGCCGTTATTCGGTGCTGACTCCAGTCGGACTGCTTGCCATTGCTGTTGCAGGCTTCGATATTCGTGCTTTGGTAAAAGGAGCTATTGATATGCAGCATGCTACTGGTGTTGACATTCCGTTCGAAGATAATCTGGCCGCACAATATGCTGCAGTTCGAAATGAATTGTACAAAAACGGAAAAAAGGTTGAAATTTTGGTGAACTTCAATCCAAAACTTCATTTTCTGGCTGAATGGTGGAAACAGCTTTACGGCGAAAGTGAAGGGAAAGATGGATTGGGTATTTTCCCGGCTTCCGTCGATTTCTCTTCTGATTTACATTCCATGGGACAATACATTCAGGAAGGCGAACGGACTTTGTTCGAAACCGTACTTTCAATTGCCAGTCCTGATCGTGAAGTTCGAATTCCATCTGACGCAGCCGATCTCGATGGTTTGAATTTCCTTGCCGGAAAACGTGTGGACGAAGTAAATAAAATGGCTGAAATGGGAACCATGCTGGCTCATGTCGATGGTGGTGTGCCAAATATCCAAATCGTTCTTCCAAAACTGAATGAATATTATTTAGGTCAGTTGATCCAGTTCTTCGAAGTGGCTTGTGGCTTGAGCGGATATACTTTGGGTGTGAATCCATTTGATCAGCCGGGAGTTGAGGCATACAAAAAGAATATGTTTGCATTACTCGAGAAACCCGGTTTTGAAGAAGCCACAAAAGCGATTAAGAAGCGGTTGTAGTAGAAAAAATAACATAACTTGCATAAGCGAAATCTCAATTAAGGTTTCGCTTTTTTTAATTCAACTATGGCAGCAAATCAATCGGAAGAGTGGAAAGGATACGTCTGGGCTTTGGTAGGAACCATTTCCTTTTCGAGTCTGTATGTTTTTAGCAAAGCAGGACTGAATCAGATTGATCTGGCGCAATTCGGAATCTATTATTTTGGGATTGGATTCGTTCTGAATTTAATACTTGCAGTTTCATCCGGAAAGATCAGCCAGATAAAAAGCCTGCCGCGAAAAGTTTTAGGCCTGCTTCTACTTTTGGCTGCGATTGATCTGGCATCGAACATTACTTTTTTTATGGCGATCCGGGCCATTCCCGATCCTTCGGTCACTTCATTTTTAGGTAATCTGTTCCCTGTGTTCCTGACTACTTTGGGTATTATTTTCCTAAAAGAACGATTTACCTGGCTCGAAGCTTTAGGCGGATCGCTTGCCATTGCCGGAGCTTTTGTCATCAGCTACACCGGTGAACTCGATTGGAATAAAATCTTCATTCCCGGTACCGGTCTGGTTGTAATCAATACCTTGCTGGCGGCGACTTTTTCAGTGATCGTCAAAAAGAATGTGCAAAAAGCGAGTCCGGTGGTTTTCAACCTGAATTCAAACGGATGGATTTTTCTGTTCTTTCTGGGTTATTTCATCTGGAGCGGTCAGTCGCTTGCAATTCCGGTTACGGCCTTCAGGAATATTGCGCTTGGTGCATTTTTCGGCTCTTTCCTGGGATTGTTGTCATTTTACTATTCCTACCGCTTCATCGCAGCTTCCCGTTCGTCCATTATTCAAAGCCTGAAAGGTATCTTTGTTCTGGTCATCGCTTTCTTTTACTTCGGAAATTTTCCGCTTTCCATGCAGTTGTGGGGTGGCGGAATCACTATTCTTGGAGTGATTGTAATGACTATGGCTCAGGGAGGAATGATACGGGTTGGGAAGAACAAACAATAAGTGTCATTCGATTGTCATTCAGTAGTCATTCGATTGTCATTCAAATGACGCGAAGCAAATGACAATCAATGACGCGAAGCAAATGACTACTTTTCTCCTTGACTACAACAATGCGAGCACCGATTTCCGTTTGCTGTTGCCAAGCATGAAATTGAGAATATCCCCTTTGAAGATTGGGACTGTAGCTCCTGTAGTGGTAGCGGCCATTGCTCCGGCAGCATTTCCGAAACGAAGCGCTTCATCAATTGTGTGACCATTCATGTAATAGTGGACAAAACCAGCCGAAAATGCATCGCCTGAGCCAACCGTATCAACCAATTCAATCTGATAGCCGGGATCGTAATAAAATTCATTTTTTCTGGTCAGGCAGAAAGCCCCGTTTTCGCCAAGCGTACACAAAATGATTTCAATCTGGTATTTTTCAGCCACTTCCGCAGCAAGGTTTTTCAGGTTATCATTCTTCAATCCCAGCAATTCTTTGGTGACCATCAATTCTTCGTCATTGGTTTTCAAAATGTTTGCCATCTGAAGGTTGTCTTCGATTGATGCTGCAGTATAGCAATTCCTGCGGAGATTAATATCCAGAAATTTAACCACATCGGCAGATTGGTGAATCAGTTCACGCAAGGTGTTTTTCGAAATTCCATACCGTTGCACCAAGGTGCCAAAACACACACAATCGGCCTGACTGAAGGCATCCATCATTTCAGCATTGATCTCAATATGATCGTATGCAACATCCGGAATAATTTCAAAGTCCGGATTCCCATGATCATCGAACTTAATTTTTACGGTACCTGTTGGAAATTCGTAGTCGGTTTGGATGTTTTCGTCAGACACACCCAGACTGATGAGTGCCTTGCGTGCTTCTTTACCATCCAGATCATCGCCAACTTTACTTAATAATGTGCCGAAGTCGCCAAACGAATTAATTCGGTAAATAAAATTGGCAGGTGCCCCACCCAGAACCTTTCCGTTCGGAAGCAAATCCCATAATAATTCCCCAAAGGCAGCAATTTTTTTCGGCATAACTCCTACTGTAAAACTGGCGAAAGATAGGAAAATTTAGAAAATCGATGTTCCCTGAAACCGATTACTTTTGATTTAACTTTTAACAAGTTGAACTGTTTAATTGAAATACTGATCTATTGTCAGATAGCATAAGACATATGAATTATCTTGCACATATCTATTTATCGGGAGAATCGGATGAGATTAAAGTAGGCAATTTCATCGGCGATTTTGTAAAAGGGAATAAATATCTTGAATACCCTGAAAAAGTGGCTGCAGGAATCCGGCTTCACCGGAGCATCGATTCATATACCGATCAGCATGTCGTCGTCAGGGAATTCATCCAGATCCTGAAACCCGGATATGGAAGGTACGCAGGCATTGTCGCCGATGTTTTTATGGATCATTTTCTGGCATCAAACTGGCACCATTACTCGGTTTATACTTTGCGTCATTTTTCCAAACATGCCCATGCGGTTTTTCTGTCCAACTTCGGTTTGCTTCCATTCAGGGTAAAGCAATTTCTTCCTTTCCTGATTCAGCACAAACGGTTCGAATCGTATGCTCACCGTGAAAATATGTTCCATGTGCTGGAAATTATGTCGCGCCGCACCTCACTTCCGGCAAACAGCGAATGGGCCATGGAGATTCTGCATCAGGAATACGATCAGTTTGAGCTTTTGTTCCGGAGTTTCTTCGCCGAAATGGTTTACTTTGTTGAAACCGAATTTGGGATAGAGATTTCGAAACCTATTTTCTGAATCTTATTGTTTTTGGGCAGTAAGCTGACTCAATCCGGATTCGAATTCTATTCTTGAAATGTTTTTAAATCCAGCAGTTTGAAGCATTTCTGAAACTTCGCCTTCGGTAAAACAATCTCCGGCTTCGGTGCCGACCAACATATTGATGGCAAAAATTGCTCCTGCAGTTGGCTGTGTCCGGTCGTTATTCATAATCCAATCCTGAATTACAATCTTGCCATTTTTGTTTAGTGCCTTGTAACATTTTCTGATCAAATCCTGATTTACTTCAAGCGAATTGCTGTGAATGATAGCGGATAAAAACACAAGGTCGAATCCTTCCGGAAGTTCATCCAAAGTATAATCACCGGTGTGGGTATTAATTCTGTTTGCGAAACCTTCTTTCTCAATAAACTGCCGAGTTATTGGCACAACATTAGGCAGATCGAACACAGTTGCTTTGATTTCAGGCTTTCTCGAAACAAATTCCATAGAATATGCCCCTGAACCACCGCCCACATCTAAAACCGTATTTATTCCGGATAAATCAATTTTCGCTAACTGTTCAGGCGCTTGCTTTTTAGCCCGGTCGTGCATGGCATTGATAAAAGCAAAAAGCCAATCTCCACCCCGATCGTTAATTTCGGTTGGATGTGCAGACTTTCCGGTTTTTACAACTTCTGTCAGATTACTCCAGGTATTCCAAAGATGATTGATATGCATCATTCCGCCTAAATACTCCGGACTTTTTTTCGACAAGAGCAGGAAACTTTCCGGCGTATTCATGAATCTATCATCTTGCTTCGAAAGAAAGCCCAACGAAACCAAGGCATTCAACAAGCGATCGCAGGCATGAACATCCAACTTCAAATCAGAAGCAATCTGACTATTTGTTGAACCTGATTCGGCGATATGGGTAAATACATCCAGTTCGAAACCGCTTAGCAATATTCTGCTTTTTTGAAATGCATTTGAAATTTCACGAATGGTATTAAAATTCATTGGATTCATCTTTTTGCTGATTTATGAGTTATTAATTGCATCAAGTGTTAGCTGGAATTACTGTTCAATAAAAATATCCATTTGCCTTGACTTTTAAAAACTAAGCTGTTCAAACCTGCTGGCATCGAGCCTCAGGAAAACAAAAAGCAGCAAGGTAAACGACCAGAGTGACGAACCTCCGTAGCTAAAAAAAGGCAGAGGTATCCCAATAACGGGTGCCAAACCGATGGTCATACCAATGTTTATCGCAAAATGGAAAAAGAGGATCGACGCCACGCAGTATCCGTAAACGCGGCTAAATCGCGACCTGTTGCGTTCGGCCAAAAAAATCAGACGCATCAGCAATCCCATGAAGAGTCCGACAACCAATGTGGTGCCTATGAATCCCCATTCTTCGCCCACGGTACAAAAAATAAAGTCGGTACTTTGCTCCGGAACAAAATCATATTTGGTCTGGGTTCCCTGAAGAAAACCTTTACCGAAAAATCCACCGGAACCGATAGCTATTTTTGATTGATTCACATGATAACCTGAACCGTGTACATCCGACTGAACACCAAGCAATTCGTTGATACGGCTGCGCTGATGTTCCTGCATGATGTTGTCGAATACATAATCGACCGATACGGCAAAAAGTACCAATCCGAGGTAAATTCCAATCAGCAAAGCCAAACTCCGTTTATGAAGCGAGAGCGACCAGATCAGAAATACAATCGACGACAAAACCGCCGCAACCAGCAGAAAAAACACCGGGCTGACCGATCCCTCGAAGAAATAGTTAGTTAACCATTCTATTCCGAAAATACTTGTAAAAGCACTTATTCCGATCACATTCCGTCTTACATTCTTACGGATCAGGTAATTAATCAGAAAAGCTGCAAAGGTGAGTATAAGAATAGTGACCATCGGATCGAAAACAATGGTCAGGACAAAAACTACAGCAATCAGGAACGAAAAGAACAAGACAATTCCATTCAGGCCTTCACGGAAAAGTACCAAAAGAAAAACACCAAATACCAGGGCAGAACCGGTATCGTTCTGAAGAAATATCATTGCAACAGGAAGAAAAAGAATTCCGGCAATGACAGCCAGCGATTTCCAGCTATGCATTTTAAAGTCGTGCGAACTAATGTAACGCGCCATTGCCAGCGAAACCCCCATTTTCATAAACTCCGATGGTTGCAGCAGAAAATTCCCGATGGCAATCCACGATTTTGCGCCGTTTATCGCCGTTCCGATTATAGGAACGAGCATCAAAAGCATCAGCAGGATAATATAGATGGGAAAAGCGAAAGTGACAAAGAATTTCGAATCAACATTGATCATCATCATGGCAATGAAGATTGCTGCTCCAATCCACATCAACTGTTTCCCGTAAACCTGGGTCATATCGAAAATGCTTTTATGCTCTTCATTGTAGACTGCAGCATAAATATTTATCCAGCCAATAAACATCATGGCTAAGTAAATGGATACTGTAATCCAGTCGAGGTTCTCCCAAACATTGTCTTTCTTCTGCACTTTATAGTTTCTTTTTTACTTCAACAACATTCAATAAATTCGTTTCGATTAGTTTTTGCTCCAGTTCTTTTCGTTTTGGGGCAATCGAATCGTTCAGGTATTTTTCCATCAGCAAACCGGCTATTGGTGCGGCATAAGTTGCGCCAAAACCGGCATTTTCAATGAAAACCACAATCGCAATTTTAGGATTATCACGCGGAGCAAAACCTACAAAGGCTGAATGGTCGGCTCCGTGCGGATTTTGAACGGTACCAGTTTTTCCGCATACAATGAATTTATCCTGTTTAACGGTATATTGCAGTTTGGTTTCCTCAATCACAGCCTGCATTCCTTCAATAATTGTCGGGTAATATTCCGGATTGATATCCGTAACTTTTTTCTCAAATTTCAACTCGCGGTAAACCCGGCTGGTATCCTGAATGGCTTTTACCAGGTGAGGAGTAATGTAATAACCCCGGTTGGCAACAATCGAAACCATGTTTGCCATCTGAAGCGGAGTAGCGAGGATTTCACCCTGTCCGATGGCAATCGACCGGATAGTCATCGAATTCCATCCACCCACACCATAGATTTTGTCATAATAAGCTGGTTCAGGAACATTCCCTTTGACTTCCGAAGACAATTCTGTTCCGATCCGTTGACCAAATCCGAAGGTCATCAAATGGTTTCGCCAGGTCTGATATCCTTCAGCGGGATTTGCTGCATGATTGATAATCGAACGGTAAACATTCCAGAAATAGGAATTGCATGATTCACGAATGCCTTCGCGCATAGCCAAAGGGCTCACATGACTGTGTGTGCATTTAATCGGAGTATTGACTTTCCCGGAGCATGAGAACCGGTCGAAGGGCGAAACGGCATGCTCCTGAAGAGCAATTAGCGAATTAGCAAGCTTGAAAGTCGATCCGGGCGAATAGGTTCCAATAATTGCCCGGTTCCACATGGGGCGATTAACCGAATCGCGATCCAGTATGCCATAATTCAGGCTTCTCTGACGTCCAACCAATAAATTTGGATCATAGGTCGGAGCGCTCACCATCAATAAAATTTCTCCGGTAGCAGGTTCAATGGCTACAATAGCTCCTTTTTTGTTCGTCATCAGCAATTCGGCATAAGCCTGAAGCTCCTTGTCGAAACCAGTCAGCAGATTCTGTCCCAAAATAGCAGTGGTGTCTGCTCCTCCGTCGTTATACCGGCCTTTTATTCGATTGTGAACATCGACCATGTAGTTGTTCGCACCTTTAATTCCACGAAGTTCTTTTTCGTAGGTTTTTTCAAGACCGCTGACACCAATGTAATCGCCCGATCGGTAATAACTATCGGTTTCGATGATGTGCTGATTGACTTCGCCAACGTAACCCAGCGCCTGAGCAGCACTTTTACTTGGGTATTCGCGCAGGGTACGCGACTGAACAAAAAATCCGGGATATTTGTATAATTTTTCCTGAAGCGGAGCATAAATTTCAGGAGAGATCTGTCCGGCAACAATCGATGGTTTGTATCGTGAATATTGTTTCGCTTTTCGGATTGCATCACGTAAATCAAGTCGGTCCAACTGCACAATCCGGCATAATTCCAGCGTATCAAATGCTTTTGCTTCCCTTGGAATAATCATTAAATCGTAGGCTGCTTTGTTGTAAACCATCAGTTTCTGATTCCGGTCGTAAATCAATCCACGGGCGGGAAAGGTGATGATTTTTCGAAGTACATTCCGGGTGGCAAACTGCTTGTATGTTTTGTTTGTAATCTGAATTGTAAAAAGCCTGAGAATGAATAAGGCTCCAATCCCAAGCATAATGCCGGCAATAATATACTTACGTTTCGAAAAAGTATCCACCCTTTGCTAACTTTTAAAAACAATGAATTGACTGCCCAAGATAATTAAAATTGAGAAGATACTGCTGATGATGTACCGGATGAATGTTTCAAAGAAACCGCCAAATGAAAAAGATTCCGCATAAAAGAGAAAAAGATGATGGATCAGCACTGCACTGACGGTATATTTCAGGAAGTTGGCAAAACCTAAATGCGTCAGGTTTGGCATGTTTCCTTTTTCGAGAATCTCGCGCGATGAAACTAATTGTGCAATGGCAGGCCTCAGGAAACCAAGTAATACCGTTGCTCCGGCATGTATTCCGGGCGTATTGTTGAAAATGTCAACCGTGATACCAAGTAAAAAGGAAAGTCCAAGCAGAAGGTATCCTGGAATTGTGAAAGGGAGAAGAAGAATGAACAGAATGTAAATATATGGATTGATCAGCCCGCTAACCTGAATGTTGTTCAGGATTAGCACCTGGACCAGAACCAGTACCACAAACATAATCACATATTTTCCCAGGTCTTTTATCATTCGCCCGTATTGTTTGATTCCAGTTTGATCAATTCAGCACGCTTGGTGTTTTGAACCACTTCAACGTACTTCAGCGTTTTAAAATTGGTCGACAACTCAACTTTGATGTGATAGAAATTGGTTCCGCTTTCAACGTCAAATTTTGTAATCGTACCGATCATGATTCCTTCCGGAAAAATATTGGAATATCCACTGGTTACAATGGTATCACCCACATTCACCATGATATGAAACGGAATTTCCTTAAGGTCTGCCGTGTTGTAATGTTCTCCATCCCATACCAAAGCCCCGAAGTAATTGATCTTGGATATTTTGGCCGGTATGCTCAACCGCTTGTTCAGTATGGATAAACCAGTTGAATAATT
>JBAWZG010000022.1:0-29605 GCA_037143155.1 Bacteroidia bacterium
TGAACGCGGCAATCGCGCAATTTCCGGTTATGCAGGTTCGCCTTTTTGGCGCGCTGTTTGGCCAGTTTTTTTATTCCTGAAATCGCTTTTCGCTCCCTTTCGGATTCCTGAATACGGCGCAACAAAACTTCAGAAACATCCGGATTTTTATGGAGGTAATTATCGAGCTCTTTCTGAACAAAATTCCAAATGAAATTTCGGACACTTGGACCTTCCGGACCAATATCTTTTGAACCGAGTTTGGTTTTGGTTTGCGACTCAAAAACGGGTTCTTCCACTTTAATGCTGATGGCTGCCACAATCGAAGCCCGGATATCGGAAGGATCAAAATCTTTTTTATAAAAATCGCGGATGGTTTTTACGATGGCCTCACGAAATACCACCAGATGAGTTCCTCCCTGTGTGGTATGCTGTCCGTTTACGAATGAATAATAATCCTCTCCATACTGGTTTCCATGCGTGATGGCCAGTTCAATGTCGGTACCTTTGAGGTGAATGACCGGGTAAAGCGACTCGGATTCCATATTTTCTTCAAGCAAATCGCGCAAGCCATTTTTTGACTGAAACTTTTCGCCATTGAATTCAAGAATGAGACCGGCATTCAGGAAAGAATAGTTTTTCATCATATTGACCACGTAATCATCAATATAATGATAGCTTTTGAAGACATTCACATCCGGAGTGAAGGCAACATATGTGCCATTTGGTTGATCGCTTGGAACAACTTCCTGCTCATCTTTTACAATCCCTGAGCTGAAGTTGATTTCCTTAACTTCGCCTTCGCGGAATGACTTGATGAGGAAATGGCTCGATAAAGCATTAACTGCCTTGATGCCTACCCCATTCAAACCTACCGACTTTTTAAATACTTCGGAATCGTATTTAGCACCAGTGTTCATTTTAGAAGCCACATCGAGCAATTTGCCCAATGGTATTCCACGACCAAAATCGCGAACCGAAACAAGGTCGTTACTCACACGAACCTCAATCTTTTTTCCGTTCCCCATCATGAACTCATCGATGGAGTTATCCATGACTTCTTTCAGCAATACATATATTCCATCGTCGCTTGCCGAGCCATCGCCCAACTTACCGATATACATTCCCGGACGCTTCCGGATATGCTCTTGCCAGTCAAGCGTTTTTATAGAACCTTCATCATAATTCGGCATCATAATCCTTTCCAATTTGCAACAAATATAAAGAAAACAAAAGTGGATTAGCATCCCAGCACCACGACATTAACTAACAAAAAATAGTTGAAAACTTATTCCAAAAGAGCCTGAATTCATCGTAAATTAAATCATAATCCATGTGAAATTCCGTTTGGTTTACAGGTAAGGTTCCAAACAAAATGGTTTTTAAAATTCTATTCGGTTTGCGAGTCAAGAATATGATAACAAATAAGTTGAAAAATAATATAAGCAGGAAAACCCAATCTTGTAAAGCTGAGTTCTTCAGAGATTTTTAGAATTCAAAGCTAAAATTTAACTTCTTTTCTGAATATTGACGTGGGTTTCATATTTAACTATCTTTGCGCCGACATGTTGAAAAAGTATATCTACATAGTAACTGCTGCAATACTGCTTGTATTTCATGCCAATGCCCAAATCAGAACAGGAGGCTCAGGCATGAATAATCAAATGGGTGGACAAACCAACCAGGGAGAAGATCCGCAAAAGCCGTCCAAAGATAAAAAGGAAGATAAAAAGGATAAACCTAAAATTCCATCGATAATTAAAACCTGGTCAGTATCGAATGATGGTGCCTTGATAAAAAAAAGCGAACTTGACACGACATTGTCGTTTTTTCAGGTTTATGAACCGTTTAATAAGGCAAGTATTAGCAACACGTATACCGGGAATAATGGAGGAGCTTATATCTCAAACGACTTTTTCAAACGCAGTTACAATTCTGATTTTTACTTTTCCAATTCGTTTGATGCGTATTTCCTGACTCCTTCCCAGATTCAATACTTCAATACGACCACACCCTATTCACTGCTCGATTACAGTCAGAGTGAAAATCGAATGACTCATAACGAAACACGGTTCAATGTTTTTCATACCCAAAACATTAACAAAAATTTGAACTTCGAATTCATTTTCAACAGCACTAAATCAACAGGTCAATACCTCTACCAGGCAAGTAAATTCCGGAATATTGGTCTGGCATATTCCTACAAATCAGACCACTTTCTATCACATTCGATCTTCATAACGAACCGGTATCAAATGCAGGAAAACGGTGGAATTGAATCCGGACAACCGCTTAAGGGACCGAAAACAACCGATTTGTTCACAGTTCAAATGGATGATGCCACGAACCAGATCAAGAACACAGATGTTTATTCAATCAATGAGTATCGTGTTGGTAAAACCGCTGAATCGGAGGCAGACACAGCTGGCTATGTGCATGAAAATTTTATACCGAGGGTTGGCTTTATTCATGAAATTGAATTCTCAGGAAACAAGCGAAAGTTCGCAAAAGTAAATTCCCATGATTTCTTCAACAATATCTATTTGGACAGCCTAACCACCAACGACAGTATAAAATACAACCGTCTGACCAATATTTTTCAAATTAAATTTTACGAGGCACCCGATCGGAAATATACTTTTGGTAAACGCATTTATATAGGCAACGATCAGTTATTGTATAACTTTTCTGCTACAACCGGAAGTTATCCTGAAAAACAATCCAACACGTTCGTTGGAGGAGGAATCTTCAGGAATGAAGGAAAATTCTGGCAATATGAAGCAAATGGGAAGATTTACCTCAACGGTTACCGGGCAGGTCAAACTGAGTTGACCGGATTTATTAACAAACCATTGAAGATCGGCAGAGATACAACCAGTTTACGAATTGAAGGTAGTCTGAAAACCCTGGTTCCTGACTACTATCAGAAATATTACTATTCAAACCATTTTCAGTGGAACAATCATTTCAGTAATATCAATGAAATGAACCTTCAGGCAAGTATCCATTCGCAGGAATTCAAAACGGAGGTTGGCGCAAATTATGCGCTCATCGACAAATATATTTATAACAATACCGAAGCTTTACCAGCACAGGCAACAGGTGAGTTACTGGTTTTATCAGCCTACCTGAATAAAGATTTTGAAAATGACCATTGGTTGCTCCGAACACAGGTACTGGTTCAAAAAGCCAGCAATGAAAATTACCTCCATTTGCCGGTTTTTGCCGGATTTGCCAGTTTGAACTACCGGTCAATCGTTTCAAAAGTGCTCCACTTTCAAATCGGATACGACCTCCGCTATAACACCGCTTTTTACGCAGATGCTTATGAACCGGCAACATCAAGGTTTTACCTGCAGAACAAACTGAAAATCGGAAATTATCCATACCTCGATTTCCATACCAACCTGAAACTGAAACGCACACGTTTCTTTTTCATCATCATGAATTCAGCTTCAGGATTGCTTGCCACAGACTACTTTGTCGCACCCGGTTATCCATACTACCGCCGCACGTTCCGGATTGGAATAGCATGGTCGTTCTATGACTAATCTTCGACTGCTTCGCGCTTAAGTGCCGGTGCGAAAGATTGATTGCCTGATTGTCAAGTCAATTACTCCCTGTCAGTTTTGCATTCTCAAAATCTCCAAAAGTTCGGTCAAAATCATGGCAGTGGCTCCCCAGATGATTTCACCGTTGAAAGGATAATATTTCACTGACAGAGAACCTGATTGGGTTTCTATTTTGGTTTCGGCAATGTTTTCATTGGAAACAAAATCACTGATTGGAAATAATATCAGCTCTTCAACTTCGCCAAAATCCACCAAAAAATCAGGCCTTCTGTCGGCCCATGCTAAAAAAGGTTGTATGGAAAACCGACTGACCTCAACATATAAATCGGATAATTTCCCCAGGATTTCGACAGAAGAAGGATGAATGCCAACTTCTTCCTGAGCTTCACGAAGTGCAGTCATTAAAGGCGAGACATCTTCTTTCTCCACTTTGCCTCCGGGAAAACTAATCTGGCCGGGATGATATTTCATCGTTGACGGGCGTTTTGTAAGACAAGTAAACAACTGATTTTCCTCAGGATAAAGCAGAACCAGTACGCTACTCATTTTTACTGATGAAAGTTCGTGGCCAAAGATTCCCATCCGACGGCCGGGAGGAAGCATTCGTGCATGAGCTGCACTGCCCGGCAATTCGCCCGACATAGAGCTTTTCAACTGATCTTTTAGTGTATTGTTCATTTGATCTGAGGTAATCAGTCCTTCTTTACTCGAACCGGATCGTTTTTTCAGGAGACACTTTGGTTATAAAATATGATGGCAAAAGCAACATCAGAATAGTGATAATGACCGTTCCTACATTGAGCAACAAAACGTGCCAAACGGTAAGGTTTATGGGAACGTATTCGAGGTAATACGACGAGGGATCAAGTTTCAGGACATGAGTGTATTGCTGAATGAGACAAATTCCAATTCCAAGAATATTTCCAATAACCAGCGCCTTCAATATCAGCAAACCCGAAAAATAAAGAAATACCTTTCGAATGCTCCAGTTGCGGGCTCCCATCGCTTTCAAAATTCCAATCATCTGGGCTCGTTCAAGAATGATAACCAAAAGGCTCGAAACCATATTGAACCCGGCAACCAAAACCATGAGGATCAAAATAACCCAAACGTTCATGTCGAGTAAGCTCAGCCAATCAAATATATGCCTGTACTTTTCCTTCACGCTTACGACCTGCAAAACCGGACCGTCAGGATTTGTATTTCTCAGAAGTAAATTTCGAACCGCCTTCTCCTGCACCTGAAGTTGCTTGAAATCGTTCACCAGAATCTCAAATCCGCTCACTTCATCATTTCTCCAGTTATTCAATTTTCGGATGTGATTGATATCACACAAGACAAACATGCGGTCGAACTCCTCGAGACTCGTTTTATAAATACCGGCAAGCTGAAATTTACGCTGACGGGGAATGGTTTCTGAGGAATTGATAAAAAACATGTATAGATCGTCGCCCAACTTGAGTTTTAGCAAGTCGGCCATTTGTTTCGATACCCAGACTTTATTGCTCCGGACTGTATCCTGAACCTTAAACGGTTCTCCCTCAACCTTGTTTTCCTGAAAAAAAGACCAATCAAAATCGGGCCCGATTCCTTTCAGTACAACTCCCTGAATTTCATTTTCGGTTCGGATAATTCCGGGCTTGGTTGCAAAAACCTGAACGTGCCGGATTCCGTCAATGCTTTTAAGATCGTTTAAAAATGTTTGGTTCTGGCTAATCGGACTGGTCTCGAACGACTGGTTTGAATCAAGGTTTACGATTTGCAGATGTGATCCAAATCCGATGACCTTACGGCCCACTTCTGATTTGTATCCGGTTACAATGGCTACCGACAAAATCAGAACCACCAGTCCCAGAACAACACCAAACATGGCAATATTCACAATCCGGTGCGAAAGATTGGTCCGGTTTTCCTTGGCCGAAAAGATACGTCGTGCTATGTAAAGGTCTAAATTCAAAAGATGAGTTTATATCCACGGATTAAAGTCCGTAGCAGATAAAATTTATTCTTCAGCAAGTTCAGTTTTTTCTCCGGCTTTCTCGTTTACAAATGGCAAAACTAAAAGCGATATCAGCCCGAAAACAATCAATACCAGCGTTGTACTTCCATGAGCGAGTAAAGCAAATACTTTCCCGTCTGACTTGTCAATACCGTATAGGACCAGCCCCTCAATCACCATAAAATGCCAGGCTCCAATTCCTCCCTGTACCGGTGCAACCATACCATAGCTACCCAGCACAAAAACTGTCAGTGCCGCTAAAGGCAAAATATGTGAAGTAAAACCGAATGAAAAAAAAACGCAATAAAACATCAGAAAATACATGAGCCAGATAAATACCGAATGAAAAACAAAAGCACCTTTCCTTTTCATGTTCCGAATACTGCGAAAGCCTTCAATAAATTGGAGAATAAAGCCCATGGCTTTCTTAATCAACGAGCTTTCCCGGATCTTATGACGAAGCAGCCACAAAACCAATACAATCAACAGCACCCCACCAAGCAAAACAGGCGAATAAATCACTTTTTCCAGCTTTTCTTTCACTTCAGGATTGTTGCTTAAAAAACTCAAAACCTGTCCGAACTGAGTGACAACAACAACGACTGTCAAAAGCAGCAACATCAGGACATCAATCAGTCGTTCAGTTACAACCGTGCCAACTAACTTGGTAAATGGAATTTTTTCGTAACGCGAAAGAACACCACATCTCGAAATTTCACCCATTCTCGGCAGTGCCAGATTCATCAGATATCCGACCATAACTGCAAGAAACGTATTCAGCAACCTTGGTTTTCTGCCAAGCGGTTCAATCATCAGGTTCCAGCGAATACTGCGACTAACATGACTAAGCAACCCAAGCAGAACTGAAACAACGATCCAGAAATAATTGACATCGTTGCTTAATATATTTTCTATTCGTTTAATATCCTGATCTTTATATACCATCCAGAATATTAGGATTCCAATCAGGAAGAATGAAAGAAATTTGAGTGTCTTAACGATTTTTTGTTTCAATCTGAAAATGTTTATTGAAATGAATTTAAAGTACTTTTGCACCGGCAACCGGGAAAGCAAACAAGTTGCTCGTAATGCAATGAACTGTAGTGGCAAAAATACAGTTTTGTTTTAATTCGGCCTGATTTTTATTTACAAATAAAGAAACAGGCCGCGAAGCACGGAAAATACGATGATGATAGTAAGAGCAAAAAAGAATTTGGGGCAACATTTTCTGAAAGATAAAGACATAGCCCTGAGGATAGTCGAAAGCCTTCAGTCCGACAAGGTAAATAAAGTGCTGGAAATCGGTCCTGGTATGGGCGTTCTAACTCAGTTTTTACTTCAAAACAAAGCTTACGAAACGACCGTCGTAGAAATTGACCGAGAATCGGTTGACTATATCAATCAACATTTCCCGGAATTGAAGGAAAGAATCATTTCTGATGATTTTCTGAGGCTCAACCTGCATGACTATTTTACTGAACCCTTTGCCATTATTGGCAATTTTCCTTACAATATTTCATCACAAATATTTTTCAAAGTTCTGGAATATCGGAATCAAATTCCCGAAGTGGTTGGTATGCTTCAGAAAGAAGTGGCCGAGCGGCTTGCCGCGCCTCCAGGTTCTAAAACTTACGGCATATTGAGTGTTTTCCTTCAGGCCTATTACGACATTGAATACCTTTTTACTGTCGATCAGGACCAGTTTATTCCGCCTCCAAAAGTAAAAGGAGGTGTCATCCGGATCACACGCAACCAAACCGAACACCTGAACTGCGACGAAAAGCTTTTTAAAAGCATTGTGAAAATGGCATTCAACCAGCGGCGCAAAACCATGCGAAACTCGCTCAAAACCATGATTACCAGTGAAGAACTGAAAGCAAACCCGATATTCGACAAACGGCCGGAGCAAATGGGTGTAGCCGAATTTGAGCTAATCGTCAGAATGATAGGAGAACAGGGCGGAAATAAAGAACAGCCAGAACGGTCAGTTTGACAAATTCAAAGTTCATTTGTGTCGTTTCGTATCCGGGTAATTTACATTTCGCTTTCCCTTTTTGCCTTTTCCGATCTATTCCGTATGTTTGCATACCAGAACAGACCACTTTAACGAGCAACATATGGAGAGTAAATTTCATTTCACAGTTAATTCACAATCCAATTTACTGAAATTTCAGCAGTTGATTGATGCAGTCAATGAAGCCATCAGTCGGAATTTACTTCAGGTTGGCGACATGTTGCCATCGGTTAACCAAATATGCAAAGAAAGCTGCTTGTCGCGCGATACGGTTTTCAAAGCTTATGCCGAACTGAAAACACGTGGTGTGATTGAATCAGTGCCCAATCGTGGATATTTTGTAGCAAAAGCGGTTACCAAAGTTTTTCTGTTTCTGGATACTTTCAAGGCCTACAAGGAAGTATTGTACGGTTCATTTTTGGATAACCTTCCAGAAACCATAGCCATCGATCTGCATTTTCACCATTACAACATCGATGATTTTGAGAAAATAATCAAGGAAAGTCTGGGTAAATACACCAAATACATCATCATGAATTTCGATCATGAACGTGTTTCCGAAATAACCAGCCAGATACCGGCAAGCAAGTTGCTGGTGATTGACTGGAACGTGAATACCCAGGAAGGCACCTCATACATTCATCAGGATTTTGGACAGGCTTTGTATGATTCGCTTGAAAGCGGGATCGACTTGATCCGCAAATACGAAAAATTCATCTACCTCTACCCTTCTTTTACTTACCATCCGAAAATCTCCATACAGTATTTTGAGAAATTCTGTTCCGACCACCAGATTAGTTTCGAAACATTGTATGACTATAAAAAATTTGACCTTCAAAAAGACGAATTGTATTTATTGGTCAGCGATCGTACACTGGCTAAATTTCTGGACCAATGCCACCAGAAAAACCTTGTTTTGGGACAAGATGTCGGGGTGATTTCATACAACGAAACACCAATGAAAAAGTATGTCAAAGAAGGAATTACCGTGATATCGACCGACTTTGAACTTATGGGAAAAAAGATTGCTGAATTTGTGATTACCGGTGAAAAAACCAATCTTGTCATTCCCTCAAAATTGACCGTTCGAAAATCTATTTGATTAATGTTCTAAAACATGAACGCATATTTTGAATATGGCTTTGCAAACTATAGTTTTGTTGGGCATACCAGAACAGAACGGTTTACATTAAACAGGAAAGATTCATGGGTCATTTGAAAAGGGTTTTACTTTATACTCTTTCCAAATGACACTGACCTTTTCTAACAACTCATAATTTATAACTTATAATTTCTTCACATGTATTTATTAGGATTTGATATAGGTAGTTCCTCAGTAAAAGCTTCGCTTATTGACGGACAATCAGGAGATTGTGTCACCACGGCTTTTTATCCGAAACAGGAAATGAAAATTACAGCTGTTCAGGCAGGATGGGCTGAACAGGAGCCTGAACAATGGTGGGCAAACCTAAAACTGGCACTGGCCGATGTACTGGCCCAATCGAAAGTTGATCCGAAAAGCATTGATTCCATTGGTATCTCCTACCAGATGCATGGATTGGTGGTTGTCGATAAAAACCAACAGGTTTTGCGCCCTTCCATCATTTGGTGCGACAGCCGTGCTGCTGAATTCGGCAACATGGCTTTTGCTGAAATCGGCGAAGAAAAATGTCTTTCGAATTTGCTCAATTCGCCAGGAAATTTCACTGCTTCAAAGCTGAAATGGGTAAAAGACAATGAGCCTGAATTGTATGCTCAGATCGATAAGATCATGCTTCCGGGCGATTATATTGCCATGAAACTTTCAGGAGAAATAAAAACAACTGCAAGTGGTTTGTCTGAAGGAATTCTCTGGAATTTCAAAGAAAATTCGGTGGCTGATATGCTGCTCGATTATTACGGATTCGAAAAATCTTTCATTCCTGAAATCGTCCCAACTTTCTCGGTTCAGGGTGTGGTGAATGCCAAAGCCGCTGCCGAATTGGGCTTGGCTGAAGGAATTAAAATCAGTTACCGCGCTGGTGACCAACCGAATAACGCGCTTTCACTAAACGTATTAAATCCGGGTGAAATTGCCACAACCGCCGGGACTTCCGGAGTTGTTTACGGCGTGAGCGGCGAAGTAAAATACGATCAGTACTCACGTGTGAACACTTTTGCACACGTCAATCACACTTCCGAAGCCAACCGTTTGGGTGTTTTGCTTTGCATCAACGGAACCGGAATTCTGAATTCCTGGCTGAATAAAACTGTCGGGAACAAAGCGTTTTCGTATGAAGAAATGAATCAGAAAGCTTCTGAAGTAGCTATTGGTTCTGAAGGTGTGAGCATTCTGCCTTTCGGAAACGGTGCCGAACGTGTTCTCCGGAATAAAAATATCGGCGCACAAATATCTGGATTGGGATTCAATACTCACACCGATGCGCATTTGTTCCGCGCTGCTCAGGAAGGAATCGTGTTCTCATTCAAATACGGAATGGAAATCATGGAAGAAATCGGCATCAAAGCGCAGGTAATCCGCGCCGGAAAAGCCAATATGTTCCTTAGCCCGATTTTCCGTGAAACACTGGCAGGAATTTCCGGAGCAACCATCGAATTGTACAATACTGACGGATCAGTTGGTGCTGCCCGTGGTGCCGGAATCGGTTCGGGTTATTATGCTTCGGCAAAGGAAGCTTTTGCCAGTCTGAAAAAATTGGATACAGTTTCTCCGGATTTGAGTAAAAAAGCTGAATACGAAACCGCTTATCAGAACTGGAAAAAACTATTAAAAAGAGCCTCCCCCGACCCCTCCGAAGGAGGGGAGTAAAGAGCAATGTCTCAAAATAATTCAATAAATTAATAATCTGCCTTTTTTAGTCTTCCCCCCTTCGGGGGAGTTAGAGGGGGCTTCAAAATTTAATTCAATGACAGCTTTTAAAGGAAACAAAGAGTATTTCCCAGGTATTGATCAAATCAAATACGAGGGACCAGGTTCAAAAAATCCAATGGCATTCAAATATTATGATGCCAATCAGGTCGTTTTAGGCAAAACAATGAAAGAATATCTTCGTTTTGCAGTAGCATACTGGCACACATTCTGTGGCGATGGAGGCGATCCGTTCGGCCCGGGAACACAGATTTTTCCGTGGGTTGGCGCTGCCGATAAAATGACTGCTGCCAAAGAACGCATGGACGCTGCTTTTGAATTCATCAGTAAAATTGGCGCACCATTCTATTGCTTTCACGATACTGATGTAGTTGGCGACGGATCGGTCTTCGAAATTGAAACACGCCTGGCTAACATGATCGACTTCGCCAAAGAACGTCAGGAAGCCACCGGTGCCAAACTGCTTTGGGGTACTGCCAATGTGTTTTCAAATCCACGCTACATGAATGGCGCTTCAACCAATCCTGATTTCAATGTATTGGCTAACGCAGCTGTTCAGGTTAAAAATGCCATGGAAGCTACGATCGCTCTGGGCGGAACCAACTACGTATTCTGGGGCGGACGCGAAGGCTACATGAGCCTGCATAACACCGATACCAAACGCGAATTGGAACATATGGGCAAATTCCTTGCTGCAGCGCGCGATCATGCACGTGCCCTTGGATTCAAAGGAACCTTCCTGATTGAGCCAAAACCAATGGAACCAATGAAACACCAGTACGATTTCGACACTCAAACTGTTGTTGGCTTCCTGAAAGCGCATGGTTTGGAAAACGATTTTAAACTGAATATTGAAGTGAACCACGCTACTTTAGCCGGTCATTCATTTGCTCACGAATTGCGTGTTGCCCGCGACACCGGAATGTTTGGTTCAATTGATGCCAACAAGGGTGACTACCAAAACGGATGGGATACCGACGAGTTCCCAACCAATATTTATGAAGTTACTGAAGCCATGATCGAAATCATTCAGGCTGGCGGATTCACAAACGGTGGTATCAATTTCGATGCTAAAACCCGTCGTAATTCTACTGATCTGGAAGACATTTTCATCGCCCACGTTTCAGGAATGGACGTTTTCGCACGTTCACTGGTTATCGCCTACAAATTGCTGAAAGATTCAGATTACCTGAAACTGAAAGCTAACCGGTATGCTTCTTATGATTCAGGAAAAGGTGCAGCATACGAAGCTGGAAAACTGAATCTGGTTGATCTTTACAATGTTGCCAAAGAAGTTGGCGAACCAAAACAGATCAGCGGCAAACAGGAAATGCTTGAACAACTGATTAACTGTTATATTTAGTCAAATGAAAGAACGTAACACGTTTTATGTCGTTGGAATTACACTCGTCGCCACTTTGGGAGGACTTCTGTTTGGATACGATACGGCCGTGATCTCTGGTGCTGCAAAATCAATAGAAGCCTATTTAATAAAAGGTCTTAACCTTGGTTCATTTGCTTATGGTGCTACCATTTCAAGCGCCCTGATCGGATGTATCATTGGAGGTATGATTTCCGGAATTGTATCTTTAAAATTAGGTCGTAAAAGATCCCTGATGATTGCCGCCGCGCTTTTCTTTTTAGCAGCTATCGGTTCAGGATTTCCTGAATTTCTATTCTTCCACAAAGGCGTGCCAACTATGGGATTGCTCTATATGTTCAACTTTTACCGTATTATCGGTGGAATTGGCGTAGGATTGGCATCTGCTGTTTGTCCGATGTATATTGGAGAGATTGCACCGGCCGACATTCGTGGTCGTCTGGTTTCGATTAATCAGTTTGCCATTATCTTCGGGATGCTGGTGGTCTATTTTGTGAACTATTTTATTGCTCACGGACAGACTATTGAATGGATTAATGAAACCGGATGGAGATTGATGTTTCTTTCAGCATCCATCCCTTCAGGAATCTTCGGTGTTTTGTTGTTCTTCGTTCCTGAAACTCCACGTTATCTTGCCTTGACCAATCGTGACGGGAAAGCACTTGAAATCCTGACGAAGATCAATGGACTTCAACAGGCTAAAATCATTCTGAAGGAAATAAAAACTTCGGTGGATGCTGCTTCTGAAAACCTTTTTGCCTATGGTAAAGTTGTCATCATAATCGGTATTCTTTTATCTGTATTTCAACAATTTGTAGGAATCAACGTGGCTTTGTATTATGCACCAAGCATTTTCGAAAGCATGGGCGCAGCAAAAGATTCTTCGATGCTTCAAACGGTGGTTATGGGTTTGGTGAACGTAATTTTTACGGTCATTGCCATTCTGACTGTTGACAAATACGGTCGTAAGATTCTGCTCATGATCGGTTCAATCGGGATGGCCATTGGCATGTTTGCCATTGGTGGATTGGCCTTCATGAAAGTAATTGGAATCAGCACACTCGTATTTATCATCATCTATACCGCATCCTTTATGATGTCGTGGGGTCCAATTTGCTGGGTTCTTATTTCTGAAATATTCCCCAACAAGATCCGTGGACGTGCCATTGCCATTGCAGTGGCTGCACAATGGGCCGCCAACTACTTTATTTCATCGACCTATCCGGCCATGATGGAAATGAGTGGTGGAATGACTTATAGCTTTTACGGAGTGATGAGTATTCTATCTTTCATCTTCGTTTGGAAAATGGTTCCTGAAACCAAAGGGAAAACCCTGGAGGAATTGGAAAAACTCTGGAAGAAATAATACCAAACTTGACTTGATAAACTACAAAAAGCCGCTACTTCAATAGAAGAGCGGCTTTTTAAATTTTCTGTTAGAACTATCTTTTTATTTCCCAGGCACAGCGCACCGGAGAAACAATCTTATCAGCCTTCTTCAATTCGTTCATAGCTTTTTCAACTACTTTTTTATCTATACCTGCCAATTCAGCAATTTTTCCGGCAGTTAAAGGTTTATCCGAAGCAGACATTACTGCCAATACTTTTTCTACGCTCATGATTTTTTGTTTTGAATTAAGGTTCAAGTTGACTAATTACAAAAATGCAAAAAATCCTGAATTAAAACCTTCCTTCAACAACTTTCCAATCGGCCACTTTCCAGAAATCTGCAACATAGGCCGGGCGGAGATTCTGTTTGTCGAGATAATAGGCATGTTCCCAAACATCACAGGTTAATAATGGAGTCAAACCATCGCGTACAGGGCAACCGGCATTGCTGGTTTGAACGATGCTCAGTTTTCCGGCGGCATCTTTTACCAACCAGGCCCAGCCAGAACCGAATTGAGTTACTGCAGCTTTATTGAATGCTTCCTTGAAAGCATCGAGTGAGCCAAAAGTATTGTCAATTGCAGCTTTCAATGCTCCGGAAGGCTCAGCTGCAGGAGTTTTTGAGAATTGTTCGAAGTAAAAAGTGTGGTTAAAAACCTGCGCGCCATTGTTGAAAATTCCACCTTCAGCTTTTTTGATGATGGTTTCCATGCTTGCATTCTCGAATTCTGTTCCGACAATCAGGTTATTCAGATTGGTGACATAAGCCTGATGGTGTTTGCCGTGATGAAACTCCAGTGTACGGGCACTGATGAAAGGTTCAAGGGCATCAATTGCATAGGGTAATGCGGGTAATGTAAAACTCATTTGGATTATTTTTTTGGTTAAATACTAATTTTTAGTTTTCACCAAGATAACAGAATCGGGATTCAAAAGGTTTGTAAAATCTGCAATTCAACAGTAATTTAGACTAATTCTGAATAATAATTGGCATATCATGTCGTTTACGACCTGCTTATCAACTCGAATCTTTAGATTAAAATAATGTTTTTTGCAGTGGGTTCTCTCATTCGTTTTTTTAGCAATTAGTTGTGTAAATTCGTTGCCGCTATTTACGTGATAAAACTACCGGATTTTATGAGAAAGGTATTAATCATAGAAGATGATCCAGACTTAAACCGAAACATCAAGGACGCTTTCATTGAGGAGCAAATGGAGGCTGATGTCGCATTTGACGGCTTCATTGCTGAAAAGTACCTCAAAAAAAACGAGTACGATTGTGTTATTCTTGACATCAATCTTCCGGGTAAAAATGGATATGATATCTGCTCCGATTTCCGGAAATACAATGCTGTTACTCCGATTCTCATGCTAACCGCCTTTGATGAACTGGAAGATAAAGTCCTTGGATTTAGCAGCGGAACAGATGATTACCTGACTAAACCTTTCTATATGAAAGAACTCATCATGCGGGTCCATTCACTCATCAAGAGAAAAAATACGGATAACAGCCAGTTTGAAAATACAGAAACCCTTGTTAATGGTGACTTGACTATACAAACAAAAACTTCAAAAGTTACCCGACAAGGAGTTGAACTGACATTAACTGCAAGGGAATATCAAATTTTATTTCATTTGGTTCAGGCGAAAGGCGAATTGGTGCTGAAACGGGATTTAATCAAGGAAATCTGGGGAAGTTCATTTGATGCAAACACCAATACCATTGAGGTTTATATCAATTTCTTACGAAAAAAAGTTGATAAACCATTCGGCAAGGATTCGATAAAAACAAAAATCGGTTTTGGCTATTATTTTGAAGACAAATGAGTATCAGGGCAAAAATATTACTTTACTGTTCAATCATCACAATCGCTTTGATTACGGTGGTTTATATCATGATTTATACCTTATTTTATCAATATCGTGAAGATGCTTTTCAGCAAAAACAAACGCTGAAAATTGAAACTACACTGGAACTTCTTACCGATATCAAAATTATTGACCAGAACTTAATAAAATCAATGGATCAGCTAACAATCAATAGCTTATATGATGAAAAACTATTGATTTTCGATAAGGAAAAGAAACTGATTTATTCCAGCATTGATGATACTCCGATTCTTTCGTTTAACAGTTTTCTGAATCGGCTTACTCCCGGGAATATAATGATATCGGAGAAAGATAGTTTGTACGATGTGGTTGGGATTTACCTCGAGCATGAGGGAAAAGCATTTTATGGAATCAGTAAGGCCTATGATACTGCGGGTTATTCAACTTTAAAATACATCAAAAATGTATTGGTGATCAGTTACTTTGCTATTTCGCTGACGCTCATTATCCTGTTGTATTATTTGTCCGAAAAACTTACAAAATCTATTCTTCATGTGACCAGGCAAATTAAAAACTACCATTTCGAAACCAATGACAATCCGATCTTTACCACCAACTCGAAAGATGAAATAGCCTTACTCGTTGAACGATTTAACGAATTAATGGTAAAAATGAACAAGGCTTATTTGTTTCAAAAACATGCTGCTCACCACATCTCACATGAACTAAAGACCCCGATTGCAGTTTTGGTTTCAAACTTCGAAAAAATTGAAAAAGAGACTGATATCAATGTTGTAAAGGAGTTGCTTGTGGCTCAGAAAGAAGGAACAAAAAGTCTGAGCGACATCATTAATTCCTTGCTTGAGATTGCAAAAGTCGAGTCGGGTAAGGAAATTCAACAATCAAAAGTAAGGGTCGATGAATTGCTATATGATATTTCGGATGAATTGAGTGCGGTATATCCCGACTTTCACTGTTCGATTGAATACGACCAGACCATTGAAGATGAATCCATGCTAACCATTATGGCAAATCCAAGATTGCTGAAAGCTGCTTTATTGAACCTCATGGTGAATTGTTCACAGTATAGTTTTGATGGAAGTGCAAAAATTAAAATTTCAGTTGAATCTGCCAGGCTCAATATAGAATATTCCAATACCGGGGCAACCATAAATGTTGACGAGCAACAATACCTTTTTCAGCATTTTTTCAGAGGTGAAAACAGTAAAGGCAAAAAAGGTTTTGGTTTAGGATTGGTTCTGGTACATAAAATACTTTCACTTCATCATGGTGGTATTCAGTACAGTGTTGAGGGTTCAAATACCAATAAGTTCACCATGTTTCTTCCTTTAAGCTAAATTTTATCTTTTTTAAGTTCTTTTTAAGATCATATGACTTAATTTTGTGTATAAATAAAAATTAATCAAAATGATTAACCAGTTCCTAAAATCAAGTAGTTTAAGGAAATCACTCCTTTTTATAATGGGTACAGCCGCATTTTTTGGCTTCTCATCGTGCAATTCGAAAAACAAAAAGAACCCACCAATCGGAGATTTCCAGATTACCTGTCCTATAGTTGCTGATACTACCGTTACAGAAGATTATGTTGCCGATATTCAGGCGGTGCAGAATGTGGAATTGCGTTCAAGAGTCAAGGGTTATCTTGACAAAATCAATGTTGACGAGGGTAAATTCGTTAAGCAAGGACAGGTCCTTTTTATTTTGAGCAACCAGGAATATAAGGAAGCCCTTGCGAAAGCCAGCGCAGAGCTGAAAAGTGCAATAGCTGACGTAAAAACTTCGGAGCTGGAACTTCAGAATGTAAAAATACTGGTCGATAAAAATGTAGTTTCAGGAACCGAGTTGGAACTGGCCCAGGCAAAACTGGATGCTTCACGTGCCAAGGTGGAAGAAGCCACGGCTACAGAATCAGGAGCCAAACTCGACCTTTCATACACCCTGGTAAAAGCCCCTTTTGATGGGGTAATTAACCGCATTCCAAACAAAATCGGAAGTCTGATCGATGAAGGGATGTTGCTGACAACCATTTCGAATATCAATGATGTATACGCCTATTTTCACGTTTCGGAAGAAGAATACCTGGGCTATGTAAAAGATAATGAACTTCATAATCAGAAAGAGGTTTCTTTGGTCCTGGCCGACAATGAAATGTATCCGCTAACTGGTGTCATTGAAACGGTGGAGGGTGAAATTGAAAAAAGCACCGGAAATATTGCATTCCGGGCCAAATTCCCGAATCCTGACTTGCTCCTGAAACATGGTGCCAGTGGCAAAATACGGATTGCAAAAACAATAAAAAATGCCATTATTGTTCCGCAAAAGTCAACTTTCGACGTTCAGGACAAAACATACATGTACATCGTTGATAAAGACAATAGAGTTAAACTTCGCTCGATTACTCCCAAAATAAGATTAACAAATCACTACATTCTAAATCCGGCTGACCTTAATCAGAAGGAACAATTTGTGTATGAAGGACTTCAATTAGTTAAAGATGGTGATAAAATAAATACGAAAGTGATAGACCTGACAAAAATTATTGAACAAAAAGAAGAAATCGGTGAAAATTCCAAATGATTTAAACTAAAAAGTTATGACATCAAAGTTCATACACAGGCCTGTTCTTTCCATCGTAATATCTTTAATCATCGTTTTTTTGGGAATCTTGGCCCTTGTTCGCCTGCCGATCACCTTGTTCCCGAGTATTGCCCCTCCGATGGTTGAAGTAACTATTGAATACCCCGGCGCCAATGCCGAAACTGTTGCCAAGGCTGCAATTATGCCCATCGAAAAGGCCATCAATGGTGTGCCTGGCATGAAATACATTACCTCCGACGCCGGAAATGATGGAATTGGAGTTTCGGACGTGATTTTCGAAGTTGGTACTGATCCGGAAGTAGCTGCTGTTAATGTACAGAACAGGGTTGCAGCTGTTAGCAGCCGATTGCCGGCAGAGGTTCTTAAAAATGGGGTGAAGATTACCAAGTTGGAAAACTCCATGTTGTTGCATTTGAATATTTATGGAAAGGATCCTTCTTTTGACAATAAATTCCTGTACAATTTTGCCGACATCAATGTCCTTTCTGAAATTAAACGAATTAAAGGAGTAGGTTTTGCTGATATTCAGGGAGCCAGAGAATATGCTATGCGTATCTGGTTAAAGCCAGATAAAATGCTGAACTACAACCTTTCTCCTGACGATATTCTGAAAACACTCGATGCAAACAATGTGGAGGCAGCTCCCGGAAAATTAGGGGAAGGCTCGGATAAACGGGTCGGAACGCTTGGATATGTTTTGAAATATACCGGTAAATTCAATACCGTTGAAGAATATGAAAATATACCGGTAAAGGCACTGGAAGACGGTCAGATATTAAGGATAAAAGATATTGCTAAAGTTGAATTCGGAACTTCATTTTTTGATGTGGAAACCCGGATTAACGGACGACCTTCGGCTGCTATAGTTATCAAACAGCTGCCCGGTTCAAATGCCAGTGAAGTGATCCAGCTGATAAAAAAGAGGATGGCTGAAATTAAGGAAACCAAATTCCTGTCGGGTATGGATTATGAGTTCAGTTACGACGTTTCCCGTTTTCTGGATGCTTCCATTCATGAGGTTCTCAAAACAATATTAATTGCTTTTCTGCTGGTTTCGCTTGTAGTTTACGTATTTCTTCAGGACTTTAGGTCTACCTTGATTCCTGCTCTTGCGGTTCCGGTTTCTTTAATTGGCACTTTTTTCTTTATCCAGCTTTTCGGTTTCAGTTTAAACCTGATCACACTTTTCGCCTTGGTACTGGCCATCGGAATTGTTGTCGATAATGCAATTGTGGTGGTTGAAGCCGTTCATGCCAAGATGGAGGGATCCCGGGTAAGTGCTAAAAAGGCTACCGAAAAGGCCATGCAGGAGATCAGTGGTGCGATCATTGCAATTACGCTGGTAATGGCGGCAGTATTTGTTCCGGTATCATTCTTATCGGGGCCAACCGGAATTTTCTACCGGCAATTTTCAGTAACGATGGCCATCGCCATTGTTCTTTCAGGAATCACAGCTCTGACCCTGACACCGGCACTCTGCGCCATCATTCTCAAAAATGAATATGGCCGCACGAAGAAAGCAACAATCATAAATAAGTTCTTTCATAGATTCAATGTTTGGTACGAAAACCAGTCTCTTCGATACCAAAAAATGTTAGGACTGATTATAAACCGTAGAGCAGTTACATTTGGAATTCTTTTGGCTTTTTGTCTCGGAACAGGGCTGTTAGGTAAATTTTTGCCTTCAGGTTTTATTCCTGAAGAAGATCAGGGCTCATTTTATGTAAGTGTCACTACGCCTGCAGGCTCCACGCTTGAAAGGACCAAGGACGTCATGGAAGAAATAAGCAATGCTGCAAAAGGAATCGAGTCGATTTCTTCTATTTCTAATGCTGCCGGAAGCAATGTGTTGTCTGAAGGAACCGGTGCTTCGTATGGAACTTGTCTGGTCAACCTGAAAAAATGGGATGAGCGTAAAGAAAGTGTAGATGAAGTCATGGATGAACTTCAGGCTAAATGCAAAGATATCAAAGATGCCAAGTTGGAATTTTTCCCGCCACCAGCCATTCCAGGCTATGGAAATGCCAGTGGTTTTGAATTGCGATTACTTGACCAGACCAGTGATGGCGACCCTCACCGCTTTGAAAAAGTTGTGAATCAGTTCCTCAAGGATTTGAATTCCAGACCTGAAATCGGAGGGGCTTTCACCATCTATGATGCCACTTATCCCGAATACATGATCCATGTTGATATGGACAAGGCTGCTCAACGAGGTGTAACCATTGATAATGCGATGGGAAATCTAAATACCTTACTCGGAAGCGAATATGCCTCCAACTTCATTAAATTCGGGCAGATGTACAAAGTGATGGTTCAGGCATTACCGGAATACAGGGAAAAGCCTGAGGATCTTTTTAAACTCTACATTAAAAACGATAAAAACGTGATGGTTCCATACTCATCGTTTATGAAAATAGAACGGCAGTATGGTGTGGATGACCTGACCCGTTTCAACATGTACAATTCGGCAGAAGTAAGTGGAGATGCCGCACCCGGGTTTAGCAGCGGTAGCGCGATCACAGCAATTCAGGAAGTGGCAAAAGAAAAATTACCGAAAGGATACGACTATGATTTTGCAGGAATATCACGCGATCAGGTAAATATTGGTAATGAACCAATTTACATCTTCATTATCTCGTTGTTTTTTGTATACCTTTTATTATCTGCGCAATACGAAAGTTTTTTACTTCCTATGCCGGTAATCCTTTCATTGCCTACAGGAATTTTTGGGGCATTCGCATTTCTGTTCGCCTTGGGTCTTGAAAACAATATTTATGCACAAATCGCGCTGATCATGCTTATTGGACTGCTTGGTAAGAATGCTATCCTGATTGTTGAGTTTGCAACCATGAAACGCAGACAAGGCAAAAGCGCGATTGAAGCTGCCATCGAAGGCGCCAAAATCAGGTTGAGGCCAATTTTAATGACTTCGTTTGCATTCATCGCCGGGTTAATTCCTTTGCTGATTGCAACCGGTGCTGGAGCTGTAAGCAACCGCACCATTGGAGCAGCAGCTGCCGGTGGTATGTTGTTTGGTACAATTTTCGGAGTCATTGTGATTCCCGGTTTATACGTGATCTTTGCATCAATTTCGGATAAAATTGCAAGCCGGAAATTGAAACATGTTGATGCACTTACTGAAGAAATTTGATCCTATGAAGACATCCATAAAAAATAGCTGTTTAGGGTTTGTATTGATTGGTTTTCTTTTTTCGGCCTGCGTTGGAACTACCGAAATCAACAAAACCAAAATGGCAACCTTACCCGAAAAATTCTCGGGATCGACCGATACATCAAATGTCGCTACAATAAACTGGAGAAAGTATTTTACTGATCCGGTTTTAATTGAACTCATTGATACCGCTTTAAACAACAACCTTGACCTGCTTATGGCCACGCAAAGAATTGCCATGGCACAGGCAAATGTCAGACTCGCCAAAGGGCTTGCGCTTCCTTCAGTTTCTGCTTTTGGTTCAGCCGATCAGCAAAAATACGGGTTTTATACCATGAATGCTGCCGGAAACCGAGGCGCTAACATTTACCAGGATCAAACAGTTCCAAGTAACTTGAATAATTTTACTTTTGGTCTTCAAAGTTCATGGGAAGTGGATTTCTGGAGCAAACTGAAAAACACAAAAAAAGCTGCAGTTGCCCAATATTTATCGAGCATTGAAGGCAGAAAATGGACCGTCACCAACCTTGTTTCAGAAATTGCTACCAACTATTATGACCTTTTGGCTCTCGACAATGAGTTGGATATTATTCAAGAAGCCATACAACTTCAGGATAGTGCTTTAAGCCTGGTAAGTATTCAAAAGCAAGCTGGTGTTGTGAATGAATTAGCCGTCCAACAATTCAAGGCACAGGTCCTCAGTTCCAAGAAAATGGGAATCGATGTTCAGCAGAAAATCTCGGAAGCAGAAAGCAGATTGAATTTTATTCTGGGACGATATCCACAACCAATTGCACGCAATAAATCAGCTTTTGAACACCTTATTCCAACTCAGATCAAGGTAGGAATACCTACCGATTTATTACATAACCGACCGGATGTCAAACAGGCTGAATATGATTTGGAAGCCTCAAAAGCCAATTTGAAAGTCGCCAAGTCATCATTTTATCCAAGCCTAAACATTTCCGGAGGAGTCTCCATGGAGTCATTTAAAACCTCCTTGCTTTTTTCGCCCGAGTCTTTTGCATTCAGTGTTTTGGGAAGTCTTGCTGCACCAGTCATAAACCGGAGTGCTTTAAAGGCGCAATATAAAACTGCAAATGCGGCTCAGATAGAGGCTATGTATAATTATCAGAAAATCATCATGGGCAGTTATGTAGAAGTATACAACGAAATGGTCAATCTGAAAAGTGTTGAAAAAGCATTGGATTTCAAAAAGCAGGAAGTAAATACCTTGAATCAGGCTGTAGGTTCATCAGCTTTGCTTTTCAAAACCGGAAGGGCGAATTACCTGGAAGTATTGACCATTCAGGGAAATGTTCTGCAATCAAAATTGGAATTGGTTGAAACCATGAAAGATCAATGCAGTTCGGTGGTTTCTATTTACAAATCATTGGGTGGTGGCTGGAAATAACAGCTATTCACTCTAAAAAAGTTCTTTGGGTGGAAATTCCAGTCAATCATTTGGTTTCAGCCAAAAGGTTGGCTGGTTTTTTTGTAACAAGTTTTTGAATTGATTTATTTCCTTTCTTATCAATCAGATTCAAAAATATTAACGTGAGTACAAGTTCAGGTTGATGAAAGAAAATTTGTATTTAAGAAGAGACTCTATACACTTTCTCCCAAGTTCTTAATATTTACCTTTATCATTGCCATGAATTTTAAAGCCCCTCTATTGGAGGGGTTGGGGGAGGCTTAAAAACAAAACCGCCCGGTACCTCTGTACCGGGCGGAAAAAAACCAAAAATCAACTAACCTTTAAACCGTCTGGAGACTTCATCCCAATTAATAACCTTGAAAAAAGCATCGACATAATCGGGCCGCCTGTTTTGATACTTCAGATAGTATGCGTGTTCCCACACATCCACTCCAAGTACAGGAGTTCCTTTTATTTCAGCCAGATCCATTAACGGGTTATCCTGATTAGGAGTGGACGAAATCACCAAACCTTCACCTTGCTTTACCAGCCAGGCCCACCCGGACCCAAACCGGGTGATGGCTGCTTTTGTAAATGCTTCTTTAAAATTTTGATACGACCCAAACGAAGCATCAATGACTTTCAGTAAATCACCTTCGGGTTGAATTGCACCACCCGGATGCATGATTTCCCAGTATAAATTGTGATTGTAAAAGCCTCCTCCATTATTGCGGACAGCAACAGCCTGAGTCGATATACTGGCCAAAATTTGTTCGATTGTTTGCCCTGCTATAGCAGTACCTTGAATTGCAGCATTCAGATTATTAGT
Organism: Bacteroidia bacterium; assembly: GCA_037143155.1. Classification (GTDB taxonomy): domain Bacteria; phylum Bacteroidota; class Bacteroidia; order Bacteroidales; family Prolixibacteraceae; genus Aquipluma. The sequence goes on from JBAWZG010000022.1 coordinate 23,071, forward strand.
GTATGCTGCGTGATGTTTATCGTGATGGATTTCCATCGTTTGGGCATCGATGTATGGTTCAAGTGCATCGAATGCGTAGGAAAGCTTTTGTAATTCGAATGACATAATGTAATGTTTAAGATTGAAGACTCTTTTATCTTCTATACAAACATAACATCTATTTATATTGTTTCCAAATAAGCTTACCTTTTTTTATAAAAAAAAATAGCAAATATTAATTGAATAAAATAAATAGCTGAGCTATATGCTTTTACTAATAATCAATGAAATTAGCTGTTCTAAAATTCAAAATAATAACCAGAAATTCTTGCGTTCGCACGGTATTTTAAGGTAAAATTTAACTTGCAAACAGCCAGATAAGAAATATTGTAATAGAAGAGTATTGGGTTACATATGGCAAATTCAGACGGAATTTCAGGAAATTTTCAGTTGCTTTCCACGGTATATGTTCTCACAGATTTATATTCTTTGCTGGAAGGTAGCCTTTGAAGTACAAAGGCCTCTCCTTCAGAAAGGTTTGTATATAAACAACACTTCAAAGAATCGATACGAGTCATTAATATCATCTTCTCGTTCATCGTAATGATTTCACCTTTTATGCCAGTAAGAACGCCATTTGAAATCTCAATCGATTTGCCTTTTGCAATTTGCTCATAGCTTATTGAAATTTCATAGTCATTTTGAGCCAGAAAAGTTTTGATATTGATAATTTGAATTTCAGGAATGGCTTGTGCCTTTCCTCCAGAGCTGATAAAACAGATTACTCCAGGGGTGTTCAATGCAGTGAAAAATTCGAGGTAACTTACCTTTACAAAAAGATAGCAACGAAACAATGGTTGTTCGTTCCACTTAGAGCTGTCGATCCTGCTATTTTTAATCTTCCTGGTTGGCAAATAACATTCGATACCCTTTTGCGTCAAATTATTGAATAGTTTTTTTTCTGAATTTGCTCTGGTATAGATTACATACCATTGGTAATGTGGATTTTCTAAAGGCATAAATTCGGGTCGTTAATTAATCTCAGCATCCTATTCTGTCAATTTCGGATTTTATACTTTTTCTAATACGTTGATTTAAACCCGACTTAATTGACTTCGCAAACCTAAATGCTATTTAGATAGATTCCAAATAGTCGTAGTTAACTTTATATCAAATTATTGTTTCCAAAACAGAAAATCTGTCTGATTTGTTTAATGATGAGGCCGAATAATAAAATAATTGTGACACTTGAATTCTGAAATTCGGAATTCAAACTACGCTCAACAAAGCATTTCGCCCGAAAAATAAGTACAAATGATATCTTGATGCTAATACGAAAAACTGCTTCCGCCCAGAAACTCACGGATGACGGAGGTTGGCGGAATCTCCTGATCATCGATGGCCTTGAAATAGGATAAGAATTTCAGCAGCCGGATACTTTCGCTGAATTCTGCCTGGCTTTCAGGCACTGACTTTAAAAGCGGTTCGGCATACTTCTTCAGAACAGCCAATTCATAAATCAGGGCTGAATTAAACATCACATCGGCATTTTCCTGATACGGAAAAATATTTTTGTCTTCACCGGCGCGAACACTCTGCCAGCGACGAATGGTTTCCAGAGCCGAATAATTCCGGTATTTGCTGTCGCGGATCATCCGGCGAATCAGCCGGTTATCGGTAGTTGAAATGTGGTTTTGATCGTCAACCGAAATCTGGGTAAGTGTTGAAAGGAATATTTTAAAGGTATTTGCTGGCTCGATATGAGGAACCAATTCAGGATTCATACCATGAATACCTTCAACAATCAGGATACTTCCCTGTCCCAATTTTAACTTTTTGCCCGATGGAAACTTCTTCCCGGCGGTAAAACTGAACTTTGGCAATTCAACCGTTTCACCTTTAAAAAGCTGAATGAGTTGTTGATTAAAAAATTCAACATCAATGGCTTCAATAGCTTCGAAGTCGAATTCGCCATTTCTATCTTTGGGTGTTTTTTCGCGGTCAACGAAATAATCGTCGAGCGAAATCATGGTGGGTTTTAAACCGTTCACGGCCAATTGCACCATCAGGCGCTTACAGAATGTTGTTTTTCCTGAAGCAGAAGGTCCGGCAATCAGAACGATCTTTACTTCATCTTTCCGGTCGCGGATCAGGTTGGCAATCTCAGCAATCTTCTTCTCATGCAATGCTTCCGAAATTTTGATGATATCGCCACTTTCGCCATTCAGTGTATTTTCGTTTAATCGGGCAACATTTGGAACATCCATCAATTCAGCCCAATCCTTGTGTTCCTGAAATATGCCAAAAAGCTTATCAAGCTTTGAATAAGGCTGAACTTCACTGAACTTTGAGGGATTTGGAATTCGCAACAACAATCCTTCGTAATAAGAAACAAGGTCAAAAACGTTTAGAAAACCTGTGGATGGAACCATATATCCATAGAAATAATTGGCCAGACCATCCATAAAATACAGGTATGAAAACAAGGTCCCCTGCTGTTCGAAAAGCGTAGCTTTATAAGGAAGATTCTGCTTTCTGCAAATTTCAACAACTTCATCAGTAGGCAGTCCTATTTTTTCAAAAGGAATATCCCGATCAACCAACTGCCGCATTTCACTTTTAATGGCCAATATATCAGACTCGGTAATTGGTCGGTTTAGTCCTGAAAGTTCGCAATAGTACCCGCGCGAAATACCATGCATCATTTTCAGTTTTACTTCAGGAAACAACTGGCGAACTGAAGCATACAGAATAAAAAACAACGAACGAACATACAGGCGCAGTCCATCCGGATGCGAATAGTCGATGAACTCCACTTTTTTGTTCTTGACAAATACAAACGACAGTTCTTTTACTTTGTGATTGACCATTGCCCCAATGATGGGATTATCGAGTTTAACCTGAAAATCGTCCTTTATTTCAGATAAAGTTATTCCCAGCGGATATGATTTTTTAGTGCCTGTATTGACGCAGTATATGTCGATTGTGTTCATAATACATTTATCTATTCAAATTCCTCTAACTCTTTATTTCTTTTATTATCAAGTGTTCTGGCATTCTTAGCCGTAACAATTTGATCACCTGTTTTTGCTTCAATTTCTCGACGTGTATTTCCGGCAATAGTACCACCTTGCCTGGCTATTCTTTTGCTTTCGTCGAATGTTTTGGGTAATTTCTTTTTTGAAATCTCAGTAGTAGAAGCTTCGGCAAGCATATTGAGTACCTATTCCAGATTTGTCATGTGATCGCGAAGATTTTCTTTCTTCAGGTCTTTGAGGCTTTTGTATTGCTTGGTAGTAATACCAGCCCATGCTTTGGTAATTTCATCAGTCAGAATAGCATATTCCTGACCCTTTTTAACACCCCGATTATCCCATTCATCGGTAAGTTCTTTTCGAACTTCAATACTTTTTAACCGTTGATTTACCCACTCTTTGGAGTAGCCTTTTTTTAGGTATGTTCCCATTAACCGGTCAAAACCGATTTCCGGATCTTCAATTTCGTCCAGCCTTTCACGGGCAACTCTTGACAACCACAACTTAAAAGGTTCTGCCTTAGGAGAAGGAATGGATTGAATTATGCGAAAAAGTTGTTCCGTATCGGCAACATCGGTTATTCGCATTTTTCCATCTCCTGCAACCATTTTCAACTGTCCGATTTTCTCGGACAGTTCACTTCCTTCCTTTGCCAGCTTAGCTTTCAAATCACTCCAATACTTGCGCGGGCGATCGGTTTCAGTTAGTACCTCTATTACATCAATGATTGAGAAATACCATTTTTCCAGATCTGCATCCCACAGGGAGCGAATTTGCTTTGAATCGAAAATTTTGATTGCATTTTGCTTTTCCATCTCATTTAAATTTTTCAAATACAATATCAAGAACTAATTTAAACAAAAAAAAGAAATCAACACATCACTATTTTATGATATATTCAATTCTTGTTTCAGATGTTTTGAAGTAAAGGATTCTTCATTCCGAATTATTTCTTCCGGAGTGCCCAAACAAACCACTCTCCCACCATCTTTGCCACCTTCGGGACCAATATCAATAATGTGATCTGCCACCTTGATTACATCCATGTTATGTTCGATGACGATAACCGTATTTCCGCGGTCAACCAGTTTATTCAGTACCTCAAGCAAAACACGGATATCTTCGAAATGAAGTCCGGTGGTCGGCTCATCGAGAATATACATGGTTTTCCCGGTGTCTTTCTTGGCAAGTTCGGTAGCCAGTTTCACCCGCTGCGATTCACCTCCGGAAAGAGTTGTAGATGATTGTCCAAGTGTAATATAACCCAGTCCCACATCCTGAATGGTCTTCAGTTTATGGGCAATCGAAGGAATGTGCTCAAAAAATTCGACTCCCTGGTTGATGGTCATATCCAGCACATCGCCAATTGATTTTCCTTTGTATCGAACCTCAAGTGTTTCGCGGTTGTACCGGCGACCATTGCAAGTATCGCAATGGACATAAACATCAGGTAGAAAATTCATTTCAATTTGCTTCAATCCTCCGCCCTGACAATCTTCGCAGCGGCCACCTTTGACGTTGAATGAAAACCGGCCCGGCGGATAAGCCCTGATTTTGGCTTCAGGCAGCTGGGCAAACAAGTTCCGTATGTCAGAAAAAACACCGGTGTAAGTTACCGGATTGCTGCGTGGTGTGCGACCAATGGGTGATTGATCGACCTGAACGACTTTATCAATGTGATTCAGTCCAACTATTCCTGAATACGGAAGAGGATCTTTTACCGATCCATAAAAATGCTGACTTAAAATTGGCTGCAATGTGGAGTTGATTAATGTGGACTTTCCGCTTCCGGAGACGCCGGTAACACAAATCAACTGACCAAGAGGCAAATCAACTGAAATATTCTTCAGATTATTGCCAGTACAGCCATTCAACGAAAGTACGTGACCGTTTCCTTTGCGTCGTTTCTTCGGAAGTTCGATTTTAGCTTCACCCAACAGGTATTTCGAAGTCAATGTCCCTGCGCGGAGCACCTGCTGAGGAGTTCCGGCTGCCACAACATGACCGCCATGACGACCTGCAAATGGTCCCATGTCTATCAGGTAATCGGCATTCATCATCATATCTTTATCGTGTTCGACCACAATTACCGAATTTCCGGTATCGCGCAGTTGCTCTAATGAATGGATGAGCCGGAGGTTATCACGGTGATGCAGGCCAATGCTCGGCTCGTCGAGAATATACAGCACGTTCACAAGTTGTGAACCAATTTGTGTAGCCAGCCGGATGCGTTGTGATTCGCCTCCCGACAAAGTTCGGGAAGTCCGGTCGAGTGAAAGATAATTCAGTCCAACATCTTCCAGAAATCGAATCCGGTCGCGGATTTCCTTGATCACTTCCACCGCTATTTTTTTCTGGCGATCGGTCAGCCGGTCTTCCAGATTGACCAGCCACTGACTGAGTTCTGAAATATCGAGCCGGGCAAGTTCCGAAATATTCTTTCCGTCGATCCTGAAATAGAGCGATTCCTTTTTTAGCCGCTGTCCATTGCACTCCGGACAAGGAGTTTCGCGAATAAACTGGTTGGCCCATTTCTGTGCTTTCTGCGATGGGTTGTCATCTTTCTGCGCATCGATGTATTTGATAACCCCTTCGTAAGTCATCATGTAATTCATGGAAGTTCCGAGCGGCGAATTTTTTAAATGAATCCGCTCACTGGTTCCGAAGAGGATCGCATTCAGCCCATCTTCCGGAATATCTTTGATGGGCGTTTTCAAGTTAAAGCCGAACATTTCGCCCAAGGCTTCAATCTGCCAGAAAACCAGTGTATTTTTATGCGCACCAAGTGCGGCAATCCCGCCGTTCAGTATATTTTTTGTATTATCCGGAACGATTTTCTCGAGATCAATTTCGCTGATCATTCCCAGTCCGTTGCATTTCGGACAGGCTCCTTGTGGCGAGTTAAACGAAAAATTATGTGGTGCCGGTTCGTTATAAGAAATCCCGGTTGTCGGGCACATCAGCTGCCGGCTGTAATACTTGGCTTCCTGAGTGTCGTGATCGAGAATCATGCAGATTCCATGCCCATTTTTCATGGCAATCTGAAGTGAATCGTGCAGGCGTTTGTCGCTGGCTTCGTCAACCAGCAAACGGTCAATTACAATTTCGATGAAGTGATTTTTGTACCGGTCGAGCCGCATGGCGGCTTTCAGTTCGGTCACCACCCCATCGATCCGCGCATTTAGGAAGCCTTTTTTCAGGATTTGTTCAAACAGTTCACGGTAATGCCCTTTCCGTCCTTTGACCATGGGGGCCAGAATCAGGATTTTCTTTCCGGAGAACGAAGATTTAATCAGCGACAAAATCTGATCATCGGTATATTTTACCATCTTTTCGCCGGTATTGTATGAAAAGGCTTCTCCGGCCCGGGCATACAAAAGCCGAAGGAAATCGTAAATTTCGGTTACCGTACCAACTGTAGAACGCGGATTTTTGTTGGTGGTTTTCTGTTCAATGGCAATAACTGGGCTCAATCCGGAAATCAGATCAACATCGGGACGCTCCATGTTACCCAGAAACGA
>JBAWZG010000023.1:0-28851 GCA_037143155.1 Bacteroidia bacterium
GTACATATCTGATTCTGTTTTGTTCGTTGCAAAAATAAACAGATATTTAGAATAAAAGGTAGGGAAATGTTAGTTTCGACACGAAAGTTTAAACTTTCTCTCTGACGGTTTACCGATAAAATAAGCTTTCTGGTCGGAAAATGCAGTTCGTTTAGTCAACATTCCATAACTTTATCGAACATATTTGAAACAGAAAGTCTCACTAAAAAATTCTATTCATGCAATCACACGAAATCGATTACAAAATTGTGGGTAACGACATTCAGTTGGTAGAAATTGAACTCGACCCGGGAGAAACTGTAATTGCCGAAGCCGGAGCCATGTTGTACATGGAAGACGGAATAAGTTTTGATACCAAAATGGGCGATGGCTCCAATCCGCGTGCCGGATTATTTGACAAGTTACTTGCCGCCGGTTCCCGCGTTCTTACCGGAGAATCCTTATTCATAACTCATTTCACGAATCAGGGCTGGGGCAAGAAACACGTCGCTTTTGCAGCACCATATCCCGGAACTATTCTGCCGATTAATCTTCAGGATCATCAGGGAAGCCTGATCGTGCAGAAAGATGCATTTTTGTGTGCGGCACTTGGAACAAAAATTTCCATGCGTTTTAACAAGAAACTTGGAGCCGGATTTTTTGGAGGCGAAGGCTTTATTCTTCAAAATCTTCAGGGAGATGGGAAGGTGTTTATTCATGCTGGTGGTACTGTCATCGAACGCCAGCTTAACAACGAAACCCTCCGTGTCGACACTGGTTGTGTGGTCGGTTTCGAAGAATCCATCGATTTTGACATTCAGCAGGCAGGCGGATTGAAATCGATGGTATTTGGCGGTGAAGGTTTATTTCTGGCCACCCTTCGTGGTAGCGGAAAAGTATGGTTACAATCGATGCCTATCCGTAAACTGGTTGCTCAGCTTAGTTCATTTGGGCCCAACAGCAGGAAAGAAGCCAGCGGAGGATTGCTAAATAATATTTTTGAATAAACAAGAACCAAAGTATTTAAAAGGATCCAATCTTTCGAAAGATTGGATCCTTACTTTTTATTGCACTCGTTTTTGTTCTTCGTCCGAACCCGTTTCGCGTTTTCGTGCGGCTTTCACTTTGTTGCTCCCAAAGTTATGTGAATAGGTAAATCTCAAAACGCGCGGCTCAAAATCGAGTGTTCCCGAATTATGAATATTTAATTTGGGAACATCGGCTATGAAGCTATATAGACCTGTCTTAAACACGTCACTTAAATTCAGGCTGAAGGTGTTTTTCTCATTTTTGGATTTCTTTTGCAGACCAATTGACACAGAACCGCGGGCCTTGCTTTTATTAATTCCGGACAATGCAGGAGATTGATATTCCCCAGTAAGTTCTCCTGTAAATCCTTCTATAAATTTAAAATTATTGATCATATCAGCACTGAAATTTTTCAAGTTGATATCGAGTTTTTCACCTTCATAATTTGTATGGACGTTTTGAACAATACCGTTCAGGTTGTTCTGAATATTCCACCATTTGGTTATCCTAAGCGGAAACGAAAGCATCATCGACGCAGTGGTTACCAAATCCAGGTTTTGAGATGTCAGGTAAAGTACATTTTTAACTTTGTCCTGAGTGGGCTGAAACCGGCGAATGGCATTTGCTTCGTTCGTGTAAGTCAATGAAAGGAGCACCCTTTTATATTTATAATCTGTTTTAAAAACGTTACTGATTGACGGTTGAAGGTTTACATTTCCTGCAATATAAGTATCGGGTGTCTGAAAGAAAATAAACGGTGCCAGTTCATTGTAGGTCGGGCGGGTAATCCTCCTGCTGTAGGAAACCTGAAGGGTGTTATCTTTATTCAGATCATGTGAAAGATATAAAGTGGGGAAAAGTTCTCCGTAATGCCGATCGATTACTCCAGACTCTGAAACCGTATTTAAAACGGTATTGGTGTATTCATACCGAAGTCCGGCATTCAAACTTGTTTTCTCATCAAATTTATAATTTAAGGACGAATATGCAGCACTAATGTTTTCTGCTAAATCATATTTATTGGTAAGGCTTTGATCAAATATCCAGTTATCAGCCAACTTATTGGCTACGCTAACATTGTTCTGAAATTTGGAATTTGTGTATTTAAGTCCGCTTTCGAGCTTGATGTTTGTTCCGAAATGTCTGCTATAATCCAGCTTTCCAACGAGGGCGTTTATAGGAGTAACTTTGGTGACATTAATTTTCTCAGTAGTGGTTGGTTGTGACGTTGCATCCATGTGTTGAATGAAATATTGAGAAGGATTGCTATCGTCATAGTGGAGGTAATCTGCGTTAAATTCCAGAATCTCATCTTCCTTGAACGAATGTTGAACGTTAAAGTTGCCCATATAATTTTTCCATTTGTTCGATTCGGTGATCTTCTGATCAATCAGGGAAGTAGCTTGATTATCTTTGAGATATGAAATTTTATTCATCGCATCCATTTCCCAGTCACTGGTGTAGCCTGATGCCAAAACTCCAATGACAGTTTTGCTGTTGACCGTATAATCAAAACCGAGCCTGGCATTGTGAAAAATCATAACCGGTTCCCTGAAGCTTTTAGACTTCGTTTCAGAAACCGATCCATTTTCAGTGGTCAACCGATCCATACTGATAGACTGAGAACTATTATCATAGGAAGAGCTGTACATGCCAAAATAATTCACCTTATTCACATGATGATTTAAGCTAATGCTGCCATTTAATTTTCCGTCCACCCCAATTCCTGCACCCAGTGAATAAGTTCCGTTGGTTCCGAAATCATCATCTTTTTTCAGGACAATATTGATGATCCCGGCATCACCTTCGGCAGCATATTTCGAAGGTGGTGTTGTGATAAGTTCAATTTTTTTGACATTTTCAGAATTCATTCCGTTCAGCATTTCGATAGCTGCCGCTACAGGCATATGGGTCTCCTTTCCATTAATCATCACTAAAACACCATCTTTTCCTCCAAGCGAAAGGATACCGCTTTGCCGGTTTACACTAACTCCAGGAGACTTTTCCAGTACATCGAGAGCAGTAGTTCCCGTTGAGGTAATACTGTTCTCAACGTTAATGACCAGACGGTCGATTTGCTGTTCATATATCGGCTTTTTAGCCACCACACTTACTTCATCTAAATGTGTAACATCTTCTTCGGCAATCAACGGATCGATATGGATGTGTTCCTTCGAACTGGTAATCTCAAATGGAGCAGAGACGACGGTTTTATACCCAACGGCACTGGCTTTGATCAGGTATTTCCCGGGTTTGAAATTGGTAATGCTAAAAGTACCAACATCCGATCCCTGGATGCCGGTAACTACCGAGGAGTCGCTCTGATTGATCAGGAGAATTGTCGCAAATAAAATGGGTTCGTTTTTACCGTCATGATATTTTCCCTGAATTTGTGCCATATTTTGAAACGGCATGACAAGCATTATTACAGCAAAAAAAGCAAAGTGCTTCAGATGTTTGGAATTCCTTTTAAAAACTTTCATCGTTATAATTAAAGATGTATTTGTCTTTAATTACAATTAAGATGAAGAAAGGTTTTCAAAACAGTAATTTTCTATAATTAATATTTTGGAATTTCAGTATAACTTCATCAAAATCAATCGATAAAAAAAGGCCGGATAAAAAATCCGACCTTTCTGCTGTTTTTCTGTTTAATTGTTCTCTTGTTCAAATCTGCACGACGAGGTTACTATTTTGTTTCTTTTGATTCAACTTCAACCTTTATTTCCTTGCCGTCTTTTCCATCAACCTTGGTAGATTTTTCAATGATTTTAATGTTTTCCTTGCCATCGTTATATTCCCTGATTTTTTCCGGAGTTGCAGGACTTCCGGGTGGCAGAGGCGGCGGCGGCGGTGGCATTAATTGGTCGTCACCCTGAAAATCAAAAGTTGTTTCTTCGGGCTCAGTAGATTTCTTTCGGATAATCTCAATTTTTTCAAGACCGCCCTTCAAATCTTTGATTTTGAATGAAGTAATATTCGGATCGTTCAAATCGATCACGCGGCCGGTATGTTGCCCTTTCCACATCATCATATGAGGTGGCATTGGTGGGCAATGTTCGGTATCTGGTCCTTTCATAATGAACATTTGTTCATTTTCTCCGTCTTTAATCATTTTCCGGACAATTATACTTTTGTGTTCCATATCATCAAAACCTGAAGGATTAATGTGTTTGCCTAATTCTTTGCCTCCAACGGTGTCGCCATTAAAGATAAAAACGTCATTTCCGGCAACAAGGGTGTCCAATTTTGTTGTTTTACCGTTTTCAATTTTAATCATCTTGATGTGACGGGGTGTTGATGTTTCTTTTTCACCGCTTTTCGATTGCGAATATGTCGGTGATGTAAAAAGCATTGCTGCAAGTCCAGCCATTCCAAATATTGTCAATTTGTGTTTCATGGTGTTAAAATTTTAGTTCATATTATCTTCAAACAAAGATACATGAAGCTTTCCCAATCAGTGAGTTAATGCCGGGTTAAATTCTGTTAAGGAAAAGTTAAACTCCTGTCAGTACAGTATTTAATCATTATCTTTGAGTCATGAACAAAAAAATCATCACCGGATTAATCGCATTAATGGGAATTTCGATTGTCGGAATCATCATTATTCAACTGGTTTGGATGAACAATGCCATCCGGGTCAGGAATGAATTGTTCGACCGGAGCGTGAACGAAGCTCTTGCCAGTACCACCAACCGCCTGGAAAACCTTCAGGATTTCGGGATGATCAATCGCTTTGCATTTGACGATACCACTCATGTTAAAGGATTGGGCTCTTTTCCGCCTCCACCTCCACCACCTCCAGGAATTCGCAATTTTGCCCAAACCCGGAATAATAAATTCAAGCCATCTAAAAATCAATCTCCCCGGCAAATCGAAATGATTGTTCAATCCGGGAAAAGAAAAAATGGATTTCAATATCAAATAACGACCAAATCCGGCAACAAGCGGAAAGGTCATGAGGACAAAATATTAGTTTTCAATACCGACAGTCTGGTGGTGAATCTGGATTCAGCCTATGCACATGGGATCGAAAAATTCGATTCGCTGGTGGGGCAATCTGGTGAGTGGAAAGATTCCGTTTCAGGTCTGAGGCACCGCATTGAAGTGAAAACCCACCGACTGAAAGGTGTTGCCAATAAAGTTGTTCAGGAAATTACTGCATGGGAAGAGAATGAAATTCCGCTTGAACATGTGAATGAGCTGTTAAAAAAAGAACTCGAAAACCGCAATATTCCTGTCCCTTATGAATTTGGCATCTTGAAAGATTCAGCCATTTCACAGAAAACTCAAAACGCTGATTCATTGCTTCTGGCAAGAACCACCTACAAAGTAAACTTGTTTCCGAACGATATTATTCAGAAAAATATCCGTTTGGCTGTTTATTTTCCTGAGAAAGATTCGTTCATCTATAAAACCCTGAACTGGCTGCTGCTCATTTCGCTGATCTTTTCAATTATCGTTCTGGTTACGTTTGGGGTCAGTATTTATTTTATTCTGAAACAAAAGAAAATTTCGGAGATGAAGTCGGATTTCATCAACAACATGACCCACGAATTCAAAACGCCACTGGCAACCATTTCAGTGGCAGCCGACTCCATCAATAATCAGAAAATCATTGAGAATCCGGAGCGGATCAGGTATTATATCGAAATGATTAAAAAGGAAAATACCCGAATGAACCGTCAGGTTGAAGACATTCTGACCATTGCCCGACTCGATAAAAAAGATTTTGAATTTAAATGGGAGGCATTCAATCTGCACGATGTAATTGAAGATGCAATTCGAAGTATTGTGCTTCAGGTGGAGAAAAAAGGTGGTACTATCAGAAATGAGTTCCTGGCAACTAACCCAATTGCTACAAGTGATCCAAGTCACTTTGCAAATTTGATTTATAATCTGCTCGACAATGCCAACAAGTATTCGCCGGATGCGCCCGAAATCAGCATTTCGACCCGAAATACGAACAAAGGAGTTCTGATAACTGTCACCGACAAAGGAATAGGAATGAGTAAAGCGGTACAAAGTCATATCTTTGAACGCTTTTACCGGCAGGCCAGCGGAAACATCCACAATGTAAAAGGATTTGGATTGGGCCTCAGTTATGTGAAAGCTGTTTTGGAAGCTAATCGCGGAAACATCAGTGTACAAAGCGAATTAGGTAAAGGCAGCCGCTTTGAAGTCTTTATTCCATTTGTGAGGGAATAAAGCCCCTTTCCCGTTCCCCCGCAGGGGGAAGGCTTTGAATATCGCTGATTAATAGATCGTTGCCCTGAAGGGGCAAAATTTCAATAGCCCGGGGCAAGTGAGGAACGAACGTCACCCCGGGTTGACGAAAAAATGAAGAAATCCGTCCGACGAAAAGCCTTTTTCAGGGCTACAACCTTCTTTCGGACGGAACAGAATTGGCCTTCAAAATTGAAATTATCTGTGTGAGAAAAAAAGAAAATGAATTTGGAAAATGGGGAAAATTAAAATGTCAGGTTATCAGTCCAATCCATCAGTCCTTCAATATTTTCAACATTAATACTTTCTGAAAAATGAATACAAAACCCCACATATTCCTGGTTGAAGACGATCTCAGCTTTGGAGCGGTATTAAAATCGTACCTCGAAATTCATGATTTTGAAGTGGAATGGGTTGATGATGGAAAATATGCACTGGATCAGTTCAGAAAATCGGATTTTGATATCTGCATTTTGGATGTGATGCTGCCCCATATCGACGGTTTTACTATTGGTGCAGAAATCAGGAAGCAAAATTCAGATGTTCCCATTCTTTTCCTGACTGCCAAAAACCTGAGGGAAGATGTATTGAAAGGCTATAAAATAGGTGCCGACGATTACATTACCAAACCATTCGACACCGAAGTACTGATTTTTAAACTCAAAGCGATCCTGAAAAGGCAGTCAGGCAATTCGGTAAAAGAATCAGATTACTACCAGATTGGAAGCTATTTCTTCGATTTTAAACTTCGCATCCTCGAACACAACGGTTCAAAACAGCATCTTTCGCCAAAAGAAGCCGAGTTGCTGAAAATGCTTTACGACAATCGGAACGAACTGTTGCCACGCGAAGCTGCACTAAAGAAAATCTGGGGCGATGATGGTTATTTCACTGCCCGTAGTATGGACGTTTACCTAACCAAACTCCGGAAACTGTTTGCCGATGATCCTTCAGTTGAAATCCGGAATATACATGGGAGTGGATTTATGCTCGAATTTAAGAAATCAACCTGATCAAATAAACAAAATGCTGTATGTCATACTCCTGTTGATCGGTTTTTGTACCTTTGCGCCCTTGTAAGAAAATAAACTTCTGATGGCTGATCGACATTCCATTGAAATTAAAGAATTTGACATCCTTGTTGTAGGAAGCGGTTTGGCCGGTTTGACTGCAGCATTTCACGCTTCGAAATACGGAAGTGTTGCCATCATTACCAAATCGCAGCTCGACATCAGTAATTCTTATTACGCGCAAGGCGGAATTGCGGTTGTGACTGATAAAGATGATTCAGTTGAATCACATATTCAGGACACCTTGGTTGCCGGCCGCGGCCTTTGCGACCTGGATGCCGTTAAAATTCTGGTCTCGGAAGGACAAGAATGTGTTCAGCAAATTATTGAAATGGGGATGCAATTCGATCAGGAAAACGGAAAATATTTTCTTGGATTGGAAGGTGGTCACAGCAAGCGACGAATTCTTCATGCCGGGGGCGATGCAACCGGAAAAGGGCTAACTTGTTTTATGCTGAAAAAGGTTCAGGAACAGAGCAACATCATCCCTTTCGAATATACCACAGTGGTAGAACTTCTGGTTGAAAATCAGAGATGTACCGGGGTTCAGGCATTCGATTTTGTGAGCGGTGAAAACGTGATTTTCAGATCGAAAGCCACAATTATTGCAACCGGTGGATTATCGCGGATATACGACCGGTCTACAAACCCACATACAGCCACCGGTGACGGAATTGCCCTGGCTTACCATGCCGGAGCCAAATTAGCCGATATCGAGTTTATTCAATTCCATCCTTCGGCCCTGTATATTCCTGGTGAGGATGCATTTCTGATCAGTGAAGCTGTGCGAGGCGAAGGAGCCTGGCTGCTTAATCAGGAAGGAGAACGGTTTATGCTGGAGATTCATCCGCTTGCGGAACTTGCTCCCCGCGACGTAGTTGCCTTTGCCATTCATAGGCAGTTGCAAATGCATCAGACTGATTTCGTTTACCTGAGCTTAAAACACCTCAATGCGGAATTGATTAAAAAAAGGTTTTCAACCATTTACCAAACTTTACTCAAATATAACATCGACATTACGACCGACCTACTTCCGATTTCTCCGGCGGCTCATTACATGGTGGGTGGAATTCAGACCGATTTGTACGGTGAAACCAATATCAAGGGACTTTTTGCCTGTGGAGAAGTGGCATCAACCGGCGTAATGGGAGCTAACCGATTGGCAAGCAATTCACTGCTCGAATGTTTGGTCTTCGGAAAAAGGGCTGCTGAAAAAGCCACTCAGGAGGAATGTATTTCAGCGGATGTGCCTGAAATAAACAGGATTCGTGTTGATGCTGAGAACGAAAATCACTTTCTGGAAATCAAAAACCGGATCGCGTCGCTGATGAGCAAAAAGGCTGGTATTGTCCGTTCAGGAGAAAAACTCAGCGAAGCTATTGAAGAACTCAACTCCATCAAGAAGCAACTGCCTGAGAAAATTGACGAATACAATCTATTAAAAATCAAACATATTACTGATATTTGTACGCTAATTTGCGAATCGGCCTTAATTCGAACTGAAAGCCGCGGTGGTCATATCCGGGAAGATTATCAGGATGAAGACACTACTTTATGTATGCACCTGATTCAGCAAAAAGATCAACATTTTAAATTTCAGGAAATCAGAAACTAAAAAATGAACAAACACGCATTAAAAGCAGCTCGCAAACTTATCGAAATTGCCTTGGCAGACGACGTAGGTGACGGCGATATAACCACCAATAATATTGTTCCGGCTGAAATCAGACGTAAAGCCAAAATGGTTGCAAAGGCCGATGGGGTGGTTGCCGGACTTCCTGTTGCCAAAATGGTTTTTCGAAAACTCGATCCTGACTTGATTTGGAACGAGTTGGTTCTTGAAGGAGACAAAGTAAAAAGTGGCGATGTATTGGTTGAGTTTGAAGGATCATACCGCGCATTGTTGACAGGTGAGCGCACTGCGCTTAATTTTTTGCAGCGTTTATCCGGAATTGCCACCATGTCGGCAAAATATGCCCATGAGGTTAAGGATTTCCAGACAGTGATTCTGGATACCCGAAAAACGTTGCCAGGTTTTAATAAATTGGATAAATATGCGGTGAAGACCGGAGGTGCCAGCAATCACCGTCATGGACTTCATGATATGGCCATGATCAAAGATAATCACATTGAAGTGGCTGGTGGAATCACAGCTGCGGTAAAAGCGGTTCGCGGCAACATCGATCACGGAATCAAGATTGAAGTTGAAACCACCACGCTTGAACAGGTTCAGGAAGCCATTGATTCCAAAGTGGACATCATCATGCTCGATAATATGAACATCGAAACCATGCGCAAGGCGGTCATATTGATTGCAGGCCGGACAAAAGTAGAAGCTTCAGGAAATATCACACTCGAACGCTTGCGCGAAGTTGCAGCAACCGGGGTTGATTTTATTTCGATCGGGGCGCTTACCCATTCAGTGAGTGCTTTGGATATCAGTCAACGAATAGAAGATTAGTCCTTGATAAACCTCGTAATAGATATTGGAAACAGCCGGACAAAGATCGCTTTGTTTAATCAGCACGACTTGATGTTTAATGTGCCGATTGATCATTTGACTATTGCTCATTTGCAGATGTTAAAAGATGAGCATCCACAACTAAACAAAGCCATACTTTCGGCTGTAAAAGCTGTTGATCCGGAAATCATCCAATTTTTATCCGGAAATTTTGAATTTTTCATTGAACTTGACCATCTGACCAAACTTCCGATCGAAAATGTCTACGAGACTCCAGAAACTCTTGGAAAAGACAGGCTTGCTGCAGCAGTGGGTGCAAACGAGCTTTTTCCTGATCAAAATCTTTTAATCATTGATGCCGGTACTGCCATCACCTATGATCTGGTTTCAGAAAAGAATCAATTTGTTGGTGGAAACATTTCTCCCGGACTTGAGATGCGGTTTAAAGCACTGAATCAGTTTACCGGCAAGTTGCCACTGGTGGAATATGATGATGATATTCAGATGATTGGAAGAAATACGATGGAGGCCATCCGTGCCGGAGTTCAAAACGGAATCGTATTTGAAATGAACGGAACCATTGATTTATTTAACAGAAATTACCAAAATTTACAAATCATTATGACCGGGGGTGATTCTAATTTTTTTGATAGAAAATTAAATTATTCCATATTTGTACACTTTAATATCACCTTGATTGGTTTAAACAGGATCCTGGAATACAATGCTAAAAAGAAATAATGCTCTATCAGTCGTGATAGGTTTGATACTCTGTGGATTATCTGGCTTTGCGCAACAAGACTTAAACAACAACAACACAACTTCTCCATTCTCCAGATTTGGGTTAGGAGTTTTAAGCCATTACAGTTTTGGCCGTACTTCGGCCATGGGAGGGGCATCGCTCGGAAGCCGGCACGAAGTTCAGACCAACTCGTCCAATCCGGCTTCTTACAATGCCATTGACAGTTTATCGTTCGTTTTTGACTTTGGACTTGACGGAACAAGCTCGAAATACAAAAGCAATTCAGGAACGATGAATGCTAAAGACATTAATTTCAGGTACCTTTCACTCAGTTTCCCAATAAACAAATGGATAGGTGCAGCAATGGGGCTTCAGCCTTTTTCTGACATGGGGTATGAAGAGATTTTTAATCAAGAAGTTGCAGGTGTTGGGACTGTTTATCACAACTATACCGGAGAAGGAAGCTCTACAAAATCATTCTTTGGTTTATCGGTGATGCCAATTAAAGGCTTATCGCTTGGTGCCAATCTGAATTACATTTTTGGACGACTGAATCAAAACACCGTGGTTACCTATTCTGATGCAACACTCTACTATCTTTCAAGAGTTGAAAGCACCCGGCTCAGTGATTTCACACTCAACTACGGTCTCCAATATGACTTTAAGCTCAAAAAAAATCAGTTTCTGACACTTGGGGTAACTTTTGAGAACCAATCCAATTTTAACGCCTTACATAGTTTATTTACATACAAGTCAATGTCAAATGGTACAACCGTTGTAAGTTCTGTCATCGGAGGTGATTCGATTCCTGAACGGAAGGGTACCATTTTGCTGCCGTCAACCTTTGGTGTTGGGCTTTCATACAATAAACTGAATAAGCTTGAAATTAATGCGGATTATTATTATGCCGGATGGAGCAAGTCGACTTTTTTCGGATCGCAGAATGAACTTCTGACGAATCAGAGTCGCATTTCAGCCGGATTTGAATATACCCCGGAAGCATTTTCAATACGCAGTTATGTGAAACGAATTAAATACCGTGCCGGGGTTCATCTGGAAAACTCATATCTGCAACTGGCAGATCCAAAATCAACCGATGCAAATGCGCCCAAGCATCAGATTAAAGAATTTGGCGTAAGTTTTGGAGCAGGTATTCCATTCCCAAAATCTAAATCTACCGCTAACTTTGCATTTGAATTCGGAAAACAGGGAACAACCGACTATAATCTGGCGAAAAACAATTACGTAAAAATGAGTGTTTACCTGAATCTGTTTGATTACTGGTTTATGAAACGCAAGTTTGATTAATAACATAGTGCAATTGAACTGCCAATAAAATAGGCTGTCTAAAAAGTCAAAATACCCGCTGAAACCGTCACCCCGTCCCGAGCATTCGGGATCGGGGTCTGACATAAATGAGTTTTTGATCCTGAAACAAGTTCAGGATGACGCGGTCGGTGACTTTTGAGACAGCCGCTTTTCATTTAATCATGTTTTATACTTAGCTTTAACCATTGGAAAAATAGTCATGGGAAAATTAAATTGCTTCATTTAAAGGAAATGAAGGCTACTTTAAAGACATACAGACTTAGAGGAGGAACAGCAAAGTTGTTGGTTCCAAAGTTCCCTTTTGCCATGGTTTTCATACTCTGTCCCCTTTTGTTCATCTCCTGCGAAAACGAAATTGCCAAGATTAAAACTTTAACAAGTTCCGAGGAATTACCAAGCATTACAGCCAATGGGTATGAAATGCTTTTTTCGGACTCAACGGTGATGCGTTTTAAAATGCATACTCCCGAATTGATCAGACATGATGCAGAAAAAGAACCCTATACCGAATTTCCGAAAGGGGTGAAAATCGAAAAGTTTGATGCCAAGATGAATATTGTTTCGAGCATAACCGCTGAATACGCAAAGAATTTTGATTCGGATCAACGGTGGGAAGCGAAAAACAACGTCATTGCCGTAAATTTGAAAGGGGATACCCTGAAAACAGAATTTCTGGTCTGGGATACCAAAAAGGAAAAAATATTTTCTGATCAGTTCGTCAAAATCATTCGGAAAGATCAGATTATTACCGGTATTGGATTTGAATCCAATCAGGATTTTTCCAAATATGAAATCAAGAATCCGAAGGGCCATCTTTACGTAACGGTCAATAAATAAGGGAATTCTCTATGAATATGCTTCTGATCATATTGGTTACGATGGTATTTTCGGCGTTTTTTTCCGGAATGGAAATTGCGTTCATCTCGGCCAACCGGTTACGGCTTGAATTGGATAAGAAGCAAAGTGTCATTCATTCCAGCCTTATTTCGCTTTACACGCAAAATCCCGGGCAATTTATAGCCACTATGCTGGTTGGTAATAATGTTGCCCTGGTTATCTATGGCCTTTGTTTTGCAAGTCTGCTCGAACCGCTTATGCAGATTTACATTCATTCCAACCTGCTTATTCTGTTGCTTCAAACGATTATTTCAACCTTGATCATACTGGCTACCGCAGAGTATCTGCCTAAAATGCTTTTCAGGATCAATCCAAATGCTGTATTGAAGTTCTTTACGATACCGATTGCTTTTTTTTATTTTCTTTTCTTTCCGGTGACCAGAATGGCCATTTGGATTTCAAAGTTTTTGCTGAAAGTATTCATGA
Source organism: Bacteroidia bacterium (assembly GCA_037143155.1). Taxonomy (GTDB): domain Bacteria; phylum Bacteroidota; class Bacteroidia; order Bacteroidales; family Prolixibacteraceae; genus Aquipluma. The sequence goes on from JBAWZG010000023.1 coordinate 13,160, forward strand.
ACGAAACCATAAAAGATGTCAACGAAAAGATTGTCTTTAGCCGGATTGATTTGGACCATTTCGTAAAGGAACCCGAAAACAGCAATACATCTCAAACCAATCAGGAAATAGACAATGAAGTAAAGCTTTTCCGGAATGCGCTCGATTTCTCAAAGGTTAAACTCCGTGAGATTATGGTTCCACGAACTGAAATTGTGGCACTCGATATTGATTCAACCGATGAGGAACTTCGCCAGAAATTCATTGAAACCGGCTACTCGCGCATCTTATTTTATTCGGAGAATACCGACAATATCATTGGATACGTTCATCATTCTGTGTTTTTCACCAACCCCAAAGCAATCAAATCCAATCTTCTCAAAGTTTTAATCGTTCCGGAAACGATGTCAGCCAGCAAATTGCTGAGCCAGTTTATCCAGCAGCGCCTCAGTATGGCTATTGTTGTTGACGAGTTCGGGGGAACTTCAGGAATGGTAACCAGCGAAGATATTCTGGAGGAGATATTCGGTGAGATTGAGGACGAGCACGACACCATTGACCTGATTAAGAAACAAATCTCTGCCACTGAATATGTGTTCTCAGGCCGTTTGGAACTGGATGAGCTGAACGAAAATTTCAACCTGGAATTTCCGGAGAATGAAAATTTTGAAACATTGGCCGGTTTTATTCTTTCCAATTACGAAAGCATTCCTAAAATTAACACCGTGATTACAATTGGACGATACAGGTTTAAGATACTGAAAGCCACCAGTACCAAGATCGAGTTGGTACACCTTAAAATATTGGACAATAACTAAAATAAAAACTGATTTATAGGATTAATATTGAAAATTATTATCTTCGTCCCACGAAATTTTGAATCGAACAAATCCAATAAAATAAATCCAAATTAATGGCTACTTTACAGAACATAAGGAATCGCGGCAGTTTGATGATTGCGATTGTAATCGGTCTTGCCTTAGGCGCATTCATTTTGGGCGACATGCTCAATTCAGGGAGTAAATTGATGAAACCCAGTCAGATGAAAATCGCTGAAATAGATGGTGAATCAGTTCAATATCCCGATTTTCAAAAGAAAGTTGAAGAGCTTTCGGAGATTTACAAAATGAATTCCCAAAAAACTTCTATTGACGAGAAAACCTGGGAACAGATTCGCGAACAGGTTTGGCAGGAATATCTTCAGGAAAATATCATTGGCAAAGCAACCGAGAACCTTGGCCTTACCGTTAGTTCAGACGAACTTTTCGATTTGGTACAGGGAAATAATCCTCATCAGATTATACAGCAGTTGTTTAAAGACCCAAAGACCGGTCAGGTAGACAAATCAAATATTATCAAGTTTCTGAAATCGTTGGAAACCAATGCTACTCCACAGCAGAAATCATACTGGTTGTACATCGAAAATCAGATCAAACAGGACAAACTTCGTACGAAATACAACAACCTGGTTTCAAAAGGATTGTATGTGACTTCGGATGAAGCTAAAAAAAGCCTGGCAGAAAAAAGTAAAAGTGTTAATTTTCAGTATGTCATGCTTGCTTATTCCACAGTAACTGATGCAACAGTTACCGTTTCAGACAGCGACCTGAAAGAATATTACAATAAGCACAAAGATGAGTACAAGCAGGAAAAAGGAAGAAAAATTGAATACGTCACCTTCGAAGTTCTTCCTTCAGCTGCTGATAATGCTGCTACTCAGAAATGGGTTGTTGACAGCAAGCAGGAATTTGGATCGGTTGCCGACAACAAGCAATATGTGACTGTAAATTCTGAAACTCCGTTTGATGCATCTTATTATAAAAAATCGGAGCTTCCGGCTAAGATTGGTGAATGGGCTTTTAACGCCCAGCAAGGAGATTTCTACGGACCATATTTCGAGAATAATGAATACAAATTAGCAAAGATTGATCAGTTCAAATTGATGCCAGATTCAGTTCAGGCAAGTCACATTCTGATCAATCCTCAGACAATTGGCAGCGCTGACAAAGCAAAGGCCTTGGTAGACAGTTTGAAAAAGATCATCGAATTAGGTGCCGATTTTGCTGTTATGGCCAGGAAATATTCCGAAGATCCGGGTTCTAAAATTAAAGGCGGCGATTTGGGATGGTTCAAACGCAAGCAAATGGTTCCTGAATTTGAAGACGCTGCATTTACCGGTGAAATCAACAAACTTTATGTTGTTGCCACACGTTTTGGTTATCACCTGATTAAACCAACCAAAAAAGGAAAAGAAACAAATATGGTTCGTATTGCCACTTTGTCAAGAAAAGTGGAACCAAGTACCGAAACTTATCAAAAGGTATATTCTGAAACCAGCAAATTTGCCAGCGAAAACCAAACAGTTGATGCTTTCAATAAAGCGGTATTGAGTCAGAAACTGGATAAGAAAATTGCCTCACTGAAAGAAAACGATCAGGATGTCCCAGGTTTGGAATCGTCACGATCTTTAGTTAAGGCTGCCTTCAATTCAGAAAATGGCAAGATTCTGGTCAACAATGAAAACTCAACGATTTTTGAATTTGGAAATAAATTCGTGATCGGATCGTTAACTGAGGTTACTGAAGAAGGTCCTTCTACGTTTGAACAGGCAAAAACTAAAGTCGAGCTTGTAGTTCGCAAGGACAAAAAAGCACAGTTGCTTGCCGATAAGTTAAAGAATGCTGCTTCAGGACAATCCGATTTGGCTGGTGTTGCTTCTAAAGTTTCAGGAGAGGTGAAAGAAGCCGCAGGAGTTAACTTTACAAGCTTCTCAATTCCATCCATTGGATTCGAGCCCGCCGTAATCGGAACCGTCAGTAATCTGGCAGAAGGTAAAATATCAGAGCCTGTACAAGGTAATAATGGTGTTTATCTGACTAAGATTACCTCGGTTAAAACTAATCCGAATACAGATTTGAAAGGTGAAAAGAACCGTCTGGCACAAGCCTTGAATAGCAGGGCTGGTTCGCAGGTGTTCGAATCAATCAAGAAGGTGGTCGACATCGTCGACAAACGATCGAAATTCTATTAATCGAATCATACAGGAAAAAAGCGGGCTATCAACCCGCTTTTTTTTATCATCACTGTTCACTGATTTTATTTAAATTTGCTCAGTTTTTCATTTTAAAGACGAATATATGGCACGGTACTTCAACCACGTTTCCAGGACTTTTAATGAATATTTATTGATTCCAGGTTTATCGACCAAAGCATGTTATCCGCAAAATGTCTCATTAAAAACGCCGCTTGTAAAGTATCAAAAGGGCTCAGCTCCGGAATTGGAACTCAATATTCCATTTGTTTCGGCCATCATGCAGTCGGTATCCGACGATAAAATGGCCATTGCCCTGGCAAAAAACGGTGGACTTTCGTTTATCTTCGGATCTCAGCCCATCGAATCGCAAGTTGATATGGTCCGGAAAGTAAAGAAATTCAAAGCCGGATTTGTTGTTAGTGATGCAAACCTTACGCCCAACGATACGCTGAAAGACGTTTTATGGATTAAATCCAGAACCGGTCATTCTACCATTGGAGTTACTGAAGACGGAACTTCCAACGGAAAATTGCTTGGAATGGTCACCAGCCGCGATTACCGCGAGACCAAGGACCTTGAGGCAATGAAAATCAGTGAATTCATGACTCCTTTCTCCAAACTGGTAACCGGCGAACTTGGACTGTCGCTCACCGAAGCCAACGATATTATATGGGATCACAAACTCAATACACTGCCGATAATCGATAAAGACCAGAAACTGCAATATTTTGTGTTCCGGAAAGACTACGACGAACACCGCGATAACCCAGAGGAAATGCTCGATGCCAATAAGAAACTGTTGGTTGGCGCGGGAATCAACACACGCGATTATACTGAACGGGTTCCACAATTGGTTGAAGCCGGTGCCGACATTTTGTGCATCGACTCATCCGACGGATTTTCGGAATGGCAAAAGGAAACCATTGAATTCATCAAAACAAAGTACGATGGCAGGGTAAAAGTTGGTGCCGGAAATGTGGTTGATAAGGAAGGATTTTTATATTTGGTTGAATCAGGTGCCGATTTCGTGAAAGTTGGAATTGGCGGTGGATCCATCTGTATTACCCGTGAACAAAAAGGAATTGGCCGTGGACAGGCTACAGCATTGATTGAAGTAGCGGAAGCCCGTAAGGAATACTTTGAAAAAACCGGCATCTATGTTCCGATTTGCTCTGATGGAGGAATTGTTCAGGATTACCATATGGTGCTTGCACTGGCTATGGGTGCCGATTTCATCATGATGGGCCGGTACTTCGCACGTTTCGACGAAAGCCCAACCAAGAAGCTTAAAGTGGGAAGCAGCTACGTGAAAGAATACTGGGGCGAAGGATCGAACCGTGCACGCAACTGGCAACGATATGACCATGGAGGAAACGAGTCTCTTAAATTTGAAGAAGGCGTTGACAGTTATGTTCCTTATGCCGGAAAACTTAAAGACAATCTGGAAATTACCCTGGGAAAAATTATCTCAACCATGTGCAGTTGCGGTTCCATTACTATTCCTGAACTGGAAAAGAATGCCAAAATCACCCTGGTATCGTCCACCAGCATCATCGAAGGCGGAGCGCATGATGTGATTTTGAAGGAAACGAATATCTGATATATTTTCTGAAAATTGTAGAAGGTCAAGCTGATTCAAATCTCCATTCTCTTGAGGGGAAGGGTTGGGGATGGGGCTTTTACTAAAATTAGAAAGCGGGCCTCTGCCCGCTTTCCTTTTCCACCCCAAATGCACAAAACTTGAGATTTCAAGTTCCGACATTCTATTTTTAGCTTAACAACGCTTTCACTTTGTCCGAAATGTCTTTCCCATCAGCGAGCCCGGCCAGCTTTTTGGAAGCAATTCCCATCACTTTTCCCATATCTTTCATTCCTGCTGCACCAACTTCAGAAATAATTGACTGAATGGCTTCAGCTAATTCAGTATCCGACATTTTTACCGGGAGGTAGGCTTCGAACACTTTTACCTGAAAAATTTCCTGTTCGTATAAATCATTCCGTCCTTGATCTTTATAAATGGTGGCAGAATCATTTCCCTGTTTGGCCAATTTCTGAATAATCTTCAGTCCTTCCTGATCGCTTAATTCGCCAGTTGAGCCTGCAGCCGATTTGGCTTCGATCATCACTTTTTTAATTCCCCGCAAAGCTTCGAGTTTTTCTTTTTCCCTGGCTTTCATTGCAGTTAAAATGTCACTGCTTATTTGTTCGAATAAACTCATGATTTAAAATTAGTCTACGTTATCGTGCAAATAGGAATTATTGTCACGTAAAGTTACATTATTATTTTCATCCGGTGCAATCGAAAAGCGGGAAAATTTCTCATCTACTTTTTTTTTAAAGCCAAAGAATTTCGAATTTTTGCGACGGTAGGCTGGTATATTCTCGAGTTCGTCAACCGCTTCTTCGGTGGTTTGCGTAAAATCTACCGGTAAAGTTTCTTCGCTGCTCTGTGCTTTCTTCGAATGGTTTGTACCGTATAATTCTTCAAACTCATCGTGCCCGCCGATATTCAGATCAAATTCGAAGGTTTTTTGTTTCACATTCTTTGATCCGTACAATTCGTTTTCCACAGATTTTCTCGTTTCCGTTTTTATAGTCGGGTTGCCGTCAGAAGTATCATCAAACAAAGTATGGTAGGTTTTTTCCTGGTTTTTATTAATAACCATTTCAGGAATACTGCTTGTACTGAAGCCGGTTGCAATGATTGTGACCGATATTTTATCGCCATACGATTCATCTACACCGTTTCCCCAGATCAGATCGGCCGAATTTCCGGCTTTTTCCTGAACAAAATCGGTAATGTCACCAATTTCGTCCATGGTGATTTCTTCAATTCCTGAAGTAATATTCAACAGGATATTTCGTGCACCCATGATGTCGTTGTTATTCAGCAAGGGTGAATTCAGAGCTTCTTCAACGGCAATCAAAGCGCGATTTGGTCCGGAAGCAATTCCGGTTCCCATCAAGGCCACGCCACTGTTACGCATCACGGTTTCGACATCGGCAAAGTCGACGTTGATATAACCGGGAACGGTTATGATTTCGGCAATTCCCTTGGCAGCAGTCGTCAATATGTTGTCGGCCTTCGCAAATGCGTCAGATATTTTCGAATCGCCATACATTTCGCGGATACGTTCGTTGTTGATCACCAAAAGCGAGTCAACATGCGACTCCAGAGCGGCGATACCTTCAACAGCCTGTTTGATTCTGCGGCGTCCTTCGTTACGGAACGGGATCGTGACAATACCGACGGTCAGGATTCCGAGTTCGCGGGCTGCCTGTGCGATAATCGGAGCAGCACCGGTTCCTGTACCACCACCCATTCCGGCGGTTATAAATACCATTTTGGTATTGTTTTGAAGGACTTTTTTTACATCCTCAATGTTTTCGATTGCCGAATCACGGCCGGTTTCAGGTTTATTTCCTGCGCCACGACCTTCGGTTAAAGATGAACCCAATTGCACCTTGTAAGGTACCGGACTGTTGATTAAAGCCTGAGCATCAGTATTGCAAACCATAAAATCGACATCACGAATTCCTTGCCGAAACATGTGGTTTACGGCGTTTCCACCACCTCCGCCTACTCCAATTACCTTGATGATTGAACCTGTATTTACAGTTAAATCAAAATTCATAATCTCGTTTGACATATCTTTTATTTTTCGTGTTTATAATTTTTGGTTGTTATCTTCCGAAATAGGCGTATCCTTCTCTTCGAAGAATTTCGTAAACTGCCGGGTGAACCAACTGTCGACATTCGCATTTTCAGGATTGGATTCACTGTCAATTCTGGTTTTGCCTTTTTTCAATTTCTTTTTTGTACTTTCTGTCCGTTGAAGCGGTTGTTTCATTGTTTCCCACTTCGGTTCTACAACCGAGCCTGTTCTGACACTTTCAAGCAGATTATTTTCATCCAGATTGATTTCAAATCCGGAGTCATCGGGATTAAACTCAATGATTTCGGGTTCCTGAAACAGATGGTTTGGATTGACATCAAATCCGGTAGCAATAATGGTCACACTGATTTGATCCCCCAGTTTATGATCGGTTCCATTTCCCCAAATGATTGTCGCATCCATACCAGCTTCTTCCTGAAGATAATCGATGATTTCACCAATTTCGCCCATGGTGATTTCTTCGGTTCCGGAAATAATATTGAGCAGAATATCTTTTGTTCCCCGGATACTGCTGCTGTCGAGCAGTGGCGATTCAAGTGCCAGCTGAACTGCCTTCATGGCGCGGTCAGGTCCTTCAGCGTAGCCGGTACCCATGATAAAGACTTCACTTCCCGACATGACCGTGCTGACATCGGCAAAGTCGATGTTGATGTTACCGTGAAGGGTGATAATTTCGGCCACACCTTTTACTGCTGTGGTGATGATATTGTCAGCTTTTTTGAAAGCCTGCGATGCCGGCAGGTTTCCGTATATTTTATGCAGCTTCTCGTTGCTGATGACCAGCATACTATCCACATGCTCTTTCAGTTTTTCGACCCCTTCGAGAGCCTGATTGAAGCGCCTTTGTCCTTCAGACCGTGAAGGAATTGTCACTACTGCGATTGTAAGGATGTCCAATTCACGGGCCAGACGAGCAATAACCGGAGCGGCACCGGTACCTGTTCCACCGCCCATTCCGGCAGTTATAAATACCATTTTGGTACTTCCTTCGAGAATGCTTCGTATATCGTCGAGGTTTTCAATGGCAGCCTGTTCTCCCTGAGAAGGAAGGTTTCCGGCACCCCGACCTTCGGTAAGGGTCACTCCAAGCTGAATTCTTACCGGCACAGGGTTGTTGCGCATGGCCTGCGCATCGGTATTGCAAACTAAAAAAGTTACTCCCTCAATGCCTTCTTCAAACATATTTTTGACGGCATTACATCCTCCGCCCCCAACACCAATTACCTTGATAATGGAGGAATTTGTGTGCTCTAATCCAAAATTAAGTAGTTCATCGATCATAAGGCAAACTTGATTATGTTTTGTCTAAATTCATATCGGTATCTTCGGTAGTGTCTTCGAAAAAGACGATGACACTTTGTTGAACTTTCTGTTGATAATCATTAACTTTTAGTCCAAATTTTGTTTTCATAGAAGTTATGAAGCCCGGACCTTCTGATTTTACTTTTACCGGTTTTTTTCTCTTTTTTCCAATTACTCCATCTTCTTCGGCGGCGAGTTTGAGCAATCCCAAAACTGTGGCAAATTTCGGGTCGTCAACATCTTTCCTGAAAACGAACAGATTCAGGTTGGGTTTTCCTATCCGTACATCGTAACCAGTGTGGAATTTAATGAGTTGTCCAAGATTGGTAAGTAATGAAGCCCCTCCGGTAATTACGATGCCGGCTCCCAACTTATCGGCATAGCCCGATTTGCGGATCTGATAAAAGAAGTGAACAACAATTTCTTCCATTCGCGCCTGAATGATGTGCGCCAGGCTTTTAAACGAAATTTGTTTTGGTTCCCATCCGTTTCTCTGGATGGTTACTACCTTGTTTTCCGGAGCAAAATCGGCTATGGCCTGTCCAAATTGTTTCTTCAGCGATTCGGCCTCTTTCACTGTAATCGAACATCCTTCCTTGATATCTTTTGTAATTACATTTCCTCCAAACGGAACCATGGAAGTGAAACACAAAACCCCATCGTAGAAAATTGAAATTTTAGTGGTTCCTCCGCCGATGTCAACCAGTGCAACTCCGGATTCTTTTTCATCGTCAGTCAGCACCACCTCGGAAGAAGCAATTGGATCAAGGATTGCTTTGTGAACATTGATTGAACCTAATTTCAGGCATGTGGCAATGTTGCGTTGATAAGAATCAGGTGCAACATGGATTTTAAAGCTGGCGTCCATTTTTTCGCCAATGGCACCTACAGGACTCGCAGATACGTCATTCCCGTCGATTGTATAATATTCCGGATTGATGTGATAAATGGCTGAATCATCCGGCAGGTCAATCTGACGGGCCTGTTCCATTATTTGACTGACATCATTTTCTGTCACCCTATGATCGCGTCCCATCGATTTTTGCTGAAGGCTGGACATGGTGGTCAGCTGCTGTCCTGAAATGTTGACAAAAACATCTCCGATTTCCTGACCACAATCTTTTTCTGCCTTGCCAACGGCTTCGCTGATGGCTGCAAATGCCTCGTCAACGTTAAATACCACACCCCTGCTGACACCCATCGATGCACTCTGTCCCAACCCGATGATCTGGATTTTACCTTCCTCGTTCTTTGTTCCGGCAAGGGCTACAATCTTGGTAGACCCAATGTCAACTGCTGCAAAAATTTTTCCGTTCTTGTCCATAATCTACTTTTTTGTACAAACAACCTGGTTCCGATACTTCACACTGATGGTCTTATACCTGTTCCAACCAATATTTTTAAATCCCTGCTGGTAAACAGCTCTTAAATTTCTGAATTTCAATTCGTAGTCATCCGGAGTTCCAAATTCGATCAGGTAATCGCCAACCTGAGGTACAAGCAACAATTCTCCGTTTGCCTGAACAAAAACCTGTTCAATCTGGGCTCTCCAAAAATCATTTTTATTCACAAAATCGGCCATTTTCAGAAAGCTTTTTTTTGTGATTTCGTCCGGAATGGTGCCTTCAGCCAGTAAAATCCTTTCAACAAATCTGGAGGAAACTGCGACTCTGACACCTTTCTGATCCATGTAATAATCCTCGGTTGAACTTTTAAAACGTACTACCGGCGTCCGTTCGTCTACGCTGATCACTAATTTTCCTTTAAACGATAATCCTTTGGAATCCACTTTCCGGAAGATTTCGACATTATCTAAAGTGGTGAATGTGCCTAATTTTATTTCAAGTTTATTAATGTTTATGGCTGAAAGCCGCTGCCCGATAATTGGCTCACCTGATTTCTCGATCATAGTAGCAATTTCGTCTTCATCAAGAAAACGTGGTGAGTTCGGATTGATATTCACCACAACTGACTGGCATCGAACTGATATCCACTCACTGTATGCGTAGTAAATGGTGAATCCGATAGCCGCAGTGAAGCATATCCAGGCTAAAATGACCAATATTTTCTTAACGATCCTCATACTTTAATAATTGCTCTTTCACAGGTTCAACCAGGGTGTCGATGTCGCCGGCACCCATCATGATCACAATTCCAGGTTTAAATGTGCTTGCCAATTCAGGCAATTCACCTTTCGTGCACAATGTTTTATTTTTATTTTTGATTTGATTGAAAATCAATTCTGAACTGACCCCTTCCATCGGCAATTCGCGGGCCGGATAGATATCAAGCAACACGATTTCATCCAGCAAATCCAGGCTTCGGGCAAATCCTTCGGCAAAATCTTTGGTCCGGCTGAAAAGGTGTGGCTGAAATACACCAGTTATAGTCCGGTCTTTGTAAATATCACGTACGGACTGAATGGTTGCCCGAAGTTCTTCCGGATGGTGCGCATAATCGTCAATCAGGACAAATGTTCCGTTATTCAATTGAATATCAAATCGCCGGTTGACTCCGGAATAACTGGCCAGAGCCAGACGTATTTCTTCCGACGAAACTCCGGAAAGCAAAGCTAAAGAAGCCGCTGCAACCGAATTTTCGACGTTCAGGAGACCCGGGTAATTCAAAACCAATTTTTCGATTCGGATTTCAGGTGTTACCAGATCGAATCGATAATAGCCATCTTTCAGTTCAATATTTTCGGCGCAAAAATCAGCCGGTTCAGTAATTGAATAGGTAAATGACCTGTATTTTGCTTCTGGTTCAAAACCTACCGGAAGTCCTTTTTTGAATAATAGAGCACCTTCGTCTTTGATCTGAGAGGCAAACATTTGAAAGCTTTCAATCACTTTTTCGTGTGAACCGTAAATGTCCAGGTGATCCGCATCCATCGATGTAATCACGGCCAGTTCGGGTTTGAGTTGCAGAAATGACCGGTCGAATTCGTCGGCCTCGGCGACAATCCATTCGCTGCCGGTGGTGTCGAGCAGAAGGTTGGACTGGTAATTCTTTGAAATTCCTCCCAAAAATGCAGCGCAGCCAATTTCAGAAGTTTTCAGAATATGAGCAGTCATGGTCGATACCGAAGTTTTTCCGTGAGTTCCGGCAACGGCGATGGTTCGTTTGCTGTTGCAGATAATTCCGAGAACTTCCGCGCGTTTGTGAATATTGAATCCCCGGTCAATCAAAGCATTTAATTCCTGATGAGTTGTCGGAACAGCCGGAGTGTAAACGATCAGCGAATTGGAAATATACATCTTTGCCGGCAAAAGGTAAGGATCGTCAGTATAATGTATGGCGATGCCTTCATTTTCAAGTTGTAAGGTAAGTGGGGTGGGAGTGCGGTCGTAACCTGAAACAGCAATGCCATGGCTCGCAAAATATCGTGCCAGAGCGCTCATCCCGATTCCCCCGATTCCCAGGAAATACACTTGCTTGATGTCGGTAAATTTCAGCATATTTTAGCCTCCCCCAAACCCCCTCCAAAAGAGGGGGCTTAAAAATTGAGTTTATTTATATTATTCGTACATATATTTTCCCCCGGGTTGAAACCCGGGGCTATTCATATTTCGCCCTTTCAGGGCTTAAAACAACCTTAACCCAATGCCCCAAGGCTTTCCCCCTTCGGGGGAACGGGTAGGGGGCAGTCTTTCTTTCTTACCACCTCCAAAATCACATCCACAATATCTTTTGCCGCGTTGGGCCGGCCCAGTTTTTTTATATTTTCTGAAAGGCTTTTCAGGCGCGGTTTATCGCCGAGCAATTTAAAGGTCTCTTTCAACAAACCCGCCTTCGAATCGGCATCTTTTATCAACAAAGCGGCCTGATTATCAACTAAAGACTGCGCATTTTTGGTCTGGTGGTCCTCGGCCACATTGGGCGATGGAACCAAAACCGATGGTTTACCTAATAAGCAAAGCTCCGAAATGGTTCCTGCTCCTGCTCTCGAGATAACCACATCGGCCACCGAATAAGCCAGATCCATCCGCGATACAAATTCCATGGGCAGCAGATTCACCGGGCAATTTGTACTTAAACGCACCAGCATTTCCTGATAATAATAACTGCCTGTTTGCCAGATAATCTGGACATCCGTTTTGCGTATCAGCTCCAGATCGTCCATCACACTTTCGTTCAAAGTGCGGGCTCCAAGGCTTCCGCCAACGATCAATACCACTTGTTTCTTTGAATCCAGCTTGAAATACTCCAGGGCTTCTTCCTTATTTACAATCGTTTCAATCAGGTTTTTGCGGACAGGATTACCAGTCAAAACAATCTTTTCAGTAGGAAAATACCTTTCCATGTTGGGATAAGCCACACATATTTTGGTCACTTTCGAGGACAATAATTTGTTGGTCACCCCGGCATACGAATTTTGTTCCTGAAGAACTGCCGGAACACCTTTCCGAACAGCTGCCTTCAAAACCGGACCGCTTGCAAATCCTCCCACTCCGATTGCCACATCAGGTTTGAAATCTGAAATTACTTTGCTTGCCAGATACAAACTTTGAATCAACTTCAGAAAAAAAGTTATCATCCGGAAAGAAGGCTTCCGCGGAAATCCCATCACCGGCAAGCCGACAATGCGGTATCCGGCAGCAGGAACCCGCTCCATTTCCATTTTGCCTAAAGCACCGACAAATAAAATATCGGTTTCGGGAAGTCTTTCCCTCAGCTCGTTGGCAATCGAAATGGCCGGAAAGATATGTCCTCCGGTTCCTCCTCCACTGATTATAACTTTTAACTTTTCCATATTACATGGCCTGATCTTCGTTTGGCGAATCAACCACAACCAAGGTTTCGGCTGCAGTTTTATTTTTTTGATTGTTAGCACTGACAGCTAAAATTATTCCGAACGATGCGGCTGTAAACAACATCGACGAACCTCCCATACTTACCCAAGGCAATGGTTGTCCGGTTACCGGAACTGCCCCGACTGAAACGGCCATATTGATGAACGCCTGAAAGGTCATCAGGAGAACTAATCCGCTGACCATAAATGCAGGAAAAGTGCGGTCGCAGCGACGAACGATAATCACTCCACGGAACAATAAAATCAAGTATAGCATTGCCAGGAATGCCCCTCCTATAAAACCATATTCTTCAATAAAAATGGCATAGATAAAATCGTTATATCCTGCTTCCATATAGTTACTAACTTCGCTGTTTCCGGGTCCTTTTCCGAATGTTCCACCTTCAAAAACGGCCAGTCGGGCATATTCGGCCTGCGTGGTTCCAACAGCCGAATTGTTGTCGCCATGAACAAAATCATCGATTCTTCCCTTTACCGTTGCGACGCGTCCTATCTTTCCAATACTGCCCGGGAAAACAGTGGCAGCGGTATAAATTAATACAACTGCAAGAATGCCTATTCCAACCAACGATAAAATGTATTTGTAGCTTACCCGGGCAATCAGCATTAAAATCATGATGGTGAAAAAGATGAGTGCGGCGGTTGAGAAATTACTCATGAAAACCAGGAAGCAAACAAATCCGGATACCCCGGTTATCCAGTAAAATGCGATTTTTAGCTCTTCCTCAGTTCGTTGCGCTTTCGATAACAGGCGTGAGGCATACATGATCAGTGAGATTTTTGCCAGTTCAGCCGGCTGAAAGCTGAAAAATGGCATAGTCAACGAGCGGGAAGTTTCCTTGTTGGCATTTCCTGTCATCTTGTATTGAATAATTGCTAAGATTAAAGTTAAGATGGTAATTCCTATTAGAAGGGGAGACAGCTTAAAATATACCACAACCGGAACAACATTGACTGCAAGGAGCATAATTCCAAAGCCGAGCAGAATAAAAGCTATCTGACGGACCAGGTAATGCATGGTGTCCCCGCCAGCCTCGCGATATGCGAGCTTGCCGGTGGCACTGTACACAATAACCAGTGAAATCAATGATAAAAATATCAGTATAACCCAAAGCGTCAGGTCTCCTTTAAATATTTTAGCCAGTTTTATCGTCATTTTATAATTCTCTTACCGATTGTTTAAACTGATGACCACGGTCTTCGTAATTCTCGAACAAATCGAAACTTGCACAGGCCGGCGAAAGCAGCACTGTTTCGCCCTTTTTTGCCAGATAATAGGACGAACGCACCGCATCTTCCATAGATTGTGTCTCGACCATATCGATTCCTAAATGCTTAAACGCTTGCAGAATCTTCGAATTGTCAATTCCCAGGCATACGATCGCTTTAACCTTGGCTTTTACCAGGTCAACCAATTGCGAATAGTCGTTTCCCTTGTCGATTCCACCCACAATCCAGACCGTTTTCTGGGTCATACTTTCAAGCGCATACCAGGTCGAGTTGATGTTGGTCGCTTTTGAATCGTTGATGAACTCTATACCATGAACTTTCAAAAAACGTTCGAGGCGGTGTTCAACTCCTTTAAAGTCGGCCAGGCTCTCACGAATTTTTTCGCTCCTGATATTGACTACCATTCCTGAAATACCTGCAGCCATTGAGTTGTAGGTATTGTGATTTCCCTGTAATGCGATATCTAAAATTGACATAGTGAAAATATTTTGTTCCCAGTTAATAATCATTTTGTTCTCTGTAATTCCGGCTCCTTCGGTTGGCGGTGTACTCAGACCGAACGGAATACATTTGGCTGCCAGCTTCCGTTTCGACATTTCTTCCCTGACCACCGGATCGTCGGTGCAGTAAATAAAAACATCGTCAGCAGTCTGGTTTTGTGCGATCCTGAATTTCGAATCCACGTAATTCTGCATTTTGTAATCGTACCGGTCCAAATGGTCCGGCGTGATGTTCAGCATGATGGCGATGTCAGCTTTAAAATCGATCATTCCATCGAGTTGGAAACTGCTCAGCTCAATCACATAATAATCGAAATCGTTTTCGGCAACCTGCCAGGCCATGCTTTGACCAACATTTCCTGCCAAACCGACGTTCAAACCTGCTTTCTGAAAAATATGATAGATCAGCAAGGTGGTCGTTGTTTTTCCGTTGCTTCCGGTGATACAAACCTTTTTTGCCGAAGTGTACCTTCCGGCAAACTCGATTTCAGATATTACCGGAATCCCTTTTTCTTTCAGCTTGACAATGATTGGTGCTTTATCCGGAATGCCCGGGCTTTTAATCACCACATCGGCATTGACTATTTTTTCTTCGGAATGTCGACCTTCTTCAAAGACAAAATCACGATGGATCAGTTCCTCTTTATATTTCTCCTTGATTGTCCCAAAATCTGAAACGAACACGTCATAACCCTGTTTGCGGGCCAGGATGGCTGCACCAACTCCGCTTTCTGCGGCTCCCAATATGACGGCACGTTTGTTCATTTCAAGCCTCCCCCAAACCCCCTCCAAAAGAGGGGGCTTTAAAATCGGGTTTATTTATATTTTTCGTTCACACATTTTTTTTCGCTGCTCCGGAGCTTTAATTCTTTAATTTCGGTAGCCCAGCCTTCCCCCTTCGGGGGAATTAGAAGGGGGCCTCTATCTCATCTTCAACGTCACAATTGTTAACACCGCCAGAATAATTCCGATGATCCAAAAGCGTGTTACAATTTTTGGTTCAGGAATTCCCTGTTTCTGAAAATGATGATGGATCGGGCTCATCAGGAAAATCCTTCGGCCTTCGCCATATTTTCTTCTGGTATATTTAAAATAACCCACCTGAATGACTACTGAAAGATTTTCGATGACGAAGATTCCGCACAAAATCGGAATCA